>NZ_CP019067.1:2400000-2727204 GCF_001989615.1 Halorientalis sp. IM1011 | reverse complement strand
GAACGCCCCCTCGAAGACGATGACGGCGACCGAGAGACCGACGATGGCCGACAGCGACCCGCCGTCGATGGCCGTCGGCGTGATGATGCCCAGTCCTTCGGGACCGACCGCGACACCGGCCGCGAGCCAGAACAGGACGCTCGGGACGCTCAGCCAGTCCGAGAACAGCTGAGCGGCGACGCCGACGCCGACGACGGTGACGACGAGCGCGATGAGTTCGGTCGACGCTGACACGTATGCGTATCGGAAATCCAGTACGCGAGCGTCGAAAGTGTTCCGTTCGTTCGGTTCAGGACGGTTCAGCCAGCCGTGCCGTTCGGCAATAAATTACATATCGCTATATCAAATTGGTGGAGCGGCCGAGTCGCTGGACTGGACCGACGAGCTTGACGGAGGCGATATCCCGTCGGCACAGCGCACGAGGAGAGCGTCCGGGCCGACGACGGCCTCGACGGCAAAGAGTATTTCGTGCTCGTCGACGACTACGACCCCCAGGCCGTGGAGAAAGCTGTTCGAGGCAGATATCGGCCCGGGTTCTGCTGGGGGATCCACCAGCAGAACCCGGTGAGTTCCAGGTTCCGGTCGGAAAACGATGAACCGGTTCGGCCAGGTCGGTCGACAGTGCCGGCGAGAACACGGAAGCGGCCGTCTGAATCGGAGCGGGACCGGGACCCACCGGCGTCAGGTCAGGTTCGATTCGAGCCAGTCGAACTGTTTCGTGAGTTCGCGCCGCCGCTGGCGTTTGATCACCGTCGCGTCGAGGACGGCACCGACCACCGCCACGTCTAGCTGGAACTCGGTCGTCGCCGTCACCCGGGTTCCGCCGTCCTCGGCCGCCACCTCGTAGGTCGTCCACATCTCCTCGAAGATGCCCTCGTCCTGTTCGTAAGCCAGTTCGACGTCGTCACGGTCGACGATGGTGAGCGACAGTTCGATGGCGGCGAGGCCGAAGCCGTTGACGATGGTCAGGTCGTCGCCGTCGACGCGGGTCTCGTCGAAGCCCGCTGCCGCCATGAACGGTTGGACGTCGGCCATCGCGTCGCGGACTGTCTCGGGGTCGGCGTCGAACGTCCGGGTGACACTGACGGATTCCATACGTCGACCTACACGAGGCAGCCCTAATCCGTTTGTGGCGAACACCAGCGGGACACCGTCGTATCTTCGACTGGATTCCGACCCGACGCACGAAGGTGACCGGCCGTTCGGCGGTGATCGGTCCGTCGCGGTAGCCGCTCAGGCGATCTGGTCGTCGTACGCCTCGGGCGAGAGCAGGTCGTCCAGTTCGCTCTCGTCGTCGATCTCGACGTCGAGCATCCAGCCGTCGCCGTAGGGGTCCTCGTTGACCAGTTCCGGAGCGTCGACGAGGTCGTCGTTGACCGCGACGACGGTGCCCGAGACGGGGGAGTAGAGGTCGGACACTGCCTTGATGCTCTCGACGACGCCGAACTCCTCGCCCTGGGTCACCTGGTCGCCCTCGGCGGGGAGTTCGACGAACACCACGTCGCCGAGTTCGTCCTGTGCGAAATCTGAGATGCCGACCCGGACGGTACCATCCTCGCGGCGTGCCCACTCGTGGGAGTCCAGAAACCGGCAGTCCTCGGGAATCTCGAAGCTCATCTATCCAGAAATGGCAACGCCTGTGTTTGTGCCTTTTTCGGCTCGCCCCGGACCATCACCTGCACGTTGACGCCCGGACTCCGATACTCGACGGGGAGGTAGGCCAGCCCGATCGGCTTCTCGAGCGTCGGGCTCATCGTCCCGCTCGTGACGGTCCCGATGGCCTCGCCGTCGAGGTCCCGGACGGTGTAGCCCTGTCGGGGAACCCCCCGGTCCACCAGTCGGAAGCCGGTCAGTCGCTCCGCGACGCCCTCGGCGTCGACCCGCTCCAGCGCGTCCCGGCCGACGAACTCCGTGTCGAGTTTGACCGTGAATCCGACCCCGGCCTCGTAGGGATTCCGGGGATCGTCCTCGGGATCGAAGTCCTGGCCCGAGAGGAGAAAGCCCATCTCGATGCGGAGGGTGTCGCGAGCGCCCAGCCCGCAGGGCTGGCAGTCGAACTGCTCCCACACTGTGTCGGCCTCGTCGGCCGGGGCGATCAACTCGAAGCCATCCTCGCCGGTGTAGCCGGTCCGGGCGACCAGGCAGTCGACGCCACCGACGGTCGCCGGGACGACGCCGAACCGGTTGAGTCCACAGATCGTCGTCCGCTGGTCCTCGGCGACGGCGTCGAGCAGGCGCTCCTCCGCGTCGGGCCCCTGGAGCGCGAACATGGCGTAGTCGTCGGTCCGGTTGGACACCTCAGCGTCGAGGCCCCACTCGTCGCGGTGGTCGACCCAGCGGTCGTACATCTGACCGTCGTGGCCGGCGTTGGGGATGAAGAGGTAGTCGGCGTCGTGTTCCGGCGGGAGGTTGTACACCACCGTGTCGTCGAGGATGATTCCGTCCTCGTCGGTGATCATCGCGTACTGTGCCTCGCCGGAATCGAGCGCGGGCACGTCGTTCGTCGTCAGCCGCTGCATCAGCTCCCGGGCGTCCGGGCCGGTCACTTCGATCTCGCCCATGTGGGACACGTCGAAGATCCCGACCGACTCGCGGACGGCCGCGTGTTCCGTGCGGATGGAGTCGAACTCCACCGGCATCTCCCACCCACCGAAGTCCGTGAACGACGCCCCCGCGTCCTCGTGGACGGCCTGCAGGGGCGGTGTGCGTCCCGTCATACCTGTATCGGCCCCGCCCAGCGACCTAACTCTTCCCCCTCCGCGTTAGTCGTCACCAGTCGCGTCCTCGCCGTCGGCCCCATCGCCGTGGACTGGCTCCACCCCGTCGGGCAGGTCCGGCACCTGGCTCGTGTCGTGGCTCCCCGTCGGCGGCAAGTTCACCTCGGCCGCTGCGGACTCGCTCAGGTCCGTCTCGTCCGAGATGGCCTCCATCTCGCCATCGGCGTCGCGGGCGTCCTGATCGATCCGCATCGAACAGAACTCCACGCCGCACATCGAGCAGAAGCGGGCCTCCTTGTAGTTGTCGCCGGGGAGCGTCTGGTCGTGGAACTCGCGGGCGCGTTCGGGGTCCAGCGCCAGATCGAACTGCCGCCGCCAGTCGAAGTCGTAGCGGGCTTCCGAGAGCGCGTCGTCCCAGTCGCGCGCACCGGGCTTGTCCGCGGCCACGTCGCCGGCGTGGGCGGCGATCCGGTAGGCTGCCAGCCCGTCCCGCACGTCCTCGGCCGCTGGCAGGCCGAGGTGTTCCTTGGGCGTGACGTAACACAGCATCGCCGCGCCGGCGCGGGCGGCCTCGGTCGCACCGATGGCGCTCGTGATGTGGTCGTATCCGGGTGCCACGTCCGTCACCAGTGGACCGAGCAGGTAGAAGGGTGCGCCATCACAGACCGCCTGCTGGCGCTGTACGTTGTCGGCCACCTCGTCGAGCGGAACGTGGCCCGGCCCCTCGACCATCACCTGCACGTCGTGATCCCACGCGACGCGGGTCAGTTCGCCCAGCGTCTCCAGTTCCGCGAACTGCGCCTCGTCGCTCGCGTCGGCCAAAGAGCCCGGTCGGAGGCCGTCGCCGAGGCTGAAGGTCACGTCGTGCTCGGCGAATATCTCACAGATGTCCTCGAAGTGGGTGTAGAGGGGGTTCTGGTCGCTGTTCTCCTCCATCCACTGCGCGAGGATCGAGCCACCCCGCGAGACGATCCCGGTCTTGCGGCCGTCGGTCAGCGAGAGGTGTTCGGCGAGGACGCCGGCGTGGATCGTCATGTAGTCGACGCCCTGCTCGGCCTGCTTTTCGATCACGGAGAGCAAGAGATCGGCGGTGAGATCGGCCACGTCGTCGACCTGCGTGACGGCCTCGTAGATCGGCACCGTCCCGACGGGCACCGGAGAGTGAGCGACGTTGGCCTCCCGGATCTCGTCGAGGTTCGAGCCAGTCGAGAGGTCCATCACCGTGTCCGCGCCGTAGTGGACAGCGGCGTGGAGTTTTTCGAGTTCCCCTTCGAGATCGCTCGTCGTCTCGCTGTTGCCGATGTTGGCGTTGACCTTCGTCGCGAACTCCCGGCCGATCACCATCGGGTCGAGCGACTCGTGGCCGTAGTTGGCGGGGATCACCGCTTGCCCCTCGGCGACCTGCTCGCGGACGTACTCCGGATCCCTGTTCTCCCGGTCTGCGACCCGCGTCATTTCGGGGGTGATCTCCCCCTCTCTGGCGCGGGCCAGCTGTGTCGATGGCATCCACCACTAGATAATATTACTAGGTAATAAGCCTTGGCTCGGCGGGGGTCCCGTAGTCGAGTCGGGCGGAAAGAAGGGGGTAGTCAGACCGCGAGGTACGAGGCGATGGTCTCCTCGTCTTCGAGGGCCGTTTCTCCGAGTTCGTCGACGATGGTCCCCCGTTCCATGGCGTAGCAGCGGTCGGCCATGTCCCGGATCACCGAGAGGTTCTGCTCGACGAAGAGGATGGTCGTGCCGAGGTCCTCGTTGATCGCGCGCATGTCCTCGCTGATCTGGGCGACGATGGAGGGCTGGATGCCCTCGCTGGGTTCGTCCAGCAGGAGGAGGTCGGGGTTGGCGACCAGCGCCCGCGCGATGGCGAGCATCTGCTGTTGGCCGCCGCTCATCGTTCCGCCCTTCTGGTCGCGGCGCTCGTCGAGGATCGGGAAGTAGTCGAACACGTCCTCGTAGAGGAGTTCGGACTCGCCCGCGTTTATGGACTCGCCCATCCGGAGGTTCTGTTCGACGGTGAGGTCGGGGAAGATCTCCCGACCCTGCGGGATGTAGCCCATCCCTTGCCGGGCCCGCTCGTGCGGCGGGTCGTCGGTCACGTCGCGGCCGTCGAACCGGACGATCCCCTCGTCGGGTTCGACGAGGCCCACGACGGTCTTCACGAGCGTCGACTTCCCGACGCCGTTTTTGCCCATCACGCCGACGATCTCGCCTTTTTCTACCGTCAGGTCCACGTTCCGGAGGATCGGCGTCGAGTCGTAGCCGGCCCGTACCCCCTCGAGTTCAAGCATCGGCCTCACCTCCGAGGTAGATCCGCTGGACCTCGGGATCGGCCTCGATCTCCTCGATCGGCCCCTCCCGGAAGGTCTCGCCCTGGTGGAGGACGGTGACGTGGTCGGCGATCTCGGCGACGAACTCCGTGTCGTGTTCGATCACGACGAACGCAATCGATCGCTCCTCGTTGAGGCGGGTGATCCGCTCGGCGATCCCGTCGCGCTCGTCGACCGAGAGGCCGGCGACGGGTTCGTCGAGCAGGAGGAGTTCCGGTTCCAGCGAGGCAGCCATGCCGATCTCCAGTTGCTGCTGTTCCCCGTGGGACAGCGCCGAGGCGTCGATGTCGGCCTTGTCGGCGAGCCCGGACGCCGCCAGCGCGTCGGCGATCCGCTCCTCGCGCTCGGTGCCGGAGGCCAGCCGCTGGATCGGCAGGCGGACGTTCTCCCGGACGGAGAGGTCCTCGTAGACGCTTGGCACCTGGAACTTGATCGAGAGCCCGCGCCGGATGCGCTCGTGGGGGTCCATCCCCGTGATGTCGTGGCCCTGAAAGTAGACCGAGCCCTCGGAGGGGGTGAGTGCCCCCGTGATCAGGTTCAGGAGGGTGGACTTGCCCGCGCCGTTGGGGCCGATGAGACAGCGCAACTCGCCGGCCTCGACGCCGAATTCCACGTCGTCGATGGCGGTCAGACCGCCGAAGCGCTTGGTCAGCCCGTCGGTCTGCAGGATGGTGTCGGTGTCGACCCCGGTCGCCAGCTCGGCGCTGGTCTGTTTGACCGCGGGGTCCATCCCCTCGGTAGCGTCGCTCATTCGACCACCTCCCCGGTCGGCTCGGTCGTATCGTCGGGCTCGCCACCGCTGCGGCGGTCACCGACCCAGGAGACGAGGTCCCGGAGTCCCGGAAGCAGCCCCTCTGGCAGCAGGAGGACGATGACGAGCAACAGGAGCCCGTTGATCACGAACGCCCAGTCGCCGACGTTCACCGAGAGGAAGAGTCCGAGTCGCTCGATGAAGACGGTCGCGACGATGGGGCCGAGCAGCGTCTTCCGCCCGCCGACGGCCACCCAGATGACCGGCAGGGAGGCCGCGGTGAGGCTGAACTGCGTGGGGCTGATGTAGTTCATGTAGGTGACGTAGAAGACGCCGCCGAGGCCGGCGAGCGCGCCGCCGAAGGTGAAAACGAGCAGTTTCACCCGCTTGACGTCGTAGCCGAGCATCTCGGTCCGGTCGGGGTCCTCGCGGATCGCGACCATCACGCGGCCGAAGTCACTGTTGAGGAGCGCCCGGAGCCCGAGGTACGTTCCCAGTACCACGAGCAAGGCGGCGTAGAACAGCGCGTCGTCCGCGAGGACGAGCGCCGAATCGCCGAACCCGAGGGCGAGGTCGGGGATGCCGGGCATCCCGTTGAACCCGCCGAGCGCTGCGTCGCCGATGGTCCAGAAGTCGCCCGCGGTCTGGTCGAGGAAGGTCTGCAACACGAGCACGACCACGAGGGTCATGATCGTCACGTACACGTCGCTGACGCCGCCGTAGAACATGAAGTAGCCCAGCACCGCCGCGAACAGCGCGGCAACACCGACGGCGATGACCAGGCCGGCCATCGTCCCGGCCGGTCCGGGGACGTTGATCCCGACGATACCGAAGGTGTAGCCGGCGACGCCGAAGAAGGCGACCTGCCCGAAGCTCAACACGCCGGTGTAGCCCCAGACGACGGCGAGGCTCAGCGCGAGCAACACGAGCGCGAGGTACTGGGACATGTTCGTGACCGCCGTGTCGAGCATGTACAGCGGGAACGCGAACATGAGCAGCGTGGCGACGACGAACCCGTACCAGAACCGCCGGGAGTCGCCCATCGTGTTTGGCCCGCTGAGGGCCGCCGCGAGTCGACCGAGCGGTCCAGTCCGTTCGTCGGAGGCGGTGTCGACGGCCATCTCACTCCACCTCCGCGCGGCGCTCGCGGATCCGTTCGACCAGCCCGGTCAGGCCGGCGGGCAGGAACCGGATCGAGACGATCGCTACCAGTAGCAGGGCGATCCGCCCGGCGAAGGTCCCGAACCAGTTCGAGAAGACGGCGTCGACGAACCCGAGGAGGCCGCCGGCCAGCAGCGTCCCGACGACGACGGATGCGCCACCGACGACGACGGCGACGAACGCGTCGACCAGGAACTGCGACCCCAGACCGGGCTCGATGCTCAGGAGTGGCGCGTAGAGCGCCCCGGTCAGGCCAGCCAGCCCGGAACCGAAGGCGAAGGTCAGCACGTACATGCGATCGGTGTCGACGCCCAGCGACTGGGCCATGTCCTCGTTCTGGATGGTCGCCCGGGCACGCATCCCGTAGTCGGTCCGGGCGAACACCAGGTAGAGCCCGATCAGTACGAGGACGGCGACCCCGGCCAGCGCGACCTGGTAGGTGCCGATCGACAGGCCGGCACCGTAGTCGAGCTGTCCGAACGGGATCGGGATGCCGTCCAGCGAGTTCCCGAAGACGTTGCGGAAGGTCTGGACCATGATGAGGCTGAGCCCCCAGGTCGCGACCATCGAGTCGAGCAGCCGGTCGTACAGCGGGGTGATGATCGGCCGGCCGAGGGTCCGCTCGGCGATCCAGTTCGGGATCGCTCCGGAGACGATCGTCCGCTCGACGAGCAGGCCGAACAGCGCGGTCACGAGCGCCCCGGTCAGCATCGCGGCGGGCAACGGGAGTGGGGGGATCGGCACGAACGGCAGCGCCCCGTTGTACGCGAGGGTGGTCGAGAACGCCCCGACCATGATGAACTCGCCGTGGGCGAGGTTGATCACCCCCATGATGCCGAAGATGATCGCCAGCCCGGTCGCCGCCAGCACGACGGCGGCGAAACTCGGGAAAAACTGGACGACCAGATCCATGCCGACGGCCATCCTACCCGGCCTCCTCGTAGTAGTCCTGGGGCGTGTACTGGGTCTCCTCGTCCTCCGCGGTGAGGTCACAGCCGACCGTGTCCTTGAGGAAGGTCTCGTCGATGACCATGTCGTCGACGGCCTCGACGTTGTGCTCGTCGTCGGCCCGCATGACCCACATGTGGTGGTTCACGTGGTGGGTCTCCGGGACGAGTTCGATCTCCTCACCCTCCGGGGCCTCCGGCGCGGGGTAGGTGATACCCGACTCCAGAGCTTCCTTGACCTCGGCCTGATCGGTCGTGCCGGCCTGTTCGACGGCCCGCTTGTACATGTAGATCGAGAAGTAGTTGTTCTCGGCTTCCTCGTTGAGGTAGGCGGCGTCGGGCCAGCGCTCGTAGTACCGGTCGACGAAGCCACCGTCCTCGGTGTTTCGCGTCGTCGGAATCTCCTCCATGTAGTTGACGCCGGCGTAGATGTTGGTCATCGCCGGCGGATCGAGCCGCAGGTGTTCGTGCCCCTGGGCCATCGCCGTCGAGGTCCCGATCGGGACGTCCAGCCCCGCGGAGGCCTTCTGCTCGTAGAAGGAGGTGTGGTTCGAGCCGACCAGCATCGACATCACGAAGTCCGGGTCGGCCTCCTGGATGCGATTGATCGTCGAGGAGAACTGGGAGTTACTGAGCGGGATGAACTCCTCGCCGATCACCTCCGCGTCGTTCTCGTCGGCCAGCACCTTCACCCAGTCGGCCGAGAGCTGGCCGAAGTTGTAGTCGGCTGCGATCGTGTAGATCTCCGACCCGTACTCCTCGACGAGGTACGGGAGGACGGCACCGAGCTGCTGGCGGGCGGTCGGCCCGACCGCGAAGACGTTCTTGTCACAGACCCCGCCCTCGTACTGGGTCGTGTAGAAGTACAGCTGATCGTTCTGGTCGATGGTCGGCCGGATCGTCTCCCGGGTGGCACTGGAGTAGCCGGCCCACAGCGCGTCGACCCGGTGCTGGTTGATCATCCGCCGGGTCAGCTCCAGGTAGCGGTCGTTGTCCGACTGCGGGTCCGGATCCTCGTACTCGACCTGCTGGCCGTCGATCCCCCCGTCGTCGTTGATCTCCTCGATCGCCAGGATGCTCGCGTGGTGTTTGGGCGTGCCGTTGAGCGCGAAGTTCCCCGACTGGTCTTCGAGGATCCCCAGCGTGATCGTCCCGCTCCCACTCTCGCCGAGCAACGCGCACCCGGCCAGCGAGGCCGTCGCGACGCCGGCTCCCCCGGCGAGCAACTCGCGGCGACTGACGCGTTTCGTCACGCCATCACACCCCCGCGAGGACGACCGTCCACAAAGTCCGCAGTTACGTTCGAGTTGTAGCCAATACTTCCGTGATTTTCCGAATATACGTCCACCATCTTTCGACGGAAGACTGTGATTGGCACGTACTTATAACAGTTTCCAAGCAGGTATTAATTCTCCCAAGATTCTGCCGTATTGTATAAGGACAGACCCCACACGTTAGCAATATAATCCGGGACTCGCTCGAAACCCAAACATTCGGTCAAAATTAGCACAGCCAATTACGGATGGTGAGAAAGTGAATGTAGAAGATTTGACAGGACAACTGTCGCTCGACTGTACAGGCGACGGAAACCGCCGACGACGGAGGCGTTAGAACAGGATCGGGCCGATGCCCAGCAGTTCGTTCGCCACGAGCAGACCGCCGATGCCGAAGCTCGCGCTCCCGGCGACGACTTTCAGGCCGGACTGGAGGCGGGTGGTCAGCACCGAGCCCCACAGGTACGAGAGGACGCTCATCGTCAGCACCGTGATGACCGAGAAGGAGAGCAACAGCGAGAACGAGGAGGAGACGGTCGAGGCGCTCGCGGCGAGCGCGACGACGATGGCACCGCTCCCGGCCAGTCCGTGGACGATGCCGACGAGGAACGACTCGCCGTCGACGTGCGTGTGGAAGGAGCCGATCGAGACGCTCCCGAGCGAGACGTGCGTGTGTTCGTGGCCGTCGTGTTCGTGGCGCTCGACGGTGAGTAGCCCCGCGACCTCCAGCAGCATCCGGAGACCGAGATAGACGAGGATCAGGCCGGCCAGTACCTCGAAGGCCAGCGTCACGGTCTCGGGGAGCGACGCACTGAGGAAGACGAAGAGGAGCCCGACGGCGATGATCGGGAGCGAGTGCCCGACACCCCAGGAGGCTCCGACTACGCCGGGGCGGTCGGTCTTCCGGTCGTCGACGAGCGTCGAAATTGCGGCCAGGTGGTCCGCCTCCAGCGAGTGCCGGAGGCCAACCACCGCGCCGGTGATCGCTGCAGCAGTGATTGCCATGTGTCCCGACACGAACCACCGTCGTGATTAATCCTCCGATCCGATCAAAATATCCGTCGCTTTTACCGACAGGAACCGAACGAATCCACCTAGTTTCCATCCGAAAGAATACAATCGAACGCGTTACTGGCAGAATTTCGTTCATACCGGAACACACAGTGGTCGGGACAGACCCCGATTTTACACGACTGTTCAGAAATTCTCGGTCGTTCGTCCACTGATTGCCCGTCTTTCCAGTTGCTTCGTTCGCCCCAACCGGCAATGATTAGTGAATGCTCTAGATATTCACCAGTGAACATGGACAATCGGCAAAAGATAGTGGCGAGAGGTGACGAAGATGGGAAGTGATCTGATTCCCGGCGAGGTCGACCCTGGCGAGGGGACTGTCACGATCAACGAGGGTCGGGAGACGGCCACGGTGTCGGTCGCGAACACCGGCGACCGGCCCGTGCAGGTCGGCTCGCACTTCCACTTCTTCGAGGTCAACCGGGCGCTCGCCTTCGACCGGGAGACGGCGTTCGGGATGCGGCTGGACGTGCCGGCGGGCACCGCAGTCCGGTTCGAGCCGGGCGACGAGCGCGAGGTCGACCTCGTGGCCTACGGCGGGAACCAGCGCGTCACCGGGCACAACGGGCTGACCGACGGCGCGACCAGCGACGGCGAGGTCGGGGCGGCGCTGGCCCGGGTTCGGGAACGCGGGTTCGGGGATACCGGCAGTGGAGACGACCAGCCGACCGAACCCACGGACACTGCGGAGGACGCGGAATGAGAGACGTCTCGAGACGCCAGTACACGGACCTGTACGGCCCGACGGAGGGATCGCGGGTCCGACTGGGCGACACCGAACTCTTCGCCGAGGTCGAGGAGGACCTCGGCACACCCGGCGACGAGGCGGTCTTCGGCGGCGGGAAGACGCTCCGGGACGGCATGGGGATGGCCTCGGGCGTCACGGCCGCGGAGGGGGCGCTGGACTGGGTGCTGACGAACGCGGTCGTGATCGACCCCGTGCTCGGAATCGTCTCGGCCGATATCGGGATCGAGGACGGCGAAATCGCGGGCGTCGGGAAGGCTGGCAACCCGGACACGATGGACGGCGTCGACATGGTGGTCGGCCCCTCGACCGACGTGTACAACGCCGAGGGGATGATCGCCACGCCCGGCGGGCTGGACATTCACATCCACTTCAACAGCGAGAACCTGTACGAGCACGCCCTCACGTCGGGAATCACGACGATGGTCGGGGGCGGCTACGGCGGCGGCGCGACCACCTGTACGACCGGCCCCGCGAACATCGAGCGGTTCCTGCAGGCGGCCGACGAGTGGCCGGTCAACGTCGGCTTCTACGGAAAGGGCAACGCCAGCGATCCCGAACCGCTCCGCGAACAGGTCGAAGCAGGCGTCTGCGGGCTGAAGATGCACGAGGACTGGGGGTCGACGCCCGACGTGATCGACACCTGCCTCTCGGTCGCCGAGGAGATGGGCGTCCAGACGGCGATCCACACGGACACCCTCAACGAGTCCGGGTTCGTCGAGGACACCTTCGACGCCATCGACGGCCGGACGATGCACATGTTCCACATCGAGGGGGCCGGCGGCGGCCACGCACCGGACATCATCGAACTCGTCGGTGAACCCAACGCCCTCCCCTCGTCGACGAACACCTCGATGCCGTTCACGGAGAACACCGTCGACGAGCACCTGGACATGGTGATGGTCTGTCACCACCTCGACGACGACGTGCCCGAGGACGTGGCCTTCGCGGAGTCGCGCATCCGCCCGGAGACGCTGGCCGCTGAAGACGTCCTCCACGACGAGGGCGCGGTCTCGATCATGACCTCCGACTCGATGGCGATGGGCCGGATGGCCGAGGTCATCTCGCGCACCTGGCAGACCGCGGACAAGATGAAACGCCAGCGCGGCTCCCTGCCGGGCGACGAGGGGACCGACAACGACAACGAGCGCATCCTCCGATACATCGCGAAGTACACGATCAACCCGGCGATCACTGCGGGCATCGACGACTACGTCGGCTCGCTCGAACCCGGCAAGATCGCGGACGTGGCGCTGTGGGAGCCCGAATTCTTCGGTATCAAGCCCTCGATGGTGTTCAAGGGCGGCTTCCCGGTCATGTCGAGCATGGGCGAGGCCAACGGGTCGCTGATGACCTGCGAGCCGATCGTCCAGCGCGAGCGCGCCGGCGCTGTCGGGAAGGCCAAACACGCCCTCTCGCTGTCGTTCGTCAGCGAGGCCGCCGCCGAGCGCGGGGTCGGCGAGGCGTACGGTCTCGACAGCGAGGTCGTCCCGATCTCTGGCGCCCGGACGGTCGCGAAGTCCGACATGGTACGCAACGACTACTGCCCGGACGACATCGAGGTCGACCCAGAGACGTTCGAGGTCACAGTGGATGGCGACGTGATCAGTTGCGAACCAGCAGAAGAGATCCCGCTCGCACAGCGGTACATGCTCTAACGATGAAACTCACACCCAAAGAACGCGAACGGCTGACGATCTTCATGGCCGCAGAGCTCGCACGACGCCGCCGGGAGCGCGGTGTCGAGCTGAACCACCCCGAGACGGTCGCGCTCATCTCGGACTGGGCCTGCGAACGCGCCCGCGAGGGGATGGGCGTCGCCGAGATCCGCTCGGCGGCCCAGACCCTGCTCACCGAGGAAGACGTCATGGACGGCGTGCCCGAGATGATCGACACGGTGCAGGTCGAACCGACCTTCCCCGACGGGACGAAACTCGTGACGATCCACGACCCGATCCGGTTCGAGACGCCGGAGCAGGCAGAGGAGATGGGGTTGGCGACCGACGGCGGTCGGCCGGCGGAAGCCGACTCCCCGGACGACGACGGAGGTTCGGAGCCGTGAGCCGGCAGGTCGCCACCGTCGGCATCGGCGGCCCGGTCGGCTCCGGCAAGACCTCGCTGGTCCGGGCGCTCGTCCCGCGGCTACGCGAGGAGGGACTGGAGGTCGGCGTCATCGCCAACGACATCCTGACACAGGAGGACGCGGACGTGCTCCGGGAGTCCTTCGCGGGCCAGATCCCGCCGGAACTGGTCGCCGGCGTCGAGACCGGGGCCTGTCCCCACACCGGCATCCGGGAGGACCCGTCGATGAACTTAGAACAGATCGACCGGTTCCTGGAGATCGAACCCGACCTCGACCTCGTCCTCCTGGAGAGCGGCGGGGACAACCTCGCGGCCACGTTCAACCCGGAACTGGCCGACTACTTCGTGTACGTCATCTCGACGGCGGAGGGCGACGACATCCCCCGAAAGCGCGGCCCGGGCGTCACCGAGGCCGATCTGCTGGTGATCAACAAGACCGATCTGGCACCCCACGTCGGGGCCGATCTGGACCTGATGAAGCGGGACGCGAACGAGGTCCGGGACGGGCCGGTGATATGCACGAACTGCAAGACCGAAGACGGGATCGACGCCGTGGCCGACGAGATCCAGGGCCAGGTGTTGTTCGCCTGAGATGGCGGCGAGGAACCCACGCGAGGCCTTCGCGGCCTACGCGGACGAACGGCTGCCCCCGGCGGCCGACGGCGCGGTCGGGAAGGAGGGCCGGCTCGAGGCGGCGTTCGCCGCCGTCGACGGGGAGACGCGGCTGGTGCAGGACTACGCCACGGTCCCCTTCCACCTGACCGGCGCGCTGGACCACGACGAGGAACTGCCCGGGCTGGCGACGGTCTACCTCCAGTCACCGACCGGCGCGGTCGCACAGGGGGACCGCCACGACCTCTCGGTGACCGTCGGCGCGGACGCGCGGGCTCACGTCTCGACCGGGAACGCGACGAAGGTCCACGGCATGGACCGCAACTTCGGACGGGTCGACGTAGACCTCTCGGTCGCCGAAGACGGCTATCTTGAGTACCTGCCGGAGCCGACGATCCTGCACGCCGACGCCCGCTTTCGCGGTGAGACGATACTCTCGGTGGCCGAGGGAGCCAGCGCCGTCGTCGGCGAGGTACTGGTCCCGGGACGGCTGGCCCGGGACGAGGTCTTCGAGTTCGAGCGCGCGTACACGCGCCTGCAGGCACGCGACGCCGACGGGCTGTTGTTCGAGGATACGACCGACCTCCACCCCGCCGAGCGCGACCCGCGACGACCCGGTGTCATGGGCGTCAACGACGTGCTGGGGACGCTGTACGTCGTCGGCGACGCGGCGGCCGATCCCCTCCACGAGCGGGTCGCGGACGCGACGGACGCCCGGGCGGGCGCTACTGCGCTCCCGAACGACGCGGGTGTGATGGTCCGCGCGCTGGGCGAGCGGGCGGCCGTCTCGGGCGCGCTCGACGCCGCGTGGGACGAAGCGCGTCGGCTGCTGGTCGGTGCGCCAGCACCCGAACGGAGGAAAGACTGATGCTGGTCAGCGAGTCGATCCTCGGGAACGTCGACGACGACGCCGATCTGCGGCGGTCGGTCGAATCGCGCCACGATTCGGCGGTCGAACGAGTCGTGCTGGACGAGCGCGAGCGCCGGCGCTCGCGGATCCGGACGACGACTGACGCCGGGACAGAGATCGGGATAGTCGTCGAGGACGAACGCGGCCTGCGACCGGGAGACGTGCTGGTGGACGACGACGAGCGAGTCGTTCTCGTCGAGTTCGCCGACCGCGAGGCGCTGGTCGTGGGGTTCGCTGCCGGCGACGCCGCCGCGATGGCCCGGGCCACGGAACTGGGCCACGCCGTCGGCAACCGACATCGTGACCTCGCCGTGCGGGGCGACGAAGTACTGATCGCGCTCGACGCCGACGGGGAACGGACCATCGAAGAGGTCACCGCGATGCTCCCGGCCGGAGCGGAGACCCGGCGCGAGAACGTCGATCCCACGCGGTTCGACGGTGCAGGCACCGCCGATCACGAGCACGGCCACGGAGACGATGGCCACGATCACGGCCACGGCGGTGACGGTCACGTGCACGGATCGGAGAGCCACAGCCACGCACCCGGATCAGATATCCGGACGCTGGACGAGTCGGTCCTAAACGAGGAGGGAGGCGGATGAGCGACGGGACGCCGGCGGACGAGTCGGCGGTGGCGGCGCTACAGTTCGCGGACTCGTTCCTTCCGGCCGGGTCGTTCACGACTTCCTACGGGGTCGAGCAGTTCGTGGCGGCCGACGACGTCGAGGACGCCGCGGACCTCCAGGCGCTGGTCGCGACCTACCTCGACCGGCAGATCGGGCCCTGCGACATGGTGGTCGTGGCAGCGGCCCACGACGCGGCGAGCGACGGCGACCTCGCGGAACTCCGGCGGGTCGACCGGCGGTGCTCGGCGGTGCAGTTGCCCGCGGAGTTCCGGGAGAGTTCGACACGGACCGGCGGACAGTTGTGCTCGCTCGTGGCCGACACCGAGGACGACCCCTTCCTGCCGACCTACGAGGAGGCCGTCGAGGCGGGGGGCGCGCCGGGCAACTACGCGGCCGTCCTCGGCGCGGTGGCCGCCCGCACCGGCACGAGCGCGCGGCAGGCGGCGCTGGTTCTAGGCTACTCGTTCGTCACCGACCTCGTCGGGGCGGCCCAGCGCGTCCTCCGGATCGGTCACACCGACGTGCAACGTATCGTCACCGAGAGCCGCCCCACAGTCGTCGCGGCGTGGGAGGCGAACGAAGACCGGACCGTCGAGGATCTGAGCCCGTTCGCTCCGCTGGTCGATGTTCTGTCGGCGGAACACGAGCGCGCCGAGCGGCGGCTCTTCCTCAGTTGACGCGCGAAGGGATCCGCAATATTTTTCGACGAACGTTTACCCGGCCCAGAATAACCGAACATTACGGCAGAATCGACGCGTTATATTGGGTCAAAGTAGACGGACATCCGCCCATCGC
Source organism: Halorientalis sp. IM1011 (assembly GCF_001989615.1). NCBI lineage: Archaea > Methanobacteriati > Methanobacteriota > Halobacteria > Halobacteriales > Haloarculaceae > Halorientalis > Halorientalis sp. IM1011. The sequence goes on along the minus strand of NZ_CP019067.1, from coordinate 2,711,186 downwards.
TGACCGTACGCTGTATAAGGATAAATCATGAAGGTTTATACTGATGGAGGTGGGACGATGAAACGAAGCGGACGTACCTACTATGATCCGGCCTCGATCCAACGAAATCGACCCGATGGTGCCCGAACTCGCAGCCGCGACCGACCGGACCGACGACGGGAGTCGCGTAGCCTCGGACGGGGGCGTCGCGCGTGGGGCGGAGACGGACGCGCCGCTGGTGCCCGACCTGACCTGATCGCCGGGGAATCGTTCTCGGTCGTCGCTAGACGGGAAGCGACGGCTCCGTCGGCAGGAACTGTCGGTGGTGACTGTGTTCTGCACGGAAGCACAACCTTTGATTACCCGGTGGCTGTAGCCGGGTGCATGGGGTCTGATGGGACCGACGAGGATGACGGGGGACCGATCCGGACGACGTGGGATCCGGACGATCCGGACTCGCTGACGGGGGCCGTCGTCAATACCGTCGCGGAGGCGCGGGGCGTCGAGGGGATGGAGCTCTCCGAACTGCTCAACGACGTACTCGACCCGGACGCGCTCGCGCGCGTGCTGGCGTCGGGAACCGGCACGGTCACGGTGACGTTCACGCTGGACGGACAGGACGTGACGGTCGACAGCGACGGCACCATTCTGGTCGACCCGTCCGCGGAGTGAGGACGAACAGTCATTTAACGCCTGCCCGCCCTCGGAGGGGTATGGGACTGCTGGATCGGCTCTCCGGCGGCGGGGCGACCCGTGTCGGCCTGTTCGTCGACGGGCCGAACGTTCTGCGCTCGGAGTTCGACGTCGACCTCGCGGACGTACGCGCCGTCGCCGACGAGCGGGGACGACTCGCCATCACACGGCTCTACCTCGACGAGAACGCGACGGCCGGACTGATTCAGGCCGCCGAGGCCAACGGCTTCGAGGTCGTGACGACCAGCGGCGACGTTGACGTGAAACTCGCCGTCGACGCGACCGCCGCAGTCGCCGACGGCGAGATCGACCTGCTCGCCATCGCCTCCCGGGATACCGACTTCAAGCCCGTCGTCGAGGCCGCCGCGCGCCGGGGCATCGAGACGTTCGCCATCGCGCCGGGCGAGTACGGCCGCTCGGACGCGCTCCGGACCGCCGCTCACGACGCTGTCACGCTGGAGTGAGCAGGTGGCTCGCTAGCCCGCCGGCAGAATCCCGTCGATGACGCCGGCGGATTCGAGGACGACCCACACGACGAAGACGAGGTAGGCCAGGAGCAGGCTGTAGGCTTCCAGATCGGTCAGCGAGAGGTCGGTCCGGAGAACGGTGAAGAGGTGGATGGTCGCCAGCGTGAGGACGGCGAACATCGGGACGGCCATCGCGAAGTCGATCGAGGCCGACCCGACGATGAGGACGCCGACCGGAATCGCCACGAGCAGGTCGAAGGTGTTCGACCCCAGCACGTTCGCGAGCGAGGCGACGCCGCGGTCCTCCTGTGCCGCCCGGACGCTCACCAGTGCGTCGGGGAGGCTCGTCGCGGCGGCGATGATCGTCACGCCCATGATGAACTCCGGGACGCCCAGCGTCGCCCCGATCACGTCGACGGAGTGGACGAGTCGCTCGACGGCGATCAGGATCACCACGAGACCCGCCGCGAGATAGCCCCACTCCCGGCGCACGTCGATGGCCTCGATCCCGTCGGTGTCGGCCTCGTAGTCGCCGGTGTCCTGGGCCTGAATGAAGATGTAGAGGCCGTAGAGGCCGATCGGAATGAGGGCCAGCGGCCGAGTCACGAACCCGGCGAGGTCGGGTGCCCCCGCCGAATTGTCGGGGTAGTAGATCACCGCCAGCGCGAAGGTGATCACCAGTACCGAGACGGCGAGCATGTAGAACTGCGCTTCCTTGTAGACCAGGGTCCGGTTGGCCTCGATGTCGTCCTCGACCGCGATGCCCGACAGCGCCGGGATCACGAGGATGTTGAAGATCGCCGAGCCCACGATGGCCCCCACCCCGAGTTCGATGGACCCGGTCAGAATCGCGGCGAAGACGACGGACGCGAGTTCCGGGAAACTCGACCCGACGGCGGTGACGATGGCGCCCTGAACGACCTGGGGGAGGCCGTAGTACGTCGAGAGTTCCTCGCTGGCGTCTTCGAGCCAGCCACTTCCGATCCAGATGCCGCCCGTGGCGACGAGGATGATCCCGATGTCGACGAGTGAAACGCCGCCCGTGCTCATCGAGTGGGGTATCAGCCAGCGAACGGAAAGTGGTTCCGGAGGGCCGCTACCCGGACTGTCACGTCCCGAGGCGCGACGAGACGAACGGTTTTTGCGCCGGGCGTGACCACGTCGGGTATGGACGACCTCGACACGCCGGTACTGGACGATCACCTCCATCTGGACCCGGTAAACGGACGCAACACGGAAGCCGTCGAGGAGTTCGCCGACCACGGCGGCACCCACCTGCTCGTGCTCAACAAGCCCTCCTGGGGACTGGGCGTCGAGGTCGAGGCCGCCGAGGACTTCCGGGAGGTGTTCGACATGACCGTCGAGGCGGTCGAGGACGCCACGGAAGTACTCGACGGACGGGCCTGGCCCGTCCTCGGGGTCCACCCGGCGCTGATCTCGCAGTTGCTCGACCGGGGCTACGAACCCGAGGAGGCTCGCGACCTGATGCAGGCGGGACTGGACGTGGCCGCCGAGTACGTCGCCGAGGGGCCGGCGCTGGCTATCAAATCCGGTCGGCCCCACTACGACGTGGACGAGGACGTATGGGCGGCCTCCAACGACGTGATGAAACACGCCTTCGAGCTGGGCGGCGAGGTCGGCTGTGCCGTCCAGTTGCACACGGAGGGCGGCGAGGACTTCACCGAGGTTGCCGAGTGGGCCGAAGACCGCGGGCTTCCGCGCGAGCGCGTAGTGAAGCACTACTCTGGCGGTCGAATGGAAGGCCCCGTCCCCAGTGTCCTCGCGGACAAGGAGGAACTCGAAATCGCAATCGAGCAGGGCGAGCCGTTCATGATGGAGACCGATTACATCGACGACCCGGATCGCCCCGGGGCGGTGCTGGGACCGAAGACGGTCCCCCGGCGCGTGCGCTGGCTACTGGAGGCGGGCCACGACGAGGCGGTCCGCAACGCGCACGTCGAGACCCCCGCACGGGTGTACGGTATCGACACCGAGGCGACGCTGGAGGCCGAGGTTGAAGAATGACGGGCCGCTGTCCGGACTGTAGCGTGACGATGGAAACCGTCGAGTTCGGGATGAGCGACGCCTGGCAGCCCTACGTGAAGACCGGCGAGAAGAAGTCGGGACTGCTCGGCAAACTCGGAATAAACGAGCGCGAGGAGGTCGAGACGCTGATGTGCCCGGAGTGTGGCCTGCTCCGGTTCTACGCGGCGATCGAGGAGTGAGCGGGGGGATCACGGAGTCGTGTCGCGGACACGGTCGAGCGAGTCCACCCGAGTTATCCTGACCTCTTCCGCTCGACAGTATCCTCGGAAAGCTGCCTCTCGGCCTCGCTATCGTCCGAATACTCGGAATTCGTGGGGCCGCCGTGGGTGTGTGTACCTCGAAGTCTTTAACCCCGGCCGTACATAGGGGCAGGTATGAGCGAAAGCGATCCGCCGGGGACGTTCTACACCGAGGAGCGGTGGCAAAACTGGATCGAGCGCATCGACGAGGAGGATATCGATCCCGAAGACGAGGACTCCGCGCGGCTCCTGCTCAACCTGCAGGACGACACGGCTATCGCAGTCGCGAAGATCATCACGGCCTACGAGGACGGCCACATCGAGGACGAGGAGGCCCGCGAGAAACTCGCGGACATCCGCGAGATCGTCCTCTCTGAGGTCCAGCTCGACGACGAGGAGAAGCTGATGCTGGTCGACGGCGTCCAGACCTCGCTCGTCTGTGTCTTCTACGCGGCCGAGGAGTACGTCGCCGGCGGCGTCGCCGAGGACGGCACCATCGAGGAGTACGTCCGCGCGGCCGCCGACGCCGAGGCCGAAGAGGACCCCGACGCGGCGCTGGGGTACTGCGCACAGGCCGGTACCCGCATCATCGACGGCGAGGAGCTGTCGATGGAACTGGCCGAAGACCTGGAGTTCGGGCTGGTGGCGGAGTGGGTCAACGGCCTCGACAGCCTGCAGACGGCGATGAGCGACCCCGAAGTCGTCGAAGAGGACGAGGACTGAGAGCGACTGGGCGCTGACGCGGTCGCCACGGGGGTCGAGGGGCCGATACGGCCCCAATACTATTGCGCGTCGGGCGACGAGAGCCCGTATCCCGGATGTCCCGTGATCGTGCCCAGTCGGAGGTCGTCGGCGTCGTTATTCTGGTCGGCGTCGTCGTCACGCTGGTCGGGCTCGTGAGCGTCGTCGTGCTCTCGAACGTCGCCACGGAGCAGACTCCCGTCGCGGACCTCCGCGTGGAAGCCGACGACACGCATCTGACCGTCACACACCAGGGTGGCGACGAAATTCCAGTTGACGACCTGGTAGTCGTGGTACGGGGGTCGGACCGGACCACCCGGGTCGCAGTCGACGCGGCGAACCTGACGGACGATGGCAACGGCCGGTTCCAGTTCGGTGAATCGCTGGTTCGCGAGCACGGCCACGTGGGAGACGACGCACGGATTCTCATTGTCCACCGGCCGACGAACGAGATTCTCGCCGAGGAGCACGTTCGTTTCGGGAGTGGTGGATAGCGAGCTGCCGCGAACGTTACGGCCCCTGGAATAGCCACACGAGTTTTACTCACGGAGCCGAAAGGGTCGGGAACGTGAGCTTTCGGGACGACGAGCGCGGGCAGGCAATCCAGGTCGGAGCCGTGCTTCTGTTCGCGGCATTGATCATCGCCTTCTCGTCCTACCAGGCGTTCGTCGTCCCGAATCAGAACCGACAGGTCGAGTTCAATCACAATCAGGATGTGCAGGGGCAGCTACAGGAGGTCCGGAACGCCATCGTCTCGGTGCCAGGTGGAAACACCGGACGTTCGGTGACCGTCGATCTCGGTGTCGAGTATCCGAGTCGGCTCGTAGCCCTCAATCCCGGACCAGCTACTGGGACACTCAGGACATCTGGGACGACCGACGAACGATACAACCTGACGATCGCGAACGCGACGGCGACGGGTGAGGTCGGCGACTTCTGGAACGGATCGACCCACGTGTACAACACCGGCGGACTCGTCTACGCGCCGGGTTACAACCGCTACGATCAGGCCCCCCAGACCGTCTACGAGAACTCGGTACTGGTCAACCAGGGTCGCGATCGATCGGTCCCGATCACTGGCCAGCAACTGATCGAAGGTGATCAAATTACGTTGGTGACGCTGAACGGGTCGCTCAGTTCGACGCGATCCGGACCCATCTCGGCGGATCTACAGGCACTCAGCACGTCGACGCGAACCGTCTCGGTCCGAAACGACTCTCACAACCTCACGCTCGAAGTTCCGACACGCCTCTCGGAGGATCGGTGGGAGAACCTCACCGATGGCGAAGATAACGTGGAGGGCGTAGAAGTTTCCGAAGGGGCTCTCGACGGCGAGTGGGGACTGTTACGACTCGATCTGGCTTCGGACACGACCTACGATCTCCGGATGGCGAAGGTGGGCGTCGGGACCGGGACCGAGGGAACCGATGGGAAGTACCTGACAGCCGTCAGCGGGAACGGCGAGAGCCTGAACACGGGCCAGAGCCAGCGACTCGTCGCCGAGATCAGGGACGATTTCAACAATCCCGTGTCCGGCCAGGAGGTGAACGCGTCAGTGGTCGACGGATCAGGAAGCATCGAGCCGATCGACAACGTGACCGACGAGGACGGGCGAGTCGCGTTTCGATACGACGCGCCGAGCGGGGCGACGACCGCACGAGTCGAAACCAGTTTCTCGCCTTCGCCCTCGGAGAGCCAGCGAGCGAGTTTCGAGATAGACGTCGCTGGCGCGGCCGAGTCGGGGTCCTACGGGATCGACTGGCTCTTCTCCGAGATCGAAAGCGAGGCCGGCGTGCGTTCCTGCTTCCAGGACAACCGGACCTGTATCTACAACGTGGACGCGGACGACGGGACGTTGCCGCTGACCGCCGAAACGACGCCGACTGTAAGTTTCGCGTCGGTCGATTTCTCGGTGAACGATACGAACCGGATCAGCGACCTACAACCCTCGACGAGCGAGACTGGCCCCAGCGGCGTGGCTACGACGGACGCGAGCGTCGAGGCGGTCGGAGACGTCACACTCCGGGCGACGACGGACGCCGGCGGTGACGAGTTCACCCTGCGAATCGCCCGGGAGAATCCGGAGGGACTCGTCTACAACGGCGACGGCGCGGGCGTCGACGTGGACGGGTCCGGCGTCCCCGCCGGCCTCCGGTTCAGCGTCACGAACAACTACCAGCAGTCCCTCCGGATCACCGACCTGTCCATCGACCCGAGGCAGAACAGCATCGAAGAACTCGACGTGGTGGACTTCGGCATCGGCCCGTGGGAGGACGAACTCCACGTCGATACCGACCTGCAGTCGGGATACGTCGATTACGCCGGCGGCGAGACGATACCGAACAGCGGGCTGACGATCGATCTGAGCGCAGACGGATACCAGACCGCCGAGTCGGTCACCTCTGCGTCGGGAACCGCGACCGTCCACCTGTACCAGTTCTTTGGGACGAACGGCGCTCAGGCGGACATGTCGTCGTCGACAGTGGAGGTGACCGTCCAGTATCGGCTGGCCGACGGGACCGCGGGCAGCGAGACGTTCACGGTCTCGCCGTAATCGTGGCTCGAACGAATCGACGGGTCCGGGGACGCTCGATTCGACATCTGTCGATAGTTTAGTCGACAATATATTATACTACGTTCCCGCAGTTGCTGGTATGACAGCGGTCGGCATCGACGCCGTGGAGATCAGGACGGGAAAGCTGGAACTGGACCTGGCGGAGACCTTCGCGCCCGCGAAGGGCGAGTCGCCGGAGAAGTACACGAAGGGACTGGGCCTGCACTCCAGTTCGTTCCCGGACGCCTACGAGGACATCGTGACGATGGGTGCCAACGCGGCCCACCGGCTGATGGAACGGAAGGGGCTGGAGCCCGACGACATCGGTCGGATCGACGTGGCGACCGAGAGCGCGTTCGACAACTCAAAGCCCGTCTCGACGTACATCGCCGGCTGTCTCGAACAGGTGTACGACGGGGACTTCCACCACGCGAACAAGGGCGAGCGGAAGTTCGCGTGCGTGGCGGGCACCCAGAGCATCGACGACGCGTACAACTGGATCCGCGCGGGGCGCAACCGCGGGCGGAAGGCCATCGTCGTCGCGACGGACACGGCGCTGTACGCCCGCGGCGACCCGGGCGAGGCGACCCAGGGCGCAGGCGCGGTGGCACTGCTCATCAGCGAAGACCCCGACCTGGTCGAACTGTCGCCCGAACAGGGCTTCGGGAGCGCCGACGAGACGGACTTCCTCAAGCCCAACCAGCAGTTCCCGTCGGTCGACGGGAAGCGGTCGGTGCAGGTGTACCTCGCGCGGATGCGCGAGGCAGTCGAGGACTTCGAGTCCGTGTGGGGCGAGGTAGAACCAGAGGACTTCTCGCTGGTGCCCTTCCACACGCCGTTCCCGGGGATGGTCCGGAAGGCCGCGCTGCTTGGCTTCCGGCACATGACTCGAAACACCCACATCGAAGACGAGTTGGCCGAGGATATCGGTCGCCAGCCCCGGCCGGAGGCGTTCGACGACGAGGAGGCGTACCGCGACGCCATCAGCGAGTACACGGACAAACTCAAAGAGACCGAGACCTACGCGGAGTGGTACGACGACGTGATCGAGCCGACGCTGACCATCTCCCGCGAGGTCGGCAACTGGTACACGGGCTCCGTCCACGTCGCCCGGGTCAGCGGCCTCAAAACGGCACTCGAAAACGGCGAGGACCTGACCGGCGAGCGCCTGCTCGTCGGCTCCTACGGGAGCGGCGCACAGGCCGAGATCCACGCCGAGACCGTCCAGCCCGGCTGGGAGGACGAAATCGCCGGGCTGAACGTCGACGAACAGCTCGAATCGCGGTACTCCATCTCCTTCGAGGAGTACGAACACATCCACGACGTCCACAACCACGACACGGACACGCAGGCCGACGCCGAGGAGTTCACCACCCCCGACGAAGAGTTCGTCTTCGACGGGTGGGGCCGGATGGGCGAGCGCAAATACCGCTACGTGGAGTAATCCCCCGTTACACCCGGCCGTTTTCGAAGTTGATACGTCGATTTTGCTGCCAGCGTCGCCGAGAGCACGAATCGTTCAACTGTCATCCAGCCAGCCGAAACTATTGATAACGATAAAATTAACGAGGGATTCAAATCAGGTGCGGGACAACTCGGGGTATGGCACATCCAGCGGAGAGCGCGTTCGTGGGGGCGATCATCGGGTTGGTCACGGCGCTGGTGCTGTTCCCCACGCGAGTCGGGCGATTGCTCGCGCCGGCGGGCGGTGCCGTCGTGGACGGCCTCCGCTGGGCCAGCGAGTCGTTTCCCTACTGGGCGTTCATCCTGACAGTGTTTCTCGGGACGATGATCGTCACGGTGTTCGTCGCCTACGAGTTCGCCAGAGTGGGGTACGCCGCGGTCCGGCGGGCCGGTCCCCGGACGAGACGCGTCGTCGGATTCGTCACGCCGAACACACCCATCGGCAAGGCGGCCTTCGCGTTCTGTTTCACGATCCTCTTTCTCATCGGCTCGGTCTGGGCGCTCCCGTACGTGATCGGCGACATCGGCGCGAACAGCCCGATCAGCGACTCGAGCGACCTCTCGAACTCCAGCAACCCACAGGAAGCGCTCGAGGACGCGAACGAGCGCCTCGACGACGTACTCGACGGTGACGCCGCGACCCACGGTGACGGAGCCGACGGCGCTCGCACCGCCGAACGGGAGTACGACCGGCCCAGACCGGACGGCGACGGCGACCGCCTGAAGGACAGCTGGGAACGAGCAGGTGAGACCCCCGCCGGCGTCGAACTCCCGAACGCCGACCCGGATCGGATGGACATCTACCTCCAGATCAACTACGCCACGTACACGCGGCCGCTCTCCCAGCAAGAAATCGCACAACTGAAGCGAGTCTTCGCGGAGATGCCGGTCGAGAACCCCGACGGCTCGACGGGGATCACGCTCCACATCGACGACGAGGGGCCGTACGGCGGGGCGCTGGGGTCCGAGGCGGTCTACGACGGCACCGGTGACGACGAGACCACGCGGTTCTACACCGCGGGCCACCTCGGTGACCGCCGCTGTCGGTACCACCAGATCGTCGTCGGACAGGTCGACCACCCGACGCTCGCCGGACGGGCGAGTGCGCCCGGCTTCGCGGGCTACGTCCAGTCGAAGCAAAACGACGCCTACCAGCAGGCCCGGAGCAGTGACGATCCCCGACAGGTCTCCTCGCGCGTCCACGTCATCACCCACGAACTCCTCCACAACGTCGTCGGCGAGGTCGACGGCTCGACGCACACGAGCGAAGGCTGGCTCGCCCCCTCCGCCACCCCCGACGACGCCTTCCTCTCGGATGCGGCCGCCAGCGAACTGAACGGGGGACTGGCCGGGTCGGGGTACTACCAGGAGAAGCTCTGCTAGACCACCTTTTTCCTGCTCGGGTGGCCTGCGGCCACCATCTGCTCACGGGTGCTTTGCGCCCGTTCGCATGGTATGCAGGAGCTACGCCCCCGCACTACTCGCGGCAAAAACGTGGTTCTCGTGAGTGACCACAGGGAACGAACGAGAGCTCGGAAGCCGATCGAAGCGAGTCTTCCGGTGGCGAAAAAGGGCGCGCCCTCACTGCGTTCGGGCGCGGTGAACCGGCGGCTTCGCCGCCGGATGCTGGTGCTCAATTCAGACAAAATATTTACCGACGACAGCAGGGATTTGGACACATGGGCGAATTGACGCCGTATCGGATTGCAATTATGGTCCTCTGTTTACTGGCCGCAGTCGGTGCGGCCGGGTGCAACACAACTGACTCACCAGACTCCGAAAGCGAACGAGACCGGACAGACATACCCACAACTACTCTGGAACGGGACAACCCGAGCGGCGAAGTATTCGCTGTCGAGCGTGTGACACCCGACGTACCACCAGAAAACCCGATCAACGTATCCGAGCTTCCGGATCAAGTTCGGAGAAAGGCAGTATTCGCGATCGAAGACAAAGGGTGTGTCACGGGTGAGCCATCGCTACAAGACGATCTCATAAATCGGTCTGCTCAAAACCAGTACCTCGTCTACGACGGCTCATACTACGGCGTCTTTTATCGAAAATCCGACGTAATATATGCAAGTACAGCACCATCTCAGGACTGTTCGGAGTGACCTGGACATCAAACTGAATGGGTGAATACGCAGAGCCACTGAACGGTTGCTCCGTTCTCGACTACCCGGGAATGAATGTGTGACCTGGTATAGGAGATCTCTCAGGGCAACTCGTCCAGTCCGTCGAGCATCGTCGGCAGATCCGTCGTCGTCACGGCCAGCGAGAAGCCGTCGATCTGGGCCAGTCGCGGCGCGTGCTCCCAGAGGCTGTCCTCGTCCAGTCCGTGGAGGACGATGGCGTTGGGCGTCGGGGTGACGACACGCATCGCGACAAGCGGCGACTCACCGCGCGTGACGTTCGTGAACACCAGCGCACGGTTGGTCGACTGGCCGTAGAGCCGGTAGAACTCCTCGCTGGAGAGTCGGGTGATCGCCTCGATGCTGTCGATGACGGTGTGGCCCGCGACGGTCGCTTGCGCCCCCTCGACGACCTCGGTCGCGTCGATGGCGTCGTAGTATCGGTCCATCGGGATCGTCGCCGGATACTCCCGGAGGTCGTGGACGATCTCGCTGTCGAACCCGGCCGAGAGGACCCGCGCGTGCTGGCGGATCCGCCCACCGCCGCGTTCCTCGTCGATGTCCAGCAGGGCTCCGACGATGCGCTCGATGACGCCGATGCCCGGACTCTGCCGGCGGCCGCTCTCGTAGTCGGAGATCACGGAGGAGGAGACCTCTAGCGTGTCGGCCAGTTCGGTCTGGGACACGTCGAAGTCGGTCCGCCACTTCCGGAGGGTCGCGCCCGGGTCGTCGCTCAGCGTGATCTCGCCGGCGATCTTCTCGGCGAGTTCACGCCGTGGCCCACGTCCCATGTCCTCTGTGGACACGTTCGACGACTAAAACGTACCGACACGGCACCGAGACCACCGGAAGGGGTTTTCACTCGTCGCTCCCATATCAGTCGTATGCCATCGACGGTGGTACATCTCGCCTTCGCCGGGATCCTCGCCGCTGCGTTGCTCGGTGCCGCCTTCTCGCCCCGGAGCGTAGCCGTGGTGTTCACCGCCGTGATCTTCGCCGATCTGGACGTGTTCGTGAGCCTCCTCGTCCCGGGAACGCATCGCGCGGCCTTTCACACGCTCTTGCTCCCGGCAGTCGCCGTACTCGCCCTTGCGTACGATGCCCGACGCGAGACGTCGTGGCTCCGGGCGCGCTTCGGCGAGCACGCGCCACGCGTGGCCTGGACCGCCGTCGCCGCGTTCGTCTTCGCCGCGGTCGGACTGGACCTGTTCACCAGCTGGGGTGCGAATCCGTTCTACCCGCTGGTCGATCAGTTCTACTCCGTCGGCGGAACGCTGGAGTACTCGACACAGCGGGGGCTGGTCCAGACGTTCGTCGAGATCGGGGGTCCCGATCCGGGACCCCAGCAACTGGGGACGACCGACAGCTACCACGTCAACAGCGGCGTCGACCCGACCCGCGGGGCCGAAGCGGAGAACGTCGACCGCGTGTTCCCCGTCGCCCAGTCGGGCTGGCAACTCCTGCTCGTGCTTACGAGTCCGGTCGTCCTGTGGGCACGCTACCGGGACTGAGTCGCGAAGGCGACGACGCTCCCCACTGCACCGAGGACGGCGGGGTAGACGACGCCCGCCAGAACGGCACCGAGGAGGAGGTCCGGGCCCGCGGAGGAACCGCCTGACTGGACCTGGACCAGGAACGCCCCGATCACTGCGAGGGGCAGATACCCGGCGACGACGGTCACGCCGGCAGCGGCCGCGTCGCCGTAGTCCTGTTCACCGGGCGTCCGGCGGCCGACGGCGAGGCCTGCACCGAGCAGCAGGAGGATCGGGATCAGGTACAGGATGGGGGAGAACGCTTCGGCCTCCGCGATGAGGTTCATCGCCCCGGAGCCACCGAAGAAGGGCACGTCCACGTCTACCACCGTCGAGACGAAGTGAGCATTGTAGAACACCCATCCGACGGCCTGATACGTCATGTCTTGTCCCCCGACAGCCTGAACGATCTGATTCGCGGCCGATTCGCGTATCTCGTTCCCGACCAGCAGATACGTGAAGACGTATCCTAGCACGTACGCACCCGCGCCAGCTATCGCGCCTGTTCCGAGCGGTAACCCACCGAACCGATCAGTGCTCATATCTTTCTCCTCGCGTGTCACGGGAAAGTACCTTGTGGCTCCACCTTTTTCGCGAGGGGGTCGCTGAGTGACCCCCTCGCCAAAAACGTGGGCGAAAAAAGCGGGACTCGCGCAGAGCGCGAGTCCCGGGAACCGGCTCGCTTTGCTCGCCGGATGCTGGCTCTCCGACGGCGAGGCTACAGCTTCAGCCCCCGCTCCGCAATCCCTAAACGCGGTCCGTTCGTCCCACCGGTAATGAGTGACTGGACCGAGAAATACCGCCCGTCGACGCTCTCGGAGGTCCGGGGCAACGACAAGGCCCGCGACGCCCTGCAGCAGTGGGGCGAGACCTGGGACGAGCACGGCGAGGCGGCCATCTGCCACGGCAGTCCCGGGATCGGGAAGACCTCGGCGGCCCACGCGCTGGCCAACGATATGGGCTGGGACACCGTCGAACTCAACGCCAGCGACTCCCGGACCAAAGACGACATCGAGCGCCTCGCCGGCCGCGCCGCCAAGAACACGACGCTTGGCGGCTCCGGGAAACAGCTCATCATCGTCGACGAGGCCGACAACTTCCACGGCAACGTCGACCGCGGCGGCTCGCGAGCGGTCACCTCCATCGTCAAGGACGCCGGCCAGCCCGTCGTCCTCATCGCCAACGACTTCTACGAGATGTCCAACACGCTCCGGAACAACTGCCGCGAGATCGAGTTCCGCGACATCTCCGCACGCTCCATCGTCCCCGTCCTCCGGGACGTGTGCCGCCAGGAGGGAATCGAGTTCGAGGACGAAGCGCTATCGGCCATCGCCGAGTCCAACAGCGGCGACCTCCGGGGCGCGATCAACGACCTGCAGGCGCTCGCACAGGGCCGCACGGAACTCAGGGCCGAAGACGTGGTCACCGGCGAGCGCGACCGCACGAACGGTGTCTTCGACTACCTCGACACCGTCATCAAGAAAGCCGGCGCGGAGGAGGCGCTGAAGGCCTCTTACGACGTGGACGAGACGCCCGACGACCTGATCAACTGGATCGAGGACAACATGCCCAAGGACTACGAGGGCCCCGAGTTGGCGCGGGCCTACGACTTCCTCGCCGACGCCGACCGCTGGCTCGGGCGCGTGCGGGCGACACAGAACTACTCCTACTGGCGCTACGCCGGCGACAACATGACCGCCGGCGTCGCCGCGGCCCGGGACGGCGAGAAGGGCGGCTGGACCCGCTACGGACCGCCGAGCTACTGGTCGAAACTCGGCCGCTCGCGGGGCACCAGGGAGAAACGCGACTACGTCGCCCGTGAGATCGCCGAGAGTCTGGGGGTCAGCATGGCCACCGCCCGCCGGGAGGTCATCCCGCACCTGGCGGCGATGACCCACCACTGCAAGAATCGGGAACTCACCGTCGCGATGGCTGCCCGGTACGATCTGGACACAGAACACGTCGCCTTCGTCACCGGCTCCGGGAAGGACACCAACAAGGTCCAGGACATCGTCGAAGACGCCCGACAGCTCCGGGAGGAAGCCGCCGTCGAACACTCCGGCGGGGCCTTCGAGGGCGGCCACGCCGCGGGAGCGACGGACGACGGCGAGAACGAGAATACCGGAGACGGCGACGAGGAGAGCGACGGACAGGCAACGCTCGCGAGCGCGGCGTCCGAGGAGTCGGCGGACGAGGCCGGAGAGGGCGAATCGGCCGAGGACGACGCGAACGCGGGAGATCAGCAGTCGGGACTCGGCGACTTCGTCTAGAGTGGACAGCCGAGATCAGAGCCGGACGGGGTCCGACGATCCCTCGGCGCTGGTGTCGGCGTCCGCGTCGGTCGCAGTGTCGGCCGTGGACGTGGTTCCCTGGAACGCCCAGGCGGTCGCCGCAGTCAGCGCGGCGAAGATTGTGAGCGCGGCGGTGTGGTGGAGGACCTGCGCGACGGGCCCGTAGAACCAGATGGTGTTCGCGCCGAGCAGGACCTGCACGGGCAGGACGGCGAGCGCGACGGTCGAGGCCCACCGGATGTCGGTTCGGGGCTGGCGCTTCCAGGCGGCGTAGGTCGTCCCGAGGATCATGAAGCCGGTGACCATCGCGACGAACCGGTGGAACCACTCGACGAAGCTCGGCCAGTCTGCCGGAAACAGACCGAACACGGCTCCGTTACAGAGCGGCCAGCGTGCCCCACAGGACAGTCCCGCACCGATAGCACCGGTGTAGACGCCCAGCAGGATGAGCACGAACGTCATCCCCGTGGTCGTCGCAACGAGGTGGCGAAAGCCAAGTCGCATAGCCGACGTTCGGGTTCGCGCCTACTTAGGTTCGGCCTTTCGTTCCCGCGACCCGAGAGCGCCCCAGAAGCAGGGAGTTCGACGACCGTCGAACATTATTTTCGGTTACCTTTTTACGCTGGCAAGGTCCCCTATGGGCATGGGACTAGACGAGGATTCGCTCGACTATCACCGGGAGGATCCCCCGGGGAAGATCGAGATTTCGACGACGAAGCCAACCAACACGCAGCGCGATCTGAGCCTCGCCTACTCGCCGGGCGTGGCCGCCCCCTGCCGCGCGATCCGGGACAATCCGACTGACGCCTACAGCTACACCGCCAAGGGGAACCTCGTCGGCGTCGTCTCCGACGGCACCGCGGTGCTCGGCCTCGGCGACATCGGTGCGCAGGCCTCGAAACCCGTGATGGAGGGGAAGGGCGTCCTGTTCAAGCGGTTCGCCGACATCGACGTCTTCGACATCGAACTCGAGGACGCCGGCACCGAGGAGATGATCCGCTCGATCAGTTCGATGGAGCCGACCTTCGGCGGTATCAACCTGGAGGACATCAAGGCCCCCGAGTGTTTCGAGGTCGAGGAGCGACTCCGCGAGGAGATGGACATCCCCATCTTCCACGACGACCAGCACGGCACCGCCATCATCTCCGGGGCCGCGCTGCTCAACGCCGCCGACATCGCCGGCAAGGAACTCGACGAACTCGACATCGTCTTCTCCGGCGCGGGCGCGAGCGCCATCGCCTCCGCCCGGTTTTACGTCTCGCTGGGCGCGAAACGCGAGAACATCACGATGTGTGACTCCTCGGGAATCATCACCCAGGCCCGCGCCGAGGAGGACGACATCAACGAGTTCAAACGCGAGTTCGCCCGCGACGTGCCCGAAGGCGACCTCGCCGACGCCATGGAGGGCGCGGACGTGTTCGTCGGCCTCTCGGTCGGCGGCATCGTCTCCGAGGAGATGGTCCAGTCGATGGGGCCGGATCCGATCATCTTCGCGATGGCCAACCCCGACCCCGAGATTGCCTACGAGGACGCCAAACAGGCCCGCGACGACACCGTCATCATGGCGACGGGCCGCTCGGACTACCCGAATCAGGTCAACAACGTCCTCGGCTTCCCCTTCATCTTCCGGGGTGCGCTCGACGTGCGCGCGACCGAGATCAACGAGGAGATGAAGCGCGCCGCCGCGGAGGCGCTGGCCGACCTGGCCCGGCAGGACGTGCCCGACGCCGTCGTCAAGGCCTACGGCGATCAGCCACTCCAGTACGGCCCGGAGTACGTCATTCCGAAACCACTGGACCCCCGCGTCCTCTTCGAGGTCGCACCGGCCGTCGCCGAGGCCGCCATGGACAGCGGCGCTGCCCGGGTCGAACTCGACCTCGACGAGTACGTCGAGCAACTGGAAGCCCGCCTGGGCAAATCCCGCGAGATGATGCGGGTCGTCCTCAACAAGGCCAAAAACGATCCAAAGCGGGTCGTCCTCGCGGAAGGCGACGACGAGAAGATGATCCGGGCGGCCGCGCAACTGGTCGATCAGGGGATCGCCGAGCCCATCCTGATCGGCGACCGCGAGCGCATCTGGGCGATCATGGAGACGCTGGCGCTCGATTTCGACCCCGAGATCGTCGACCCGGGCGAGGGGAGTCTCGAACCCTACGCCGAGCGGCTGTACGAACTCCGCAAGCGCAAGGGGATCACCCGCCGCGAGGCCGGCGAACTCGTTCAGGACGGCAACTACCTCGGCAGCGTCATGGTCGAGATGGGCGACGCCGACGCCATGCTGACGGGGCTGATGCACAACTACCCCTCGGCGCTCAAGCCGCCGCTCCAGATCGTCGGCACCGCCGACGACGCCAACTACGCCGCCGGCGTCTACATGCTCACGTTCAAGAACCGCGTCGTGTTCTGCGTCGACACCACCGTCAACCAGAACCCCGACGCAGAGGTCCTCTCGGAGGTGACCTGCCACACCGCCGAGCTGGCCCGCCGGTTCAACATCGAACCCCGCGCCGCGATGCTGTCGTACTCGAACTTCGGATCGGTCGACAACGAAGGCACCCGCAAACCCCGGAAGGCCGCTGACCTCCTGCGGCAGGACCCCGAGTGTGACTTCCCCGTCGACGGCGAGATGCAGGCCGACACCGCCGTCGTCGAGGACATCCTCGACGGCACCTACGAGTTCTCCGACCTCGAAGAGCCCGCAAACATCCTCGTGTTCCCGAATCTGGAGGCCGGCAACATCGGCTACAAACTCCTCCAGCGCCTCGGCGGCGCCGAAGCCATCGGCCCGATGCTCGTCGGCATGGACAAGCCCGTCCACGTCCTGCAACGGGGCGACGAAGTGAAGGACATCGTCAACCTCGCGAGCGTGGCCGTCGTGGACGCCCAGCAGAACGACTACTAGCCACCACTTTTTACGTCGGGGGGTGCGCTCCGCGCACCCCCCATCGCAAAAACATGGGGAAAAACTGCTCCGAGCGAGCGCGTGCGCTCGCTCGGAGTGAACCGCGCGCCTCCGGCGCGCGGATGCTGGACGCGTGCGATTCTCGACCGCCCTCACTCCGGACGCACGGCCGTCAGCCGCGACTCCGTCGCGAAGTAAAACTGGGCGATCACACCGGTCCAGAGGAAGGCGAGGACGGCGACGGTCACCGCGGTCGGGACGCCGACCGGTGACCCGATTTCGGCCAGCACCAGCCCGACGGCCAGTAGCGTCACGAGGAAGACGTACTCGTCGAGCGGGTCCACGTCCAGCCGGATCACGTCGATGTAGGCGAAGCCAACGCCGCCGCCGACGCCGACGACGAGGGCCACTAGCGCGAACGCTATCGAGCCATCGGGGACACCGCCCCACAGTTCGACGACGACGTAGATGGTCAGCGCGAGGGTCAGCACGCCAGCCTGTGCGACCGACGCCACTGGCTCCCAGAACCCCCCATCGCCCCCCATTGACACATCGTGGCAACGGCCAGTGAGTTAAATCTCCCGCCTCAGTCGCTCGCACCGCGGTCCGACCGCGACGGCGGGGGTACCTGCTTCTCGGACTGGTCCTGTGGGATGACACACCGGTCGGGTTCGTGATTGACGTGGGCGTACTGGTCCGGCGCGTTCGCGAGCGGGTGGGCCGGGTTCACGTCACTGGAGATGCGGGCGGCCCGGATCTCGTCGAAGCCGTTGATCCGGGCGCGGATCCCCCGCCAGTGGTGGGTCGTGGCCGCGGGGACGGAGACGGCGGGGTTCCAGTCGGCCCCGCGGGCGTCGATGACGGCCTGGTTGACGTTGCCCGCCAGGTCGTCGTGGTCGATCAGGACGCCGACGCGGGCGTCGGCGGGCGCTCGTGCCGCGAGGACGTCCAGCCCCAGATGGAGTGCGCGGTACTCGGCGACGTTGTTGTCGGGGGCGCTGTCCGCGACCGAGAGCCGGGCCACACGTTCCCCGTCGCGTGTCTCGATGACCACGCCGAGACCGCCGTCGGGGTCGTCCTCGCCCCCGACCGCGCCACGTCGGCCCCTGTAGGAGCCGTCTGTGGCGAGATAGAAGTCCCGGTGGTGGGTGCGAGGGGGGTGTGCAATGTGTGGCGTCGGCGACTCGTCGAACAGGTCCCGAAGGGACGGCCGGCCGTAAGCGGCCATACCTCCTCTTTAGACGTGGGACAATTTAAATATATGGCCCGATCTGGCAGATGACCGGGTGCCCGTAGGTGGGTTCGGCGACCGGAACGCCTACGGCCGGGCCGGCCGTCCTCCTCCGCATGCCCACCGCTCGCGACATCATGACGACCGACGTGGAGACGGTCGCCCCCGACGACGACGTGGCCGAGGTGCTCACGAAACTGGCCCGCGCGAAGTTCAACGGCTACCCCGTCACCGACGGCGACGAACTCGTCGGCATCGTCACACAGGGCGATCTGGTCGACCTGTTCCAGCCCTCCGACCGGACGCTGTGGATCCCCGTCGGCTTCCCCCCGTTCCTGGAGAGCCTCACCTACGGGATCGACCTCTCGTGGGACAACCTCGACGTGGGACTGGACATGGTGCGCAACTCCGGAAAGTCGATCAGCGACGTGATGACGGCCGACGTGGTGACGGTCACACCCGACGACGACATCGACCGCGTGCTCGACCTGCTGGCCGACCGCGAGCGGGACATCAACCGCTTGCCGGTCGTCGAAGACAGCGAGGCGCGAAGCGCCTCTGGCAGCCGGACGCAGTCCGGCGACGGTCGCGTCGTCGGCATCATCGCCCGGGAAGACGTGCTCCGGGCGCTACGGGACGAGCGGCTGGAGAATGCGGGGTAAGGCGGGCAGCAGTGTCAGTCGTGGTATCGGTGACCGATGACCGCCGCGACCACGTTCAGGGCGAGCAGACCGACGAAGGCACCGACGATCGAACTGCTCCGGAAACCGTATGCCAGAAGCGGGAGGTAGAGGAAAGGCAGGACGACTGCAGACCAGAAGGCGAGACCGGTCACACCGGTTTTCAGACCCGTCCCGTACTGCGCCAGCGTAGGCCGGACGTCACTCACTGGCGGGAACCGTTGCCGTTCGTTGCTGGAGGGACTCGACGAGGACATCGTATCGTTCTACTCGTTCTTTGGACAGCTACCCCCTTATAACCGGTCGAGCCTTCGATCCGTTTCGGTTCATTTCATTTGGATACCGACAGCATACGGACCTTTCACGACGGCCGCAGATCGCCCGATAAATTTTATACTCCGATCTAGATCCGTGACGTGGAATTATAGCCAGGCATTATTCCACAGCCATCCGTCCGGAACGAGTGGTGGTGACTGCGCGTTGTAAGACATTGGTTAACACACTCACGCCAACAACTAGCTCGGATCGAGTTCGGAGCGGAGGCGGTCGCGACTCGTCGGGTCGAGGTCGGCGGCCGCGCAGTCGGTGAACGGGGAGGCGAGCAGCGTCGCGAGCGCGCGGTCGGTCTTCTCGCGGATGCGGTCGATCGCTTTCTCGACGGAGTCGACGGACTCGTCTCGTGCAGTGGCGATCTCCTCGACGGAGTGACCCTCCCGGAGCATCGCAGCGATCTCGCGTTCGCCGTGGCTCAGGATCGAGGCGTCGGGCGTGGCGTCGGACATAGCGGTGGTTCGGCAGGGGCGGCCAAAAACGGTGGCGTCACCCGAGCACGGTGACACCGACCTCGTGAGGACCGGTCGGCGTCTCGAGTGTGACGGTATCGACGACGTGGTCGGCGACGGCCTCGCGCCAGTCCGCCACAGCCGCCGCGTGGCGTTCGCGGTGGCGTTCCCGGGTGTACTCGACGGACGCGTCGTCCCGGAGCGCGTCCTCGGTTTCGGCGGGGGTCGGATAGGACGGTGCGGCGTCGGCCACGAGGTCGTCGGGGTCGACGTGGATCGGCGCGGGTTCGTCGTCGTAGTCGGTCGCGCCGCCGCGGTGGATCCGGGCGCGCATGCGCCCGCTGAACGGCGGCGTCACGCGCAGGACGGGATCCCGTCCGCTCCGCCGACCAGCCTCCAGTGCGGTGACCACGTCCTCGGCGTCGACCGCGATCGAGCGGATCACCGTCGGGTCGGATGACCCGGTCATAGAGGCGGATAGCGGCCCACAGTCTTGAGGGTTCCCGTCGCAGTCAGTCGCCGGCGGCGCTTTGCCCCTGCACGTCCGCGATCAGGTCGTCGACGGATCGGTTGATATCGGCGACTTCGTCGGTCTGATCGTCGAGTTCGTCGGTGATATCGTCGACGGCGTCGACGATGTCGGCGGCGTTGTCGGTCGACTGGTCGATCATGCTGGCGACCTCCTCCGTCGAGGCGGCCTGCTGGTCGGTCGCGGTCGCGACCTCCTCGATCCCGTTGTTGACCTCGCGGACGGTTTCGCTGATCTCCTCGAGGTTGTCCATGGCGTCGTCGACCGACTCGATACCGCCTTCGATTCGCTCGTTGTTCCGTTCGAGACTACCGACGGCCTGCTCGGTGTTCTCCTGAATCTCGTCGATCATGCCCTCGATCTCGCCCGCCTGTGCCTGTGACTCGCCCGCCAGGTCTTTGATCTCGTCGGCGACGACGGCGAACCCTTCGCCGGCCTGGCCGGCGCGTGCGGCCTCGATGGACGCGTTCAGCGCGAGGATGTTCGTCTGGTCGGCGATGTCGTTGATGATCTCGACGATCTCGTCGATCTCCTGAACGCTCGACTGGATCGTTCGGACGTCCTCGGCGACGCTGTCGGCCGCCGACTGGATCTCCTCCATCGCCTCGACGACCTCTTCGGCCGACTCCTGTCCGTCGTCCGCGAGGTCCCGCGCTTCCTTGCTGGCGGCCGCGACCTCCTCCGCGGAGGAGGCGATCTCCTCGACCGACGCCGACAGCGTCGAGACCTCGTTGGCCACCTCGGACATCCCCTGGTGTTGCTCGCGGGCCAGGTCCGAGATCTCCCGGGTCCGACCGGCGATCTCGACCGACGAGTCCTCCAGTTCGGCGATCGAGGTCTGAATCTCACTGGCCGCGTCGTGGTCGTACCCCGCGTCGCGGTCGATGTCCTGTTCCACGTCGTCTTCGATATCGTCCCCGATACCGGCGTCGAGACCGCTCTCACGTGACATTGATACCTATCGAACGGGAACTCGCGACAAAACGGTGCCCCTCCGGCTGTCAAAACTGATAACTCAGGTGGGATCGGCCGGTCGATTTCACTGCCTGTCGCGCTCGAAGAAGGAGTCGAGCACTTTTCGCTCGGCGACGCGGAGGTGCTGGTGGAAGGTAGACCGGGAGATGTCCATCATCGCGGCGAGTTCGTCGCCGTCGACGGCGCGGGGCCAGTCGAAGAAGCCGCTGTGGTAGGCCGTCCGGAGCGCGGTGAGCTGGCGGTCGGTGAGCCGGTCTTCGAGGCCCGCACGGAACTCCTGGCGGGTCTGGACCGGCCGCTCGTGCTCGTGGTAGCCGGCGAGTTCGGTCCCGTCGTACCGGTCGGCGACCTCCTCGAACAGCGCCCGGGCGTCGGCCTCGCGGGAGAGTTCGACGGTGAAGGTCGTCACACCGTCCTCGCTGGTCACCGCCTTCGTGACCGCGCTCCGGTCGACGAGTCGTTCCACGAGCGAGCCGTCGAGCGCCAGTTGGAGGAGACAGCCGTCGTCGTGCGCCGCGAGCATCGTCACGTCGACCACGGCGTCGTGGTCGGTCGCGAACTCCCGGACCGTCTCGGGATCACAGCCCTCGACGGTGTAGAACTCCCGGAGCGTCCCGTCCGAGCCGTAGACCGATCCGGAGTGGGAGAATCGACAGCCGAGTTCGGCCGAGGCGGCGTTGAGCAGCAGCGTCCGATCCCCGACGGTGAACTCCAGTTCGACGATCCGGTCGGCGGTGAGCGTCCGCTTGCTCTCCAGAGCGTCGATGGCGTTGGCGATGGCCCGACCGAGCGCTTCCAGCACGACCTGTTCGCGCTCGTCGAAGGCGTCGGGGTGATCGGCACAGACGGTGAGGACACCGTACTCGCTCTCCCGGTTGCCGATCGGGACGGAGATGAGCGCCTCGACCCCCGCGTCTCCGTAGCGTCGTCCGACGGCCGAGCCACCGTCGACCGTCGAGACGATGTGGGACTCCCCGGTCGCGAACGCCCGAGCGCTCGGCGTCGGTGCGTCGGCCGCCAGCGCGACTGTCTCCGCGTCGAGGTTCACGTCCGCTGACCCGTCCGCTGCCCGCACACGGAGCCGTTCCGCGGGGATGTCGGCGCTCCCGATCCAGGCGAACACGTAGGGGTCGGTGTCAGTGAGACGCTCACAGACGCCGCGTTCGATCTCCTCTCTGGAGACCGACTCGACGAGCAACCGGGTGATGTCCTGGACGAGTCCGTTGATGCGGTCGACGAGGTGTTCCAGGTTGCGCCGTTCCTGTTCGGCCTGCTCGGCGTTCTCCTGGGCCGCCAGTTCGGCGAGCCGGCGGTCCGTGATGTCGATGTGTGCGACTGTCGCGAAGTTGCCGTCGCCGATGGAAAACGGCGTCGCGCGCATCAGGAACCAGCGCTGTTGCTCGGGCGTGTGGCAGGGATATTCGAAGGTGAACTCCTCGCACTCGCCGTCGAGAACCCGCCGAATCCCCCGGACCGCCTCGACGGCGTAGTCGTCTGCGGCCGGATCGACCGAATCGAAGTAGTTGACCCCCTCCGCCTCGACGTCCGTCCCGGCAGTCCCGTCACCGACGGTCCCCCACGAACTGTTGGTGAACAGGATGTGTCCCTCCTCGTCCAGCACGGCGACCTGACTCGACAGCGTATCGAGGGCCGCCCTGGCCACCGACTCGGTGACTTCCATTCAGTCGCTTTCGGGACCCCAGAGGTATAAAAATCTCCCCGGTCGGCCGACACCAGTTCAGTGACAGCCCGCGGTCGAGTATCGGCAGGCCCCGTCACTCCGGAGCGAACCGATCGAGCACCGGAATCTCCGTCCGGCGCTCGGCCGAGAGCAACCCCCAGTCGATCCCCGCCGGCTTCTCACCGCCCCCCGTTCGAATCGTCCGCTCTGGCGTCACCACCAGATCCAGCGGCACGTCGTGATCCCCCGTCGGCACGGCCGTGTCGACCACCTGTCGCTCGTGGACGGTCGTCGCGACCGGCGTCGCGTCGTCGACCAGCCCGAGTTCCCGCAAGACCGCGAACTCCAGGTCGCTGTACCCCTCGCCCTTGCCGACCCGTGCGCCGTCGGCGGTGACGGCGACGCTCCCCGAGACGATCAGCCCGATATCGTCCATCTCGTCCGGGCCGACCTGCACTCCGACCTCGGCTGAGCCGCCGACCGTCGTCGCGTGATCGATGTCCTCGATCTCGGCGGGATCCAGCCGCAGGAAACACTTCTCGTCGCGCAATCGCGGCACGGCCATGTACACCGTCTTCCCCTGCCGGAGCGCCGCGCGCCGGACCGGCAGCTGGGGCGCGTCGGGATTGGCCTTGATCACGTCGGCCTGGGCCCACGCGTCGGTGTCGGTCAGTCGCTTTGCGGCCTCGTCCGCGCCCGCGAAGTTGGGGATGCGCCCGTGTGGCGGGAACGGGAACCGCGCCTCCCCGCTCTCGTCGAGGTCGTCCCAGACGCGCTCGCGGAGTCGTTCCTTGTTCATACTCGATCCAGCGGTGCCAGTGATATCAGCCTTCAGGAACGTCGAAGCTTAAACGGCCGCAATATGTTCGCACAACGGCTACACCCACATCTCCCAACGCAACAGTATGGGTAGCGTTGACAGGACAGATGGGGACGCGGGGGCTCGTGATTCCGAAATCGAGACGCGGGGACAGCCAGTCGTAACGACGATCCAGGGGGCAGCGGACCGGACCGTGTTCACCGAGACGGGCAACACCGACGCCTGGATCGCGACCGATTGCGTCAGCGACGTCCCGCGATAGGCCGCTTTTTCGACCGGCTGGCCCGGCTAGCAGTCACGATCGAACCCTCGGAAAGGGGCTCCGAACCACGGAAAACCGGAGATTTTCCTGCTCCCGTCTCGCTCCGCTCGGCGGGACCCTACGGTTCGAAGTCGGCCGGGCATTCGCACGGCATTGCCACTGGCAGTTGGCTCGTGGCGTTCGAGAGGATGCCCGGGGAGGGCTCGCGAACTACGTCGAGACGCGCGGTGCGCGTCTCGCCTCTTGCACGCTCACTGGCGTTCGCGTGCAACCTCCCGGGTTCTCCGCCCACCGCCGGGCATTTCGGAGCAGTCGCTCACACGAGGTTCGCGACGGAAGGAAATGCCCGGGGAGGGCTCCGAACCCTCGATCTCCGCATGTCCCAGGTTCGAGGCTGACGGGCCTCACGGGACCGGGAGCGACGCCGCGCAGAGTCTCGAAAACCCTATGAGTGCGGCGCTATG
This sequence comes from Halorientalis sp. IM1011, assembly GCF_001989615.1. Classification (NCBI taxonomy): domain Archaea; kingdom Methanobacteriati; phylum Methanobacteriota; class Halobacteria; order Halobacteriales; family Haloarculaceae; genus Halorientalis; species Halorientalis sp. IM1011. The sequence continues at coordinate 2,686,722 of NZ_CP019067.1, read as the reverse complement.
TCCAGCTAAGCCACCCGGGCTCAGTGTGCACCCGGTGCTAAACGAGTGGTCGTCTTTAACCTTCCCATCTCGGGCGGCTATCCCCGTCGCTGCCAGCGAATCCCACACACGAGAAGCGCCAGCGCAACGAACCCAGCGACCATCCCGAACCCGGCCCCGTCGGCCTCCGTGACGTGAGGCCCGACGACGGTCCCGTTCGGCGTCGCCACCGGCTCGGTCTCCGTCCGCGCCGCCGCGGCCGCGTTCGCCGCCGTCTCCGGCGTCACCGTCTCCACCTGCGCCCGTTCCGTCGTCGTATCTGACGGCGTGACGGTCTCCGGCGGCCGCTCCGTCGTCACCGGCTGTGGGGTTACCGGACCCAGTCCCGAGACGTCGTCCACGTTGATGTCGACATCACCGCCATCGTCGTCCCCGGACGCGTCCACGGGTTCACCACCCCCGCCGCTCTCGGCGTCGCCACCGTCGTCCGACTCCGCTCCATCGTTCGAGTCACCACCGTCGTCCGCCTCGTCCTCGTCGACCGGTCGCTGTGTGGTCGCCGGCTCAGGGGTGTCGGTAGCCGTCGGTTCTGGAGTGTCAGTGGACGTCGGTTCTGGAGTATCTGTAGCCGTCGGTTCTGGAGTGTCGGTTTCAGGCGCGTCGGTCGGTTCGGGCGTCCCGGGATCTGGGTCCGTCGGCTGTGGGGTCGGCGTCTCCGGTTCCGCGGGCGTGGCCGTCTGTGATGGCGTATCCGGCTCGGTTGGCGTCTCGGGCGCGGCAGGCATGTCCGGCTGCGCAGGCGTATCCGCGGTCCCAGTTTCGGCGGGCGTCTCGGGTTCGGGCGTATCCGGATCGGCCGGTGTCGACGGGTCGTCGGTTGGCTCCTGCTCTACCGGGGTGGGCGTCCCACCGTCGGGTGTCGACTCGGCCGGCGTGTCACTGTCGGGCGTATCGGTCGCAGGTGCCGGCGTCGAGTCGGGCGTAGACCGGTCAGGGGTGGACTGATCGGGCTCTGGCGTTTCCTCGTCGGTCGAATCGTCGTCGGCATCGGTCCCCTCGTCGTCGTCGAATATGTCTCCGATCTGATCGAAGAAGCCGTCCTCTCCCTCGTCATCTTCTGACTCCTCGCCCCTCTCGTCGTCTTCCGGCCCGTCGTCTCCCTCGTTGTTCCCCGGTTCGTCCTCATCGGACTCTTCGCCCTCCCCATCGTCTTCCGACCCGTCGTCCTCTTCGTCCTCTTCGTCCTCTTCGTCCTCGTCGTCCTCCGATTCTCCCGAGGACGCGTCGCCGTTTTCCGCCTCGCTCTCATCATCCGACTCGTCCGGTGATCGATCCGGTTCGTTCTCGCCATCTTCGTCGGCGTCGCTATCGTCGTCTCCGTCGTCAGCATCGTCGTCTTCGTCAGCATCGTCGTCTCCGTCGTCAGCATCGTCGTCTCCGTCGTCAGCATCGTCGTCTCCGTCGTCAGCATCGTCGTCTCCGTCGTCAGCATCGTCGTCTTCGTCGGCATCGTCAACATCGTCGTCATCCCCCGCCTCGTCTTCATCGGCCTCGTCGGTGTCGATAGCCGGCTCGTCGTTCTCCGATTCGTCACCGGGCTCGGAGTCGGGGCCACCTGGCCCGTTCGGTTCGGCAGGTTCGCCGTTCCCGTTGGACGGGGAGTCGTCGGACTCGGGCGAATCCGGATCACCGTCGGATTCGCCCGCCTCGTCCTCGCCGCCTTCGGATTCGTCAGCTTCGTCGTCATCGTCGGATTCCTCATCATCGTCGGCTCCGGGTTCGTCGGCGTCCGGTTCGGGCGTCGGGTCGGAGCCGTTCTCCTGGACGATCGGGTTGGCCGGCGAATCGACCACGGAGGGAGCAGCGACGGCCGTGGAGACGCCGAGGGAGAGCAGTGCGAGGGCTGCCAGGGCGGCGATGAGGAGCGAGACGGGGCGGGACACGGCCAGCAGGTCGAGGGCGGGCGGAATTGTTACGCGGGGGGTATCGGCCGACAAGCCGGGCTTATCCGGTCCGGAGACGGGTAAGCTGGTGATACCGAACCCGGAGTGAGACGGGGGCACACCACCCGCGGATTTAAGCCACCCGGCAAGCACACAACGACCATGGAGATTCCTGACCTCGTCCGGGACGCGCTCGGGGGCGAGGACGTCGAGCTGGGCGTCAACCTCGGTGACGAAGACGTCGTCTGTCTCACGCCGACCCGGACACTGCTGTACCGGGCCGAAGGACTGCTGAGCGACGAGAAAGTCCAGGAGTTCCCTCACGACGTGGAGTGGCTGGACGTCAAGGAGGGGCGCCGGAAGACGAAGTTCGTCCTCGAATACGTCGAGGGCACGCGGTCGTTCGGCGTCCCGAGCAACAGGGATGGAGCGGTGCTCGAACTACTCCTGACCGGCATCCTCCGGGCCGACGGCGTGACCGACCCCGACGAGTCCGTCGTCGGTGCCTTCCGGTTCAGCGAACTCGTGATGATCGTCACCGAACAGCGCGTCGTCCGCCACATCGGCTCGGCGGTCTGGACCGAGGACTTCGAGGAGTACCCCTTCGCGGACCTCACCGGCCTCGGCTTCGAGGAGGGCAACGTCGCGACCGAAGTCGTCCTCGAAGTCGACGGCCGCCCGAAGCGGATCAAGACCCCGAACGATCAGGCGCGCAAGGTCCAGCAGGTCGTCGAGGACGCCGTCTTCGACTTCTACGGCGTGGGCAGTCTGGAGGAACTGAACGCCAGCATCGGCATCGACGACGACGCGGACGAAACGGAGCGCGACGACAGCGACGGCGGCAGCGACATCGACATCGGCGGCGGCATCGACCCGCTGGTCTCGGACGACGAGGAGCGAGCGAGCGCGAGCATCGACGGGCCCACGGCGACCGATTCGTCCGAGACGAGCGCGCAGGTCGAGTCCAGGTCGCAGGCCGAGACCGGAACGGACGCCAGTTCTGCGTCGGAGTCGGCCGGTGCGCGGGAGTGGCCCGGCGAGGAGAGCCAGTCGAACGGCGGCCAGTCCGACGTGTCCTCGACCGCGACGAGCCAGGGCGACGTGGCGAGTCAGCAGGACCTCGACGCCGTGGAGGCCCAGCTCGCCGAGTTGACGACGGCGGTGAACCGCCACAACGAGTTACTCGAAAAACAGCAGCGGACGATAAACAAGCTCATCGAGGAGTTGCGCGAGGGACGCTAGTCCTCCCGACCGGTGACTTTTCGGATACAGGAGGATCCGAAGGGGCCGTGTTCCCCGGCGTCGAACGTGATGAAGTAGCCGGTCGAGAGCCCGGCACCGCACCGTCGACAGGAGAACTCGCCGTCTTTCGTGATTACGTCCGTCTCGAAACTCACGTAGTCGTGACTGGTCGGGCGGACCGTGCCGTCCTCGCGCTCGACGATGCCACGCGCGACGGCGGTGTCGAGGATCTCGCGCTGAATCGACGGATCCGTGGTGACGGTCTCGATCCGGTCGAGCGCCGCGGCGACGGACAGCGAGTCGTGTTCGAGGCTGGCGAGGAGTTCCAGCCCGAGTTCCACCGGGTCGGCGTCCTGCACGTCGGACACTGTGACGGCGACCGAATTAAGGGTTGTGAGCCCACCACAAGAGGTATATCGCCGGGGAATCGGGTTGTGGGTAGATGCGAGGCGTGACGCGTCAGCGGCTGGTCGTCGGTTCGATTCTGGCCGCCGTGGCGGCCGTCGCGGTCGTCGGTCGGTCGCCGACGGCCGTCCTCCGGTGGGCCGAGAGCCTCGCCGGCCAGCCCGCGCTGTTCGCCGTCGTGCTGGCCGGGATCTACCTGTTTCGCCCGCTCGCGCTGCTCCCGGTCGCCGTGTGTTCCGTCCTCGTCGGCTACGTGTACGGTCTCGTCGGGATCCCCATCGCGCTTGCGGGTGCGGCCGTAACCAACCTGCCCGTCTACCTGCTGGCCCGCTACACGGACTTCGGTGGGTCGCTGGCGTCCCGGTTCGAGAGCCACGCAGGGCAGTTCGTCGCCGCGACCGGCGCGTTCCGGAGCGTCCTCGTGGCCCGACTCCTGCCGCTGCCCTCCGACGCCGTCTCCTACGCCGCCGGACTCACGCGGATCCCGGTGCGGTACTACGTGCTCGGTTCGACCGCCGGCGAGATCCCGTGGGTGATCGCCGCCGTCCTCGCCGGGCGGTCGATGCACGAACTCACCGCGTCGGGGGCGACGATCGGACTCGACGTGATCGTCGGCCTGCTGGCGCTCGCGGCCCTGTTGCTCGTCGGCCCGGCCTACCGACATCTGGGGGAGAAGCGACGCCCGGGCACCGCCGACACTCAGTAGAAGGTGTCCGCACAGTCGTAGACGACGCCGTGTTCCGGACAGACGTACTTGCAGTGACGGCTGTACATCGGCCGATCACAGAGTGGACAGGGGCGACCCGCGGAGTCGTCGGTCCCGGTCGCCGAGTTGGAAGCCTCGTCCGTACCAGCCCCGGCGCTGTCCTCGTCCATACCCTCGGGTGGGCCAGCGCTGGCTTAACTCTTCCCGACCATAGGGTAGTCGGCGTATCCTGAATCGTCGGCGAAAAACGAATCGCGCGACTCGCGTTCGATCGCTCCCCAGTGTCACACGCTCCAGATGTAAACGGGGGAGGTTAGCGGCCAGTCAGCACTCGGACCAGCCACAGGACTCGCAGGTCTTGCAACCCTCCGAGTAGTACAGCGTCATCGCGCCGCAGTCGGGACACTCCGGACTCTCGCCGCTAGAGATGAGTTCCTGCGTCGCGTCCTCGCCGGACTTGGCCTTGGCACCGCCGTCCGGTTCGGGCGCGCCAGCACCGGTGTCGGCGACGGCCTCGGCGTTGGGGTCCTCGGCGGTCTCGGTGTCGCTCGCCGTCTCTTCGAGGGTCTTCTGCTCGGGGTAGCCCTTGTCGATCTCGTCGTCGAGGTAGCGACGCAGGGCCGTGCCGATAGCGTCCGGGATGGACTGGATCTGCTCGCCCTTGTCCCAGGCGACCTTCGGCGACCGGGTACCCTGGAGTTCGTCGACGATCTCGTCCGGATCGACGCCGCTGCGCAGGGCGGTCGAGATTACCTTCGCCAGCGCCTCGGTGAAGGAGTTGGTGAACCCACCCGAATGCCCGATGTTGGCGAACAGCTCGAACGGTTCGCCCGTCTGTGGGTCCTCGTTGATGGTCACGTACACCTTCCCGTAGCCGGTGTCGATGCGCTGGGAGACGCCCCGGAGCGCGTCGGGCCGGGAGCGTTTGTCGGCGTACTTGCTCGCGTCCAGATCGAACAGGTCCTCGGCGGACACGTCCAGTTCGGCCTGCACGTCCTCGTGATCGATGAAGGCCTCGAAGCTACCGAAGATGTCCTCGATCTGTTCGCTGAGGACCTCGGCGGCCTCGTCTTCGTCCATCTCTGCGAATTCCGCGTTGTCCGCCCGCGTGGTCAGCACCTGCTTGCTGCGGGTGCCGTCGCGGTAGTAGGTGACGCCCTTCCCGCCGTGTTCGTAGATGTACTCGAACACGTCCTTGGCGTCCTCGACGGTCGAGTCGTTGGGCGCGTTGACCGTCTTCGAGATGGCCGAGTCGACGCCCTCCTGACAGGCCGTCTGGATCGCCGCGTGCTGTTTGGCCGTCAGGTCCTGCGTGGTGACGAACAGCTCGCCGATGGCGTCCGGCACGGTGTCGAGGCCGTCGATGCCATCGAACTCGTTCGTCGCCATCTGCTCCTGAGCCTCCTCCTTCACGGCGTCCACGTCGATGCCGTTCTCCTCCAGCACGCGGAGGAAGTAGTCGTCGAACTCCACCAGCATCTCGTCGCCCTGCACGTCGTCGGAGACGTTCTTGTAGTAGGCGACGTTGTAGATGGGCTCACAGCCGCCGGTGGTGTTGCCGACCATGCTCGTCGTGCCCGTCGGCGCGATGGTCGTCGTGTTGTGGTTGCGGATGGTGAACCCGTCTTCCCACTCGTCGGCGTCGAGGCCGGTCTGTTTCTCGAACCACTCGCGGTACTCGGTGGGGTCGGCGTACTTCGAGTTGTCCCACTCGTCGAACGCGCCGCGGTCCTCGGCGAGTTCGTGGGAGGCCCATTTCGAACCGTGGTTGATGTGGCGCATGATCTGGCGCGCGACCTCGTTGGAGGCCTCGTCGCCGTACTTCATACCGAGCTGGACGTACAGCTGGGCCAGCCCCATCACGCCCAGCCCGATCTTGCGCATCTCCCGGACCTTCTCTTCGATCTTCTCGACCGGGAAATCGGACATGGTGACCACGTTCTCCAGGAAGCGCGTCCCCATCTCGATGCGGTGGTCGAACTCGTCGATGTCGAGTGCCTCGTCGAGGAACGCGTCGACGGCGTCCTCCAGACTGTCGTACTCGTCGCGGTGCTGTTCGGACCAGACCCGCCAGTCCGGCGCGTCCTCGGCGGCCAGCGTCGAGAGGTTGATGTGGCCGAGGTTACAGGCCTCGTACTCCTCGAGGGGCTGTTCGCCGCAGGGGTTGGTCGCGAGAATGCGGTGGTCGGGGTGTTCCTCCACGTCGAAGGAGTGTTCCTTGTTGACGCGTTCGAGGTAGATCACGCCGGGTTCGCCGTTCTCGTGTGCGCCCTGGACGATGTGGTCCCAGACCTTCTCGGCGGGGACCGAGAGGACTTCGCCGACTTCGACGTGGTCGCCGAGCCCGAACATATCGTACAGTTCCTTGGTCTCGGGCGTAGCGACGTGGGGTTCGCCGGTGCGCGGGTTGGTGAAGGTGAACTCCTCGCCCGCCTTGACGGCCTCCATGAAGTCGTCGGTGATCCCGACGGAGATGTTGAAGTTCGACAGGTGGCCCTCGACGGCGTTGCGGAGGTGCTCCGGCACTTTGCCGTCGTCGTCGATGAGTTCGCGGGCCTCCTCCAGCGCGTCGGCGAAGGAGTTGTGCGTGAAGTCGTCGGGGTCGTTCAGGCGCAGGGTCTCCGCGAGGCTCACGTCCTTGTTCTTGGCGTGGATGAACTGGATCACGTCCGGATGGGAGACGCGCATGACGCCCATCTGGGCACCCCGGCGGGCACCGCCCTGGGCGATGGTCTCGCACATCTGGTCGTACGTGCGCATGAACGTGATGGGCCCGGAGGCGATTCCACCGGTCGAGCCAACGGCGTCGCCGTAGGGGCGGAGTCGCCAGAAGGCGTAGCCCATGCCACCGCCGGACTGGAAGACCTGCGCGGCCTCCTTGGCGGTCTCGTGGATGTCGTCGATGTCGTCTTTCGGCGAGTCGACGAAACAGGCGGAGAGCTGCTGGAGTTCGTCGCCCGCGTTCATGAGTGTCGGCGAATTGGGCATGAAGGCGAGTCGCTCCATCAGGTCCTGGAACTCCGCGGCCGTCTCCTCGACGTGCTCTCGGATTCCGTCGGGGAGTTCGGGGACCAGCGTCTCGTAGGCGAACTTGTTGACGTTGTAGATAGAGAGCGTCGTCTCGGCGTCGGAATCGGCGGTGACGCCCGCACCGAAGACCTCGGCGGCGAGTTCGTCCCGTCGCGGGTGGTCGGGCTTGAGCTGGTCGGGCGTGACGGTGATCGTCACGTCCCGCTTGCCGGCCTCGAAGACCGCCTCGGCCAGCGCGATGTTCTTCCCGACCCGGTCGAAGAGATCCTCCTGCTGTTCGATCAGTTCGCCGTCGGCGTCCTTCCGCAGATACCGCGCGGGTAGAATGTTCCCATAGGCGTTGCCGGTCAGCCGCTCCTCGAGGGTCTCCCCCTCGGTGCGCTTGATCGGCAGCGTCACCTCGTCGGTCGAGAGATCGCGCCGGCTCACGGACGCTCCCCCCTCTCCGGCGCTGTCTGGCGTACGATTCGCGACTCGATCCTGGGCCTCTGACCTGTCATTTGTAACGGAACTCGTGTTAACGTGGGTGGCAAATAACCCTTGTCGTTGGGGCTTTTTCGCGGCGATACAGATGTAACTTGCTTGTCATTCCGTGCCCGCAAGCACAGCTTCGCGGGCGTGTTTGCTACGTTCGTTTGCGAGGAACCGACCACTCTTAAGGCTGGCCAGACCGGAGTGAAAGTGAAATCGAAACTTCGAGAACCGATAGACGGGGGAGTGGTTTCCAGTGGAAATCGGAGGGGGTTCGGGTACGTGGTGTCGCGACGCGTTCGGAGTGGCTTCGATCCGTGATTCAGCCCGACGAGAGAGGGGATAATCAACAGACAGCGGCAGGATGTACCGTCCGAGATTCGAGTGCGGTGCGAGCGGTGCGCGCGCGCCAATCTCGACACGAAAGGCGGGGACCGGCCGGTACGTTTTATTGTCGCGGTGCTGTACTGTCGGACGTGTTACCCGTTCAACTCGGTCCGCTCGGTTCGCCGCCCACGCTGTTGTTCGGACTCGTGGCGCTGGCGGTAGTGTTGTTCGTCGGCCGCATCCTGTTGAGTCTGGCCTGGCGGCTCGTCTTGATCGCGGCCGTCGCCGTGACCGTCCTCTGGCTCGTGGGCGCGATCAGTCTCGGCGACGTGCTGGTCGCCGCGCCCTACTGATCGGCGGCCCACTCGAGGAAGTTCCGGATCACGTCGTGACCGACGGCGGTCAGGACCGACTCCGGATGGAACTGGACGCACTCGATGGGGTGCTCGCGATGGCGAATCCCCATCACGAGCTCCTCGCCGTCGTTCTCGCAGGTCGCGGTCACGTCGAAGCAGTCCGGAATCTCGGTCGCGACCAGCGAGTGATAACGGCCCCCCTGAAACCCCTGCTCCAGGCCGTCGAACACGCCCGTCCCGTCGTGGTCGATGGCGAACGCCTTCCCGTGGATCGGCTCGGGCGCGCGCCCGACCGTCCCGCCGTAGACGTGGGCCGCGGCTTCGAGGCCGAGACAGACGCCCAGCGTCGGCACCTCGGGGCTCAGCTCGCGCAACACCTCGGTGGTCACGCCCACGTCCCGTTCGTTCGCGGGGTGGCCCGGACCCGGGCTGATCACGATGGCGTCGGGGTCGACTGCGCGCACGTCCGCGAGCGAGACCGTGTTGCGCAGTACCTCCGTCTCGGCGTGTTCGCTGACGTACTCCACGAGGTTGTAGGTGAACGAGTCGAAGTTGTCCACGAAGAGGACCCGCTGGCGCTCCCCGTCGGCCGCGGTGTCGTCAGCGGCGGGACTCATCGGGACACCTCCTCGGCGTCGGCGGCCGGATCGTCGGCGGTCGTGTCGCCGGACTCGTCGGGATTGGCGTCGGCTTCCACCGACTGATCCGCGATCCCGTCCAGCGCGGTCAACACGCCGTCCATCTTCTTCTCGGTCTCGTAGTACTCACTCGCCGGATCGGAGTCGGCGACGATGCCCGCGCCGGCCTGGACGGTGATGCGGTCCAGGTCGTCCTCGCGGTCGGCGGTGTAGGGGCCGCTCCCCTGCTCGCGGCTCTCTTCGTTCGCCGCTCGCGTCTCCGAGGCAGTCCACGCCTCGCCATGCTCGACCGTCGCAGTCCGGATCACGATGGCGAAGTCGGTGTCGCCGGTCCAGGAGTAGTAGCCGACGCCGCCGCCGTACAGGCCCCGCGGTTCGGGTTCGAGGTCGTCGATGATCTCCATGGCGCGGATCTTCGGTGCGCCCGAGAGCGTCCCCGCGGGGAAGGCCGCCCGGGTCGCGTCGAACTGGTCGGCGTCGGCGGCGAGGTCGCCCGTCACCGTCGACTCGATGTGCTGGACGTGGCTGTACTTCAGCACGTTCATGAACTCCTCGACGCGGACGCTCCCGGGTTCGGCGACCCGGCGCACGTCGTTACGCGCGAGATCGACAAGCATCGTGTGCTCGGCCCGTTCCTTCCCGTCGGCGAGCATCTCGCCGGCCAACCGGCGGTCCTCGACCGGCGAGGTCCCGCGGTCGCAGGTCCCCGCGATGGGGTTGGAGACGATCCGGTCGTCCTGCACCGAGATCAGCGTCTCCGGGCTCGCGCCGACGATCGTCAGCCCGTCGTAGCCCAGCAGGTACATGTACGGCGAGGGGTTCACAGTTCGAAGCGACTCGTAGAAGGCCAGCGGATCGACCTCGCCGTCGAGTTCGCGTTTCCGGGAGATGACGCCCTGGTAGATGTCGCCGTCGAGGACGTGCTCTTTGGCGCGTTCGACCGCCGCCTCGTAGTCCTCGCGCGGGTCGGCCCGCTCGTCGGCGAGAGTGAACCCACCGGTCTCGACGGCCACCTCGTCGTCGAGCAGGGCCGCGACGCGCTCGGCCTCCGCTCGCAATTCGTCGTAGCGCTCGCCGGCGTCCTCCTCGTTCGTCACGAGCGGCGTGAACACGAGCGAGACGGTCCCCTCCTTGTCGTCGAACACCAGCGTCTTCGTGTTCAGGACGAACTGCGCGTCGGGGAACCGGCCCCCGGGGTGCTCGAGTCCCACCTCGTCGAGCCACATGTCGTAGACGGCGTCGTAGGAGAGAAAGCCCACGAGCCCGCCGTCGAGGTGCTGGCGGTCCGCACCGTTGAACCCCCGCAGGGTCGCGTCCGGGAGCGCGCTCCGGAGGTGGTCGACCGTGTCCGGGTCGCCCCCTTCGCTCCCGTCCCCGTCGGCGACCGAGACGCGTCCCTCGTACCGGTCGTCGAACGTCTCGACGCTCGCCCCCTCGCTCTCGACGGTCACGACTGCCTCGGGATCGTAGCCGACGAAGGAGTAGCGGGCGTGACGCTCCTCCTTGGTCGGCGCGAACGCCCCATCTGGGTCGCTGGAGGCCACCTTCTCGGCGCTCTCCAGGAGGAAGGCGTAGGGAGCGGGCTCGGCGTCGGTCGTCCGCCCGGTCAGCGCGGCGTAGGCGGCCAGTGGTTCCACGTCGGCGGGCAACTCCGCGGCGACGCGAACGACCGCGGGTTCATCGGTGTCGGAAAGTTCCAGAAACTCCTCGCGGCTGGTGTCCATCATGCGTCGACCACCGCGCTCCCGGTTCGCTCGACGAACCGCCTGACTGCGTCGTGGTCCTTGACGCCACCTTGGCGCTCGACGCCGCTCGCTACGTCCACGGCGAACGGCTCGACCGTGTCGACCGCCTCCGCGACGTTCTCGGGCGTGAGCCCGCCTGCGAGGATCACCGGGGCGTTCAGTTCTGCGACCAGTTCGGCCGTGCGTTCCCAGTCGTGGGTCTCGCCGGTTCCGCCACCGCCCTGTTCGTCCACGGAGTCTACCAGGAGGGCGTCGGCCGCGTCTGCGTAGTCGCCGACGGCCGGATCGGTCACGTCCACGGCCGCGATAGTCTTCACAGGCACGCGATCACCGACCGCGGCGATTTCGTCAGGTCCGAGATTCCCGTGCAACTGGACGGCGTCCGGTTCGACGCGCTCGACCAGTTGGACCGCGCGTGCGACGGTGTCGGGCATCGTCACCAGCACGCTCGTGACGAACGGCGGCACTGCGGCCGCGAAGTCGGCGGCCTGTTCGACCGAGACCTCGCGGGGCGTGTCGACGGTGACGGCGGCGGTGACGCCCACCGCGTCCGCGCCGGCCGCGACGACGGCGTCGAGATCCGACTCGCGCGTGATGCCACAGATCTTCGCTCGCGTCATTGCTCGACCGCACAGAGATCGGCGAGTTTCTCGGCGGCGCGGCCCTCCTCGATGGCCTGTCGCGCGCGCTCGACTCCGTCGCGGTGGGAGTCTGCCTCACCCGCGACGTAGACCGCCGCGCCCGCGTTCGCGAGGATGATGTCCCGCTTGGGGCCCGTGACCTCGCCCTCGACGATCCCACGCAGATCTGCCGCGTTCTCCTGGGGCGAGCCGCCCGCCACCGCCTCGATGTCCGCCCGGTCGAGGCCGAGATCGTCGGGCGTGAGCCGGTACTGTTCGACGGAGTCGCCCTGGACTTCCGCGACGACCGTCTCGTCGTGGATGCCGATCTCGTCCAGTCCGGCACCGTGGACGACCATGGCGTGCTCGACGGGCATGTGCGTCAGCGAGTCGGCGATCAGCTCCACGAGGTCGGGGTCGTAGACGCCGAGCACCTGTGCGTCGGCACCGGCGGGGTTCGTCAGCGGCCCGAGGACGTTGAAGATCGTCCGCATCCCCAGTTCCTTGCGCGGGCCGATGACGGCCTTCATCGCCGGATGGAAGACGGGTGCGAGCATGAACCCGATCCCGTCGTCCTCGATGGCACCTTCGACCGCCGGCGGTTCCGCCTCGACGTCGACCCCCGCGACCTCCAGCACGTCGGCGCTACCCGACGACGAGGAGACCGAGTAGTTGCCGTGCTTGGCGATCGGGACGCCCGCCCCGCTGGCGACGATGGCGCTGGTCGTCGAGACGTTGATCGTGTTGTAATCGTCCCCACCGGTCCCACAGGTGTCGACCAGCGGCGACCGATCGGGCGAGATCGTCCGTGCGGCGTCGCGCATCCCTTGTGCGAAGCCCGCGATCTCGTCTTCCGTCTCGCCTTTCGCCCGCAGCGCCGACAGCAACGCGCCGATCTGGGCCTCGGTGGCCCCCTCGAAGACCGCCGTCGCGGCCTCGCGTGCCTGGCTAACCGTCAGATCCTCTCCCTCCGTCACTCGTTCGATGTACTCCTGCATTGTGGACACCAATGGACGTATTCGCGTTGCAATGTACAAATACGTTCATCGCCTTAAGCATGTCGGGTCCACGGCTGTCGGCGACGGCGCGTGTGAAACGAGCACGAATGCCGGACGGGACGGCCTTCTCCAATCCGAAACCTTCAATTACCACTGCGGATTACGAGGTGATGGAGGCAGCACGGGTTCGTGGTCTAGATCGGTTACGACACCTCCTTGACATGGAGGAGGCCGACGGTTCAAATCCGTCCGAACCCATTAAAATTCTTACATGAGTTGTTTCGGGAGTGGCTTCACTGTCAGATACAGTCGTCATCGACCGTCTTGCCGACTGCATCAGGATGGTGTGTTCTACAGACAGTTGTCAGATTTCTGAGCGAGTGTGCGTCGCGTACGGGTTGCTCCCACTTGACGAACAGTCGTAGCGGGACGATATGGTGAACGTCAAGCCCGAAGCCGAACCGCGCTTCGTGTTCGTCGTTCGTAATCCCACAGGTCGTACAGCGGTAGTCGTCGCGTTCGAGTGCCCGTCGCCGTTGTCGATACCAGCCGTCTCGATAGTGCGTCGAAACACCGCCCCCAACATCGATGTTGTTCTCCTCCCCCCAACACGCCATCGAACAGTACTCGGTATCCAGCGACTGCCGCCGTTCGAACGTCTCGCCACAGCCGGGACACTCGATTTCGACCTGCCGCCGTCGCGGTTTCCCGGCACAGGTGTTCGAACAGAACTGCCCGTCCCTGACTGACGGATAGTAGCGGAACGAATCACCGCAGGTCGCACACTCGCCAGTGGCCAGCGACTCACCGTCCGTTATGTCGAGTCTGGCGAGCCAGTGGCAGATGGTCGTCGTAGAAACGTCGCACTCGTGAGCGATCGCCTGCTGATCGCGGCGGTTCTCGACGTACTGCTCGTACAGCCACTCCCGATCCTGATACCGACGGTCGTCGTCGATCCCGTGGCGGTCCAGCCACCGGCGGATCGTACTCGGCGACGTACCGCACAGGTCGGCGATTTCGGTCGACGACTTTCCCTCCATTGGGTACTGCGTCCGGAGGAATTCGGCGTCACGATACGGTCTACACATCGGTCGCGGTCGCGTATGTACGTGACACAGCGGGTTCGAAGACCGCCTCGGTCGGTCGCAAGCGGTGAGGCACGAGTCGGGAATCGTCCTGTTCCAGTACTTGAACGTTCGGAGTGTGAAACTGTCGACAGTCGAGGCGGCGCGAACCCTTTTGGACGGCCCCGACCTAGAGCGGTCGAGAATGGACACGGGTGACGATGCGTCGCCGTTCAACGCCGAGAGCGTCGGGGACCTGCTGGACCGGATGACGGACGCGTTCATCGGGCTGGACGACGAGTGGCGGTTCACCTATCTGAACGAGCAGGCGAGAGACATCGTCTGTACCGCCATGGACGAGGACGCATCGGTCGAGGAGCTACAGGGACGGGTGGTCTGGGAAGCGATTCCGGACCTCGCGGGGACGCGGTTCGAGGAGACTTACCGGGAAGCGATGGCGACGCAATCGCCGCGCTCGTTCGAGGCGGAGTACGAACCGCTCGACGCGTGGTTCGACATCCACGCCTACCCCTCCGAGTCGGGACTGTCGCTGTACTTCCGGGACGTGACGGAACGGCACCGACAGCGCGAGGAACTTCGGAATCGGGAGACGGTGCTCCGGGAGACCTACGAGGTCATCTCGGATCAGGCCCGGTCGTTCGAGGATCGCGTCGAGGGGTTACTGGAGATCGCGTGCCGGGAGCTCGGTATCCAGATGGGGACGCTCTCGCGGGTCCGGGACGACGAGTACGTCTTCGAGGTCGTCCGGGCACCAGAGGGGACGGTCGAAGCGGGCGACGTGGTCGATCTGGAGGTGACGAACTGTGAGCGGGTCGTGCTGGACGAGCAGCGACTCGTCGCGGGCGATATCGCCAGGGACCACCCGGAGCTGACCGAGAAGGAGGGGTTCACGCAGTGGGGCATCAGCTGTTACATGGGGACGCCAGTCGTGGTCGACGGTGACGTGTACGGCACCTTCTGTTTCTACGACACGGACGCGCGGACGGAGCCGTTCTCGGAGTGGGAGGTGACGCTGGTCGAGATCATGGGGCGGTGGATCGGCTCGGCGCTGGAGCGGAAACTCGCCCGGGAACGACTCCTCAGGCAGAACGAGCGCCTCGAACAGTTCGCGACGATCCTCTCACACGACCTCCGGAACCCGCTGGGCGTGGCGATCCAGCGAACCGAACTCCTCGAACGGGACCTCGCCGGCGAGAACGAACACGTGGCCGCGCTCGAACGGGCCCACGAGCGCATGGAGACGCTTATCGACGACGTGTTGACGATGACGCGCGTCGGCGAGACCGTCGAGGAGACGACGGAGGTCGAGATGGCGTCGATCGCCCGGGAAGCGTGGGACAACGTTCGGACCGGCGACGCGTCGCTCGACGTCGACGAGGACCTCGTGGTGGCCTGTGAGCCGAGCCGACTCCAGCAGTTGCTCGAGAACCTCTTCCGAAATTCGATCGAACACGGCGGTCCGGACGTGACGGTCCAGGTCGCGGCCGTCCCCGGCGGCTTCGTCGTCGCCGACGACGGACCGGGCATCCCGGAAGCAGAGCGGGACTCGGTGTTCGAGTTCGGCCACTCAGGTGCCGACGGGAGCGGGGTCGGCCTCGCCATCGTCGAACAGATCGCCGCGGCACACGGCTGGGACGTGAGACTCACCGGCGACTACGACGGCGTCCCCGCGAGCGAAGCGAGTGGGGGTTCGGCAGACGAGCACCGCGAGTCTGCCGGTGGGGCGCGTTTCGAGTTCCTGACGACGGTGGATCGGTAGGACGGCCGACGCTGTCGCTGGGATCGATTGCGGCCAAAGAGAAGTACCCGGTTACTCCTCGGCGACCGGTGCGGCCGCGCTGGCCGTCGGCTGGTCGGCCAGTCGGCGTTCGAGGTCGTCGAGGTGGTTGACGACGCTGATCACGTCGTCTCCCTCGGTGCAGGGCGTGACCTGTTCGAGTTCGCTCCCGTGGTACTCGGCCAGGCCCATCTTCGGCAGGACGATGGTGGTGTGGTCCCGTCCGGTGATCGACGAGGACTGCTCGTGGGTCTGATAGAACGATTCGAGGGTGGTGTTGTCGGCCAGCGCCCACTGCTTGAACTCGGCGATCCGGTTGAGGATGAACTGTCCCTGATCCGTGTCGGCGGCCTTCGTCGTCGGATCGATCTGGCGGCCCCAGACTTTCACGTAGAAATCGGCGATGTGTCCCTCGTCTTCGAGGCGCTGGAGGCGCTCGATCACCTGCTCCTGTCGCGTGCGTGCACCCGGTGGAGAGAGCGTCCGCACGTAGAGTTCGAGTCGTATTTCGTTGTTCATGGTGGGTCCCCTCCCACCGAAAAATCGTGAATCGCGCTCCTAAAGCGTTCCTCTAATCGATATAATACCACATTGGACGCCTTATACTGATATAGAGACACACGACCCTGCGGAGCGGGGACGTTCGGTGTGGTGTCGGGGGCGTACGTGAACGTGTCGATACCGGGTCAGTAGAGACCGCAACCGGGCCGACAGGTGCGACACGCATATCACTGTCGCCGGTCGCCAGTCGGGGGGAACCACCGCTAAGTTTGATTACCCCAGGCAGTCAAGCAAACACGGGATTATACGATGGATATTGCTGATATCGCGACCAGCGATTATATCGAAGTCGACGCTACCGAGCGGCTGGCGAAGGTCCGCTCCATCTTCGAGCGCAAGAACCCGCGGGGCATCATCGTCACCGACGACGGGGACTACGAGGGTGTGATCGGCCGGAAACAGCTCCTCCAGTCCCACGTGCAGGACGACGCCAAAGCCGAGTCCCTCGTGGTGTCGGCCCCGAAGGTCGAACGGACCGACGACGTGCGCGAGGTCGCGCGCGTCCTCGTCGAAGGGGGCACGAAGATCGCCCCCGTCTTCGAGGCCGGCCGGCTGTGGGGAATCGTCACGACCAACTCGATCCTCGAAGCCGTCCTCGAACACCTCGACGCGCTGACCGTCGGCGACATCTACACCGAGAACGTCGTCACGGTGGGCGAGGACACCCGCATCGGGCAGGCGATCAACCTCCTGCGCGAGCACGGCATCTCGCGGGTACCCGTCCTCGACGAGGACGGCCTGCTCTCGGGGATGCTCACCACCCACGACATCGTCGACGTGGTCGTCCGGGACATGGACAAGACCACTCGCGGCGAGCGCGCCGGGGGCAACGACCGCATCCTCGACATCCCGGTGTACGACGTGATGTCTAGCCCCGTGTCCACGACCGAGACCGCCGAGTCGGTCCGGTCGGCCGTCACCCGGATGATCGAAAACGACTACAACGGCCTGGTCGTCACCCCCGAAGACGACGACAGCCAGGTGGTCGGCATCCTCACCAAGACCGACGTCTTGCGGGCGCTGACCTACACCGAGGAGGAGCACATGGACGTTCAGATCACGAACATCAAGCTCCTCGAGGCGCTCTCCCGGGACACCGTCCGCGAGGACATCGAGGCCGTCGTCGACAAGTACAGCGACATGCAGGTCCGGCACGCCCACGTCCGCTTCCACGAACACAAGGAGAAACTGCGGGGCACGCCGCTGCTCCAGTGTCAGATCCGCCTGCGCACCACCGAGGGCCAGATCGCCGGCTCCGGCGAGGGCTACGGCGCGGAACAGTCGTTCAACGTCGCACTGGACAAACTCGAACGCAACGTCCTCGAACTGAAAGACGTGCGGGCCGACGAGGAGTACCGCGGGCAGCTCCTCCGGAAACTCGGCGAGCTGTAGGCCAGCGTTCGCCGTGGCAGCTCGTTTACCGCATCCGACCCTCGTCGCTATCGGTAGTGCTCACACCCGGTCGCGTCGGGTTTTCCTCGATCCGTCGGTCGTCCCTTAGCGGCCGCTCGGCCGGAGAAGTTACCGAGGTCACTTCGCACGGAGCCAGGCCCGCGCTTCCGGCAGGTCCTCGGCGAACAGTTGCTCCAGCGGGATGTCCGAGTCGATCCGGCCCATTCTGTCGAGTTCGAACTGCGCGACGCGGTCTTCCGGATAGATGTACGCACCGTACTCGACGTTCGTCGCCAGGAACCGGGGCGACCAGTCTTCGCGCAGCCACTCCGTCTCGTCCGGAAAGGATTCGAACGCGCGACAATCCGCGAGAATCTTCGTCGCCGTTCGCTCCTCGACGAGCGAGAGGAGCGCCTCCTGACCCGCTCGGAACGACTCGCCGTCCGGCGTGGTCTGCCACTCGAGGACGACGGCCTCCAGTTCCGGGTCCCAGCCCAGCGTGTACGCCTCGGACTCGGCGTATACCTCCAGCACCATGCGAACTGAGTAACAGCCCGGGGTTTTAGTTCCACCACCGGTTTCCGAGTTCGAAACCGGGGCCGGTCGCGGACGCATCGCTTCGTATCTCCGTGCGACACCGAGAAACGGTCGCGAAAGGCGACCGGGATGCCCGAGGTTCGGTCGACAACTGTTCGCGGACGGTCAGAACCGGGTCGTCAGGCCGTTACGCCACAGCACCGACAGCGCGACTCGCCAGCCTCCTCCTCCCATACCAGCGTCCCCTCCTCGCAGTTGCGACAGGGGGCGTAACTCGCTGACGTCGTGTACGGACGTTCGGTCCCGATGGACGGAGGGCGGAGCTGTGACTCGGGAGTCGGTTCGGCTGTGGACGGGCGTCAGGAAGAAAAAACGGATCGTCGGTCGTTACTGGAAGCCGATGCGGCCGCCGCCGCGACCGCCTTTGCGCTGGGGCTTGGCCCCGCCCTTGAACTCGTCTTCCATCTGCTGGAAGTAGTCGCGGATGTCCTCGTCGACGGTCGGCCGGACGCCCTCCATCGCCTGTCGGAAGTGGCGCATCTCGACGACTTCGGCGTCGTCGTCCTCGCGCAACGCCTCGATGGCCGCCTCGCGGCAGATGCTCTCCAGATCGGAGCCGACGTAGCCCTCGGAGATCTCGGCGAGTTCGCGCAGGCTCACGTCCGCCGACAGCGGCGTGTCCTGCGTGTGGATGCGGAGGATCTGTTCGCGACCCTCCACGTCGGGTTCGCCGATGTAGGTCAGCCGGTCGAACCGCCCCGACCGGATCAGTGCCGGATCGATCATGTCCGGCCGGTTGGTCGCGCCGATGACCATCACGTCCTCCATCTCCTCCAGTCCGTCGAGTTCCGTGAGCAACTGGTTGACGACGCGCTCGGAGACGTTCGAGCCGACGTCGCCACCCCGACCGGGGGCCAGCGAGTCGAGTTCGTCGAAGAAGATGATCGTCGGCGCGACCTGCCGGGCCTTCCGGAAGGTCTGCCGGATCGCCTTCTCCGATTCACCGACCCACTTGCTAAGCAACTGGGGCCCGCGCACGCTGATGAAGTTGGCGTCCGTCTCGTTGGCGACGGCCTTGGCCATCAGCGTCTTGCCGGTACCCGGCGGGCCGTACAGCAGGACGCCCGACGGGGGCGTCACGCCCATGCGCTCGAACTTCTCGGGGGAGTTCATCGGCCACTCGACGGCCTCCTGAACCTGCTCTTTGGCGTCGTTGAGCCCGCCGACGTGATCCCAGTTTATCTTGGGGAGTTCCACGAGGACCTCCCGCATCGCCGACGGGGAGACCTCGTTGAGCGCACCCTTGAAGTCGTCGCGCTTGATGATCATCCGGTCGATCAGGCTCGGCGGGATGTCCTCCTCGTCTAAGTCGATCTCGGGGAGGTACCGCCGCAGGGCCTTCATCGCCGACTCCTTCGTGAGGCTCTCGATGTCCGCGCCGACGAACCCGTGGGTCTCCTCGGCGAGTTTCGAGAGGTTCACGTCGTCGCTGAGGGGCATCCCACGGGTGTGGATCTGGAGGATCTCCTCGCGTCCCACCTCGTCCGGGACGCCGATCTCGATCTCGCGGTCGAACCGGCCCGGCCGACGCAGTGCGGGATCGACAGAATCGACGCGGTTGGTCGCCGCGATGACGATGACCTGGCCCCGGGATTCGAGGCCGTCCATCATCGTCAGCAGCTGGGCCACGACCCGGCGCTCGACCTCGCCGGTCACGTCCTCGCGCTTGGGCGCGATGGAGTCCAGTTCGTCGATGAAGATGATCGAGGGCGCCTCCTCGCTCGCGTCCTCGAAGATCTCCCTGAGCTGTTGCTCCGATTCGCCGTAGTACTTCGAGATGATCTCCGGGCCGGCGATGGAGAAGAAACTCGCGGAGGTCTCGTTGGCCACCGCTTTGGCGAGCAGCGTCTTCCCGGTCCCGGGCGGCCCGTGGAGCAACACCCCCTGCGGGGGCTCGATCCCCAGTTTCTTGAATATCTGGGGGTGTTTCATCGGGAGTTCGACCATCTCGCGGACCCGCTGAATCTCGTTTTGCAGGCCGCCGATGTCCTCGTAGGTGATGCCGCCGCCGGTCTTCTCGAAGCCGGAGATGGGCTCCTCGCGGAGTTCCACGTCGGTGTCCTCGGTGATGAGGACGACGCCCTCGGGGTCGGTCTCGACGGCGATCAGCGGGATGGCCTGGCCCGGCGAGCGCATGAACGGGTGGTTCGTGCTCGACATGACGGGCACGATGTCCCGTTCGACGACCGGCCGCTTGAGGATCTGGCGTTTGACCATGCCGGCGGCGTCCGAGCCGAACTGTACGGATGCCTCCTCGGGCGGAGCCAGCACCAGTTCGTCTGCCTTCTCGGCCTCGGCTTTGCGGATGGTGACGCGCTCGCCGATGCCCACGTCGGCGTTCTGGCGCGTGAACCCGTCGATGCGGACGGTGTCGGTGTTCCAGTCCTGTCGGTCGGCGCGCCAGACCTTCGCCGCGGTGGTGTCGCTCCCTTCGATCTCAATGATGTCACCCGGCGAGAGCTTGAGATGCAACAGCGTGTCGGGGTCGAGGCGGGCGATACCGCGTCCCGAGTCGTTCGGGTACGCCTTCGCCACCTCTAGTTGAACTTCGTTCATACTCTGTGGGGATGTAGCACACTCGGGTACCCCGGGAGATATGCTTTTTGCTACCGGTGGTCCACTCGTCGGTTCGTTGCCGGTCGGTTACGCGAGCAGTTCGAGCGGAGCCCACGCCAGCGTCCAACCGGAAGATATTTTCTGTTTTTGAGATATCTATGAGACATGGCCGATGTCCCGTCGTCGATCCGGGTCTTGCACGTCGACGACGACCCAGAGCTCGCGGCCGTGGCCGTCGACTTCCTCGAACGGGAAGACGAGCGCATCACGGCCACCGCCGTCGAAGACGCCGAAAGCGCCCTCTCGTATCTCGACGACCACGAGATCGACTGTATCGTCAGCGACCACGACATGCCCGGGATGGACGGGCTGGAACTGCTGGAGACCGTCCGCGAGACGTACCCCGACCTCCCCTTCGTCCTCTTCACCGGGAAGGGGAGCGAGGAGATCGCGAGCGAAGCGATTTCGGCGGGCGTCTCCGACTACCTGCAGAAGGGGACCAGCACCGAGCAGTACGAGTTGCTCGCCAACCGCATCGGGAACGCGGTCGAGCAACACCTGGCGTCCCGCGCCGTCGAGCGCGCGGAGGGACGTCTCCGGGAACTCGCGGAGAACTCGAACGACGCGTTGTGGATGTATTCGGGCGACTGGTCGGAACTCCAGTTTATCAACTCGGCCTTCGAGGAGATCTGGGGCCAGTCCGCCGAACGGCTCCTGGAGGACCCCCAGGCGTTCCTCGAGGCCGTCCATCCCGACGACCGCGAGTTCGTCCGCGAGGCGGCCGAGCGGCTCTCGGCCGGCGAGTCGGTCAACATCGAGTTCCGGGTCAACGAGTCCGAGGAATACAGCCGGTGGGCCTGGGTGCAGGCCGAGCCGATCTTCGAGGGGGACGAGGTGGCTCGGGTCGTCGGGTTCACCCGGGACATCACCGGCCGCAAGGAGCGCGAGCGGGAACGCGAGCGGTACCGCCGGATCGTCGAGACGATGGGCGACGGTGTGTACGCACTCGACGCGACCGGCTCGTACGTCCACGTCAACGAGTATCTCGCTGCGCTGTCGGGGTACGATCGGGAGACCTGGCTGACGACGTGTGAGCCGTCGGACTTCTTCTCGGAGTCGGACGTGACCGCCTTCGAGGACGCGATCAGGCGACTGCTCACCGAGCCGGAGATGTCCGTCGAGACCGTCGAGGCGGACATGCGGACGGCCGACGGCGGCACCGTCCCCATCGAGGTGAACCTGACACTCCGACCGATGGAAGACGGGGAGTTCCGCGGCACCGTCGGCGTCGTCCGGGACATCACCGAACGTCGGGAGCGCGAGCGCGAACTCGAACAGTACGAGACCATCGTCGAGGCGATCCCCGACGAGGTGTACGCGCTGGACGCCGACGGGCGGTTCGTCACGATCATCCCCCCGACCGACTCGGAGGTGACGACGACCGGGTACGAACCCGATGAACTCGTCGGCGAACACGTCTCGGTCATCATGACCGATGAGGACGTGGCGATCGGCGAGCGGGAGATCCAGCGGTTGCTGACCGACGACGAGCGCCAGAAGGCGTCCTTCGAGATGGAGACGATCACTCGCGACGGCCAGTGCATCCCCAACGAGAACCACATCGCGCTGCGCCCGATGGAGGACGGGGAGTTCCGCGGCACCGTCGGCGTGTTGCGCGACATCACCGACCGCAAAGAGCGCGAGCGCGAACTCCAGCGCCAAAACGAGCGCCTCGAACGGTTCGTCGGCGTCGTCTCCCACGACCTCCGGAACCCGCTGAACGTCGCCGAAAACAGGTTAGAGCTCGCACTCCGGGAGTGTGACAGCGAGCACCTCGACGAGATCGCCGAGAGCCACGAGCGCATGGAGACACTCATCGACGACCTGCTGGCGCTCGCTCACACCGGTGAGCGGGTGACCGACGAAGGCCCGGTGGACCTGCGTACGGTTATGGAGTCCTGTCAGGACGCCGTCGGGACCGGGTCGGCGACGCTCGACGTCGAGACGGACCGGACGGTCGTGGCCGACGAGGGACGACTCAGGCGTCTGGTGGAGAATCTCTACCGCAATGCGGTCGAGCACGGCGGCCCGGACGTGACCGTCACCGTCGGCGACTGCGAGGGCGGTTTCTTCGTCGAAGACGACGGCCCCGGCATCCCCGAACCCGAGCGTGAGGACGTCTTCGAGTCCGGCTACACGACGGCCGAGAGTGGGACCGGGTTCGGCCTCTCTATCGTCGAGGCGGTCGCCACGGCTCACGGGTGGTCGGTCTCGGTCACGGACGGTGAGGCAGGCGGCGCGCGCTTCGAGATCACGGGCGTCGAGTTCGCCTGAGACACGGCCGGTCGTCGGTCGGCCTGTGTGAGACCGGTTTCAGGCGTTCCGGCCGAGGACGTAACCAATCGCGAGTCCGAATCCGACCAGGAGCCGGGAGCAGGAGTTCCGGCCCGGCGGGACAGGAGGGGACAACCAGTTCCGGGTCGAGCGGCGTCGTGGCACCTGATACGTAACGGTGCCGTCGTCAATCTTTTTCGCCCGGCCGGTCCTCGTCCGCCTCGGGCAGGCGGAGGAGATTCGTCCGGACCCACCGAATGGCACCGCCGCGGAGGAGTACGTAGAGAACCATGAACGCGACGAGCAGTATCGGGACGGCCGGACTCGGACCGCCCGGAACGTCGGGTACGACCAGCATTCTACGACGGCGTCTCCTCGTGGCGCTCGGCGAGCGGTTCCTCGGCGTCGCGATCCGCATCGGGGTCGGGTTCGTCGGCGTTCCGGCCGCCCAGCCAGCTGCGTTTCATCCCCCGAGCGAGCAGGAGCAAGGCAAGCAGGATGTAGCTGGCCAGAACGGCCGGCGTGCCGAGGGTCGGCCGGTCGATCGAGGGGACGAGCAGGGTGGGGTCGGTCGGGACGAGGGGAGACATGACAATCCAGCGTCCGGTTCTGGGAGGGGTAAGATTGACCCCCGATATTGACGGCTCCCTACTTGGGGGTGGGGTACCGGACCGCTCGGGGGCCGTGGGACCGAACCGTTTTCCCGGCCCGCGAGAGTCCAACGGGTATGCGAACACTCGCCTTCGACGGTCGGATGGGAGCCAGCGGCGACATGCTGCTGGGAGCCCTGCTGGCCGCCGGTGCCGACCGGGACGCCCTCGCACCCGTCGAGGACGCCCCGAGCCTCGACGTGATCTACCAGGTCCGGGACGTCGAGAAGGCCGGGATCAGCGCGACGGCAGTCGACGTGCTGTTGGACGGTGCGGAGACCGACGGGGACCCCAGCGATCACGACCACCACAGCGACGATCACGGGCACGAGCACCACGATCACACGGACGAGGGGACCCACGACCACTCGCCGGACCCGGAACACGGCTACGGCGAGGCGGATTCCCTGAGCGACCACGAACACGATCACGACGACGGCGACCATACTCACGCGGAAGGACACGGTCCGCACCGCACGTACGCGGAGGTCGTCGAGATCGTCGACGGACTGGACCTGCCGGCCGGGGTCGCCGCGGACGCACGGGCGATCTTCGAGATCCTCGGGGAGGCCGAGGCCGCCGTCCACGGCACCGACCTCGACGACACCCACTTCCACGAGGTCGGCGCAGACGACGCCATCGCGGACGTGGTCGGCGTCTGTCTGTTGCTCGACGACCTCGGCGTCGACCGGGTCGTGACGACGCCGCTCTCGACCGGCGGCGGCGAGGCAGCGATGAGCCACGGGACCTATCCCGTGCCGACGCCCGCCGTCGTCGAGATCGCCGAGCGTGCGGACTGGGCCATCTCGGGCGGCCCGGTCGAGCGGGAGTTACTGACCCCGACGGGCGCGGCCATCCTCGCCCACGTCGCCGAGGGGGTCGACCGGCTCCCCTCCCTCCGGGTCGACGCCTCGGGCTACGGCGCTGGCGGCTACGACTTCGACGAGCACCCCAACGTCCTCCGGGCCGTGGTCGGGGAGGGTGACGGGGGTCTCCAGCGCGACGAGATCACCGTGCTGGAGACGAATCTGGACGACGCACCCCCCGAAGTGCTGGGCGGGTTGCAGGACCGCCTCGCCGACGTGGGCGCGCGGGACGTATCCATCGTCCCGCTCACGATGAAGAAATCGCGGCCGGGCCATCTCGTGAAGGTGATCGTCAAGCCCGAGGACGCCGACCGGGTCGCCCGACGGCTGGCAGAGGAGACCGGGACGCTCGGTGTCCGGGAACACGGCGCGGGCCACCGCTGGGTCGCCTCCCGAGAGGTCGAGACCGCGACGATCACCGTCGACGGGTCCGAGTACGCGGTCGACGTGAAGGTTGCCAGCGACACCGACGGCGCTGTCTACGACGTGTCCGCCGAGTACGACGACGCGCTGGCGGTCGCCCGCGAGACCGACCTACCCGTCCGCGAGGTGATGCGGCGGGCGGAAACGGAGACCAGGTGAGTCAGGGCGGGAGCGGCGAGATGTCGAACGCGAGTTCGATCTCGGTTCCGTGGTCGTTCCACCGGATCGTGAACTCCCCGGGGCCGTTGCCGGCCGTGTCGGGATCGCTGGGAGACTCGTTCAGGAACCACTTGACGTGTTTCTTGTTCCCGAAGTCGTCGTTCGAGAGCGGGTCTTTCTCCCGGGGGACGCCCGTGACCTGGATGTAGGCCTTGCTCTCGTCCAGTTCGGTCGTGTCCTCGAAAACGATGGTCTCGTCGACGTTGAGTTGCTTTCGCTGGTTCTGCTTGAGGTTGATGTGGCTGGATTTCTTCCGTTCCCACACTTCCCCGTCGCTGGGTGCGCCCTTCGGCTCGATCCGGGCGTCGTTGCCGACCAGCACGCCGTCTTCCGGGATCGGCCACGCGACGACGTAGATGTCGCCGTAGAGTTCCTCCTCGTTGCCCGGGTCGCTCTCTGAGAGTACCTCCCACGAGAAGTTGTGGATCCGGTACCTGCTGGTCTTCGGTCGACAGTTCCGGGCGGTGTAGGAGGTCGTCAGGTAGACGTTCGCCGTATCGAGGTTGCCGAGGTACTTTGAGTGATAGGAGATCGGGACACCGGGCGAGGAGGCGGGATCGTAGCGAGCGCCGCGCTGGATCCAGTCTTTGATCGTATCGAGGGCCCCCTCGCCGGGCTTACTGACTGTCTTCGCGCCGCTCTCGGCACTGCCGCCCATGACCTGAACGTCGATCTGCGTATCGCGCAGGACCTGTTCGTGATCGACGTCGACGTCGACCGTCCCCTCCTTTTGCCCGTAGTTGAGGGCCGCCTCCAGAGAGTTGCTGACTTTCGTTCGCTGGTACTTCGACTCGGCCGAGAACAACAGCAATCGACCGTACGAGACGTTCTTGATGAGAACGTCGTTGCGGTTCAGATACTGGCTCTGGTCGGTCACGAACCCGTTGGCGACGGGGTTGGGTACCGACACGTCGAGGGTGTAGTAGATCTGCCAGTACTTCGCGAGTTGCTTGTTCGTCTCGGAGGTACTGGAGTAGTCGAACTGGTTGTCTATCTCGAGGTTGTTGCTGTCGTAGTGGATCCCGAGGGCGACTTTGAGCTGTTCCTCGGAGTGGATCTGGTGGATCTGAGCCTTCTGTTTGGCGGGCGTCGCGGTTCGGTTGAACCGACTCAGGAGTTCGCTCCGGGCGTTCCGGACGTTCCCGAGCGAGGGGTTTTCCACCGTCGTCGTGGTGTCGCCGTCGACGTTCATCAACGACAGCGAGAGCTGGATGGGGGTCCTGATCTGCTGGACCGGCGTCCCGTTCCGGCGCTGCTGTGAGAGTGCCGGCGAGAACTGACCGTTGGCGATACTGTTGGCTTCCAGAATCGCCCCGGGCCAGATCGTTCCGATCTGGGGGTCCATGAGGAAATTCGCTGGGCCGCCCGCGGTCATCCGGCGTTTCTGGGTCGTACAGACCACGTCCGATTTCTCTTCGGTCCCTTCCTCACCGACGTTCTCGTCGCTCGTCTCTTTGCTGTTCGGCGTGACCACGACCTCGACGGCACCGGATCCCGTGACGGTCGTCGGATCCCGGAGTGACCCACCACTTCCGGAGTCGCCGTCGTTGGACCCACCGAGGTCGATATCCGACGGCAGATCCTCGACGGGGACCGGATCGACCGTCAGGTTCGGCTGGAACAGGTCCGGATCCACGTCGTTGCCATCGGGCGTGTGCAGGCAGGTTCCGTCTCTGACACACGGGGCCAGCGTGAGGTTGGGAGCCGAGTCGTTCGCCCCGTCGTCTCTGATGGTCGTCACCGGCGTCGGTGCGGTCGTCGGTGAGGGTTCCGGCGACGGGGATGAAGGTCCCCCGTCGGTGCTGTCCGAATCACTGCCGTCCGACTCCTCGAGCAATCCCAGACAGCCCGCGGTCGTTGCGAGACCGAGTGCCGCCGTCGATCCGAGGAGCGTCCGTCTGTCTACGTCCGTGTTCTCGTCGTGTTCAGTCATTTCGATCACTCCCCCACACCGGCACACTACCCGACCGACTCGCCGGCCGGTAACGGACCGATCCGGAGGACACACGCCGGACTGTCGGAGACCGTAAAATTATATTCGATGGACAGGAAAATATCCCGTCACGAAACGTTCCCGGGCTCCGGAACGCGCTCGGGCGACGGGATCGGCGAGACGAAGACAATGAAACGGGACGACGTTATCGACGTGATTCGACGCGAACCGGTACTCAGGACTCTCCGCCGATCCGACACGGTGCTCCGGCAGAGCGACCTGACGGACCGACTGGACCTCTCGAAGTCGACGGCACACCGGGCGATAGCGACACTGGAAGACCTCGGCGCGATCGAGCGGGTCGACGGGGGCTACGCGCTGACGGCCCTGGGGGCAGTCCTCGCCGACGAGACCACCGGCTATCTGACACGGATCGACCGCATCGGGGACCTGGCGGTGTTTCTCGACGTCATCGAAGAGTTGCCCTTCGATCTCGACGACTTCGAGGCGTACAGCGTCACCCACGCGACCGTGGACAACCCGACCGCGCCGATGATCCGTCTCGCCGAGCTGACCGAGCGGTCCACGACTGTGCGTGTCGTGACCAGTTCCCTCGCCCCGCAGAGCTTCGACGCCGGTCGACACCTGCTCCGACAGGGTGAGCTCACCTCGGCGATGGTACTCGACCGGCGAGCGTTCGATTCGCTGATCGAGAGCGAACGGTACGGGGCCGATCTCGCGGCCGACCTGCGCGAGACGCCGCTTTCGCTCTACCGTCACGACGACCCCATTCCGTTCCAGCTCG
This sequence comes from Halorientalis sp. IM1011, assembly GCF_001989615.1. Lineage (NCBI taxonomy): Archaea > Methanobacteriati > Methanobacteriota > Halobacteria > Halobacteriales > Haloarculaceae > Halorientalis > Halorientalis sp. IM1011. Next base: position 2,659,064 of record NZ_CP019067.1, on the reverse strand, counting down.
GGCTCATGGACGGGACACTCTGTCTGGGAGCCAACGACCGGAACCGACGACCGGAAGCCCTCCTCGAAACGTCGTCCGACGCCGCCGTTTCCACGGGCGAAGCCCTGTTCGAGCAGTATCGCGACCGGGCCGAACGGATCACACCCGCGGACGTCTGAGTCGGGGACGCACCCCGTCGTCACTCCCCGTCGTCGTTGCGGTGTTCCGCCAGTGCCTCGGGAATCGTCAACTCCCCGGCGGCCACGCGGCGGGCCAGTTCCTCGTCGATGGCGCGGTTGGTTTCTGACTGTTCGCGCGAGCGCTCCTTGATCCGCTTGATCTCGCCAGCCGTGGGTTCGATGTCCCGGGACTCGACTTCCTCACCCTCGATCCGGGCGATGTTGACCGCCGCGAGTACGTCGCCCATCCCGCGCGCGCCGGTGCCCAGATACGGCGTCGTCCCGGTCTCGTCGACGAGTTCGATGGGCACGTCGGGCAGGTCGTCGATGATCCGCGCGCCGGTCATGCGCGCGCCGTCGCCGATCCGGACCAGGGGGTCGGCGGCGTCTTCGAGTTCGTCGGCGACCACGTCGGCTGTCTGGGCAGCCGGGACGTGAAACGCCGCCACAATCGAATCCCCGACCGTGACCGCGATTCCCGGCCGGTCGCCGGGGTCGATCCCGACCACGGTTCGGCCGTCGCCACCGCGCAGGACGGTCAGCACCTCGTCGATGGCCCGTCGCGGGTCGTCGGGATCGGCGGTGACCACGGGCACGTCGGCGTCGGGATCCCCGTCCGGGCCGGTGACGACGACCGACGCCCGGTCGGGGAGGTCTTCGCCGGGTTCGACGGTGGTGAAGGGGACGCCGCGGTCGCGCAGCTCGTTGACGACGCCGTGGTACACCTCGAAGTCAGCGGTCGCGACGACGATCACACCCCGAGTTGGCGGGCCGGCGTCTTAGTCCCATCCAACCGCAACCGCTTTGGGGCGAGGTCCGAACGCCCCACCATGGACGTGGAGTTCGAGGCCGGGCCGCCCGACGCCCTGCGCCGTCGCGTGACGATCCTGACCGGCATCCCGGCCCTGCTGGCGACCCTCGCCGGAACGCTCGGCCCGTTCGTCGTCGACGTGCCGGGCCTCACCAACCTCATCCTCCTCGGCGGGGTGTGGTTGCTCGGGAGCTGGCTGCTGGGCCACCGCGACAGCTACCACCTCTCCGAGACTGGCCTCCGGCGGTCGGGTCGCGTGTGGACCCGGATCTACGACTGGGACGACTTCGATGGGTACGAGGCCAGCGACGACGCGATGGTACTCTACCGGTCGGGTCCGTGGCCCGCCGTCCGGTTCTCGCTCTCCGGCCTCGACGACCCCGACCGGGTGCGCGAGGGCGTCGCCGAGCACCTGTCGAACCACCGGTGACCGTCACTGGATAATCCGTCCGAGAAAGATTTATTCCGGCCTGGTGCGCTAGACCGGACATGGACGAACCGGCGTCGGAGTTGACCGCAGACGGGGAAGAGCGCGGGGACCGGCCGGACTTCGACGCGCTGACGCCTCCCGACGAGGTCGTTCGCGGGGATCGAACGCGGGACGATTTTCTCGACGCCGTACTCGGACTCGACAGTCCGGCGACGGCGAGCGAGGTCGCGGACCTCGCAGGGCGCGGTGCGGACGCCGCGCGGGAGTACCTCCAGTGGTTCGACCGGATGGGGATCGTGACGAGGGTCACCGACTCCCCGGCCACTTACGAGCGGAATCAGGCGTACCTGAACTGGCGACGCGTCCAGACGCTCCGCGACGAGTACACGACCGACGAACTGCTCGACTTCCTGGAGACGGAAGTGGACCGGGCCGAGGCGCTGGCGGAGACGTTCGGCGTCGACTCGCCGGACGCGGTGTCCATCTCGGAACGGGCCACGGAGGACGGTCGCTCCGTCGAATCTGTGTGGCAGGACCTCGCCGCGTGGCGGACGGCCCGCCGACGGATCACGCTCCTCGAACGGGCTGTGACGCGGGACGAGGGGAACGAGACGGATCAGCGGACGCCCGTATGACCCGCGGGGGTGAGACGAGGCCGGACGGCGACGGCCGCGGCGCACCGATAGACTTCGACCGACTGGAGACGATTGCGGAGCGACTGGCGACAGACGACCGGTTCGTCCAGATCGAGCGCGAGCCCGAATTCGCGCCGGACAGGCTGGTCTGTACCTACGACGACCGGTTCTACCCGTCGACCGTCCGGACGGCACGCCTCGATATCGCGTGGTACGAGAACGGGGACTTCTCGATCCACTATCACGAGGACCACGATGCGGGGACCTTCGACCACCGCTGGGACCGCCATCCGTCCGACCACAACGCTCGCGAACACGTCCACCCCGGACCGGATGCACCGACACCTGGCGACGACACGGCACACCCCGATGACTGGCGTGACGTGCTGTCGGAAGCACTCGCCGAGATCGAGCGCCGCCAGCGCGCCTTCTGGACGGCCTAACCCCGTCACCCCAAAGGATTTGAGCCTGTCAGTCGAACGAACGGACATGCACGAGACGGTCCGCCAGCCCGCCCTCCAGTCGCCGGACCGGCCCGATCCGTTCTTCGCGTTCGTCGCGGGTCTGTACGTCGCCCTGCTGGTCGCGCCGGCGCTGGTCGCCGCCATGGCGGTCGCGCTCCCCGCCGATCCGAGCGTCCTGTACCTGAGTTTCCTGGCCGCGCTGACGGTCGTCACGGCGGTATCGACCGTCGCGATCGGACGGCTACACGGCCTCCCCCAACGACTCGGCGCGTCACGGCTGGTCTGGATGCTGGCCGTCGTGCCGATCGTCGCGGCCGCGACGTATTTCGTTAGCCTCCACCTCGTCGGAGGCGTCGGGATAGCCGGTCTGTTCCTCTCGCTCGTCGGGTTCGTGGTCGGGGTGGGGCTGGTCGCGATGAGTCGGACCAGATACGTGCGGGCCGCCGTCGACACGGACACCGTCCGCGTGGAGTGGAAAGCCGGCTGGCCCCAGCCGCTCCGGACCCGACTGCAGGTCGGGGCCGCAGCCCTCTATTTCGGTGGGATGGCACTGCTGTTCGGCGGTGAGTTCGTCGGCCTCGGCTCGTACGGGTGGCTCGGCGCGGTCGCGTTCGTGCCGGGCGGCGCGGCTATGGGCTGGGGCCAGCCACAGCGCTACCGGCTCTCCGCCATCGGAATCGATCGGAGCAACCACATCCACCGCCGGCTCTACGAGTGGGACGCCTTCGAGTCGTTCTCGGTCACCGACGACGCGGTGATCCTCCGGCGGTCGGGGCCGCGACCCGCCTTCCGGTGCTGGCGCGAGGAAATCGACGACGAGGCGGAACTACTCGACGCGCTGGACGACCACCTGCCGCGGGCGTGAGCGACGAGTGGGAGCGTTTTTTGGGGGTGCCGCACAATCGTCGGTCGTGAGCGAGCCGATTCCCACCGGTTGCCAGGCCGTCGACGAGTTGCTGGGCGGCGGGTTCGAGCGCGGCGTCGTCACGCAGTTGTACGGCCCGCCGGCCGCTGGCAAGACCAACCTCGCGCTGTCGGCGGCCGTCGAGACCGCAGCACGCGGCGACTCCGCCCTCTTCATCGACACCGAGGGGATCTCCGTCGACCGGCTCGAACAACTCGCCAACGCCCGCACCGAAGACGTCGAGGACCTCGCCTCCCGGATCATCGTCTCGGACGTACTTGACTTCGACGAGCAGGGCGAGGCCGTCCGGGACGCCGAGGAGTTCGCCGATCAGGTGGAGTTGATCGTCCTCGATTCGGCGACCGGGTTCTACCGCATCCGCCGGAGCGAAGACGACGAGGCGGGCGACGCCCTCCGGACGGTGGCCCGGCAGGTGACACATCTGCTCTCTTTGGCCCGCAAACACGATCTGGCGGTCGTCATCACCAATCAGGTGTTCACCGACCCCGACAGCGACCGTGCGCGGCCGCTGGGCGGGCACACGCTGACCCACTGGTCGGGTGTCGTCCTCCGACTCGAACGGTTCCGCGGCGGGAACCGGCGGGCGACCCTCGAAAAGCACCAGGCCAAACCAGCGGGCGAGACGATCCAGTTCAAGATCACCGGCGAGGGACTGCAGAGCGTCGAGGACGTGCCGTAGGTTTCGGTCGACCTGTCACCGATCGAACCAGTCACGGTCTCGACCCTATACGGCCGCTTCTCGGCGGAGTAGCCTTTTGTAGGGTGCGTGTGACGCTTGGTCCCATGTCGAGAGAGTACCTCAAGGAGGCCGGCGACGCGTCGCTCGAGATCCCGCGTGACGTGACCGACTCGGTACGGGACATCGTCGACACCGTCCGTGAGGACGGCGACGAGGGACTGCGGGAGCTCACACGGACGTTCGACGACGTCGACCGCGAGGAGTTGCGAGTCAGCGACGCGGAGATCGCGGCGGCCGCCGAGGAACTCAGCGAGGCCGAGCGGCGGACGATCGACAACACCATCGAGAACGTCCGGGAGTTCCACGAGGAACAGCAGTCGAACCTGAACGGATTCGAGCGGGAATTCGCCGACGGCGTCACGCTCGGAACGCGCCTCGTCCCGATCGAGCGCGCGGGCGTCTACGTCCCTGGCGGGCGGAAGCCGCTGGTGGCCGCCCCCGCCATGACGATCGTCCCGGCGGTCATAGCGGGGGTGGACGAGGTCGTCGCCTGCGCGCCGCCACAGGGAGACGGATCGGTCCAGCCCGCACAGCTATACGCCATGGATCAGGCCGGGGCCGACGAGATCTACGTCGCCGGCGGGGCGCAGGCCATCGCCGCGATGGCCTACGGGACCGAGACGATTCCGAGCGTCGACAAGGTGACCGGCCCGGGCAACGTCTACGTCATCGAGGCGAAGCGGCAGGTGTACGGCCACGTCGGCATCGACTTCCTCGCCGGCCCGACGGAGGTGCTGATCGTCGCCGACGAGACCGCCGACCCGGAGATGGTCGCGACGGACCTGCTGGCCCAGGCCGAACACGACCCGCGCTCGCGCGCAGCGCTCGTCGCGACCGACCGCGAGACCGCCGAGGCCGCCGTCGAGGAACTCCACGAGCAGTTGCCGACCCTCCGGACCGAGGACATCGCCGAGCAGTCCTGGGAAGACAACGGCGAGGTGGTCGTCGTGGACGATCGCGAGGCGGCCGCCGCGGTCGCCAACGACTGGGCACCCGAACACCTCCAGGTGATGACCGACGACCCGCGGGACCTGATGGACGACCTCCGCAACTACGGGTCGCTGTTCCTGGGCCACCACGCCCCGGTCGTGTTCGGCGACAAGGCCGTCGGGACGAACCACACCCTCCCGACGCTTGAGGTCTCCCGGTACAGCGGCGGCATCAACGTCACGACGTACCTGAAAGTGCTGACACACCAGGAAGTCACCGCCGAGGGCGCGGACGGCATCGCGCCGTGGGCCGCCAAGATCTGCGAACTCGAAGGGACCCACGCTCACCAGATCTCCGCCGAGAAGCGGATCACGACCGACGACGGGCGCAGCCTCGCTCGCGACCTCGACCTCGAATCGGGCGGGGGCGTCGACCTCTCGGAGGGCGAGTGATGCTGTCAGGGACGACGGCGTTCGTCACCGGCGCGAGCCAGGGAATCGGCCGCAAGATCGCAGTCACGCTCGCCGACGAGGGCGCGAACGTGGCGCTCGCGGCGCGGAGCGACGGCATCCACGAGACGGCCGACGAGATCGGCGACGACAATCGGACCCTCCCGGTCGAGACGGACGTGACCGACGAGGAGTCGGTCGCCGCGGCCGTCGAGGCGACCGTCGACGAGTTCGGCGGCCTCGACTCCCTGGTGAACAACGCGGGCATCGCGGGGCCGACCGCGCCGGTCGAGGACGTCAGCGTCGAGGGGTTCGAGCGGACGATGGACGTCAACGTCACCGGCGCGTTCCGGTGTGTCAAGCACGCGGCCCCGCACCTCCGAGAGAGCGAGCGCGGGAGCGTGGTCACCATCTCGTCGATCAGCGGCAAGCGACCGCTGGAGAACCGGACGCCGTACACGGCCTCGAAGACGGCCGTCATCGGACTCACGCGAACGCTGGCCTTCGAGTTGGGCGAGGACGACGTGACGGTCAACGCGGTCTGTCCCGGCGCGACCCGTGGGCCGCGCATCGACCGGGTCATCGAGGCGCAGGCCGACCAGCGGAACCTCTCCTACGAGGAGGCCAAGCGCGAGGTGTTCACCGACGATACCGCGCTCGGGCGGCTCACCGAACCCGAGGACGTGGCGCGGACGGTGGCCTATCTCGCGAGCGAGGACGCCCGGAACGTGACCGCGCAAGACGTGAACGTCGACGCCGGGACGGTCTGGTACTGAAGAGATAGTGCGGTCGGGCGGTGCGGTCGAGCGGTGCGGGGCAGGCGAGCATCCGCGCGCCCTCGGCGCGCGGTTCACTCCGAGCGAGCGCGTGCGCTCGCTCGGAGCGGTTTTTCCCCCAAGTTTTTGCAGGAGGGGGTGCGCGGAGCGCACCCCCTCGCTGTAAAAAGTGGGTTCAGTAGATGAGATCGTCGTCGTTCTCGACCATGTAGAGCGTCCGGGCGGCGATGTTGACGGCGTGGTCGCCGACGCGCTCCAGGTCGCGGATGGTGAGGAGGAGCCGCGAGACTTCGGTCATGAAGGTCTCGATCTCGTCTTCGTTCAGGTCCTCGCGCTCTTCGAGTTCGGTCTCGATCAGATCCCGAACGACGAGTTCGGAGGCGGTCTCGCAGTGGGCGTCGATGTCGTCGTCGCGCTCTGCGATGGCGAAGCAGGCCGCTGGGTCCTGTGCGGCGTAGGCGTCCATGGCGTCCTCGACCATGTCCAGCGTTTCGTCGCCGATGGACTGGATGTCGACGTCGGGGAACACGTCCCGTTCTGCCTCCAGCGCGTACCCGCCGAGGTTGGTCGCGAGGTCACCGATGCGTTCGAGGTCGGTGATTATCTTGAACGTCGCGGCGATGAACCGCAGGTCGCCGGCGACGGGCTGTTGGAGGGCAAAGAGATCGATACAGTCCTGTTCGAGGTCGAGGTAGAGCTGGTTGATCTCGTGGTCGCCCTCGATGACCTCGCGGGCGAGGTCCGGATCTTTCTGTTCGAGGGCGTCCAGTCCCATCCGGAACCGTTCGAGGACGACTTCGCTCATGTAGAGGACGTCGTCCTCTAGCTCTGCGAGTTGCTCCTGGTAGTCCTTGCGTGGCATGGGTGTATGTGTTCGAGTGTCGGTTTAGGTGTTGGGCGAGTGTCTGACGCTATCCGAACTTGCCGGTGATGTAGTCCTCGACGCGCTGGCTCTCGGGGTTCTCGAAGATCTTGTCGGTGTCGTCGTACTCGACGAGTTCGCCGCCGGTGAGGAACACGGCGGTCTGATCGGAGATCCGGGCCGCCTGCTGCATGTTGTGGGTGACGACGACGACGGTGTAGTCCTCCGAGAGGTCCTCGATGAGGTCCTCGATCTTGGCGGTGGCGATGGGGTCGAGCGCGCTCGCGGGTTCGTCCATGAGGATGACCTCGGGGTCGACGGCGAGACAGCGGCCGATACAGAGCCGCTGTTGCTGGCCGCCGGAGAGACCGAGCGCGTTGTCACCCAGGCGATCGCTGACTTCGTCCCACAGCGCGGCCTGCTTGAGCGACCGCTCGACGAGTTGCTCCTCCTGTTCGCTGTCGTCACGGCCGAGCAGGCGGGCCAGCAGGCCGGTGTTCAGGTCGCCGTGCTTTCTGGGTCCGTAGGATATGTTCTTCCGGATCGACTTCGGGAACGGGTTGGGGTGCTGGAACACCATCCCGACGCGTTTGCGGAGTTCGACCAGGTTCGTTCCGTCGCCGTAGATCTCCTGGCCGTCGAGTTCGACGGAGCCGTCGACGGTGGCGCTGTTGATCCGGTCGTTCATGCGGTTGAGACACCGCAGGAACGTCGACTTCCCACAGCCCGACGGGCCGATGAGCGCGGTCACGCTGTTCTCGGGGATGTCCATGGAGACGCTCTGCAAGGCGTGGTCGTCCCCGTAGTGGACGTCGAGGTCGGACACCGACAGTTTCGGCTGGCCGCTGAAGGAGTAGTTCGTCCACGCGTCGCGAGTGCGCTCCTGGCTCTCGCCGGCCGGCGTGACGCCCGAATCGACGTCTGTCTCGATACCGATGCTATCGTCCTCCGTTGTCGCCTGTGTGTCACTCATTGGTGTAGTTTCTTCCGGAAGTAGATTCGTGACGCGATACCGACGGCGTAGAAGCTGAGCACGACGAGCAGCAGGACCAGCGCCGTGCCCCACGCGAACGAGAGGTTCTCACTGAGACCGGCCGAGATGACGGTGTACAGCTGGAGCGGCAGTGCGCTCGCGGACTGCACCAGATCGATCGTGGGGACGGTCACGAACGGGAAGGACCCGGTGAAGGCGAACGAGCCGGTGATGACCTCCGGGGCGCTGGACGGGAGCGGTTCCCCGAGCGTGACCAGCAGGATCGGCGCGGTCTCGCCGGCGATCCGTCCGACGCCGAGGATGACGCCGGTGATGACGCCGGGCATCGCGGCCGGCACGACGACGCTTTTGATCGTCTGCCAGCGGCCCACACCCAGCGCGGCGCTTGCGTTTCGGTAGTCGTCGGGGACGCTCTTCAGCGACTCCCGGCTGGTGATCAACACCAGGGGGAGCAACATCGATCCGAGGACGATCTGCCCGGCGAGAATCGAGTTCTGGTTGCCAAAGCGAGGCACCAGGAACGCCAGCCCGAACAGCCCGTAGACGATGCTCGGGGTGCTCCAGAGGCCGTTCGTCGAGACCTCGACGAGCTGGGTGAACCGACCCTGCTCGGCGTACTCGGTGAGGAAGACGGCGGCACCGACCCCGAGCGGGACAGCCATCACGACCGCGCCCAGCACCAGCCAGACGGTGCCGACGATGGCCGGGAGGATGCCGTTGGGCGCCTGCCCGAGCGGGTGGTACGGTTCCATGACGAACGGCCAGTAGAACCAGAGTTTCGGGCCGTTGACGGCGACGTACTTGTCCCAGATCGGGACGTGGACGTGGAAGTAGTGGTAGAAGTCCAGATACAGACCCCACTGGATGCCGTCGGTCATGGGTCCGAAGCCCTTCCAGACGACGAAGGCCACGACCATGACGAGCACCGACAGGATGGCGATCACGGTGGCCCCGATCAGCGCGTAGGCCCCGTTCTGCCGGCCGCGTGCCCCGAAGCCGCCGTAGGCGCGAGCGCTGACCCAGACGGCGATCAGGCCGCCGACGACGGCGAGCAGCGGGACGGCGATCACGCCGGTGATCGTCCCCGACATGCCGCCGGGCTGCCAGCTGAATCCGGGTGCGATCACACCGGTGGCGATCAGCCCACCGGAAAACAGGAGATAGACGCCGGCCGGGACTGTCGCGCCCAGATCCTCCCGGGCGACGGCGGTCCCGAACGCGACGCCGACGGCGGCGACGAGCGCGAGCACCGGCCACAACATCGACAGGCCGAGCGTCTGTGAGGTCACCAGACCGACGACGACCAGCGTCAGCAGCCCGTAGCTGACCCCGGTGACCAGCCCCGTCGTCGGGCTGGGTGACGTCTCGATCAGTTCGGCCGCCGACAGGACGCCGGCGGCGAGAATCGCCAGACCGAGTGCGGCGAGCAGGCCGCCGACGAGCGTCGCGACCTGCACGCCGGCGACGGTCGCGGTGGCCGGAATCACCATGAACAGGCCGGCGAATCCGAGGACGGTCGCGACCGCGGCGAGTGCGACTATCACGGCCGACACCGCCTCGAAGGTGGACGTCTCGCCCGACGTGAGCGAGCGCGTGCGTGTCTCCATGCTCATTCGCTCCCACCCAGTTTGCGCTGCATGTGCGACTCGATCAGTTGCGATCCGATTCCGAGGAACATGACGGTGATGAAGAGGACGACACCGGCGGCGAACAGCGCCGAGAGGTGGGTCCCGCTCGCGTTGCCGTACTGGCTCGCGATGAGACTCGTCAGCGTCACCGTGTTCCCGAACACGTCGGTCAGTGGGTCCGGCAGTTCCGTGATGTTACCGAGGATGACCGTCGCGGCCATCGTCTCGCCGACGACCCGGCCGACGCCCAGCAGGACGGCCGCCGAGACGCCCGAGAAGGCGGCGGGGATGGTCACGGTGGTCGTGGTCTGCCAGTCGGTCGCACCCAGCGCGAGAGCCCCGTCCTTTGTCGCGTCGGGGATGCTCGCGAGCGCGTCCTCGGCGACCGAGACAACCGTCGGCAGGGCCATCAGGCCGACGACGATTCCGACCGCGAAGAAACTCCCGTAGTTCGATAGCTGGAGTTCGGTCATCAGGTACTCGTTGAGCAAAACGAAGCCGAGGAAACCGTAGACGATAGAGGGAACACCGGCCAGAATTTCGATCGCCGGTTTGGTGATCTCGCGGGCCCAGCCCGGTGCCATCTCGCTGATGAAGACCGCGCCCGCGACCCCGAAGGGGCCGGCGATACACATCGCGATGATCGTGGTGACGAAGGTTCCCCACATCATCGGGATCAGCGAGTAGATGTCCGATCCGGGTACCCAGAACGGCTCGCTCGTCTCGAATATCCCCAGCCCCATCAGCTGGAAGGTCGGGAGCGACCTGAGGATCAGATATACCGTGATGAGGCCGAGGATCAGGATCGTCGAGACGGTCGCGAGGAAGGAGAGGTACCGGGCCGTGCTCTCGCGGTAGGTAACCCATCCGTAGGCGACGACCGCGAGAAAGCCCAGAAGCGGATAGAGCGTATAGCCCGGCACGGCCAGGAAGGCGGCGAGCGCCGCCAGCACGGTAATACTTCCCAGACCGCCGACGATCCGGGTCCCCTGGTCGACGTTTTCGAGACGCGCCGTGACGCTCATGACTGTGTGTCGGGGAGTGCGTCGAGCTGGTTTTGCTGGCGTTCCTCGGTGAGCGTCGAGTACCCGGCCGTCTCGACGAACGTCTGCTGCCCGAAGTCGCTCAGGATCATCCGGAGGAAGGCGGCCTCCTTGTTCGAGGTGCCCTCGTAGGTGTAACAGTGGAGATCCCGGCTGAGCGGGTAGTCGGGGTCGCTGAGGTTCTCACCGGGGACGTACTCGGTGCCGCTGAACTCCATGCCGATCGCCGGTGCCGAGTCGTCGACGAAGGCGAGCGCCATGTAGCCGATGGCGTTGTCGGACTGGCTGACCAGGGATTTGACCCGCTGGTTCTGGCCCTTCCGGGCGTCGGTGACCATCTCGGCGTCCGGGCCCCCGAGCAGGTTCGTCCGGAAGGCGGTGTCGGTCCCGGACCCTTCCGCGCGGCCGACCGCCTGGATCTCCCGATCGGGGCCGTCGTAGCTGTCGATCTGTGACCAGCGAGTGATCTCGCCGCGGTAGATACCCCGGAGCTGCTCCGCGGTGAGCATCGTTACGCCGGCCTCGTAGACCTCGCGGCTGACGACGATGGGCTGGGCGTCGACGCCGACGACGTGGTCGACGAACTTGTTCAGTTCGTTCCGACCCATGTCGGGGAACTCGGCCGACACCGGCGCGCTCGCGTTTCCGATACTCCGTTTCCCGGACTTGAGGTTCTCCAGTCCGGTCCCGGAGTGGCTCAGGCCGACCGTCACGTTGTACGGCGGCACGGAGTCGCCGTCGGCCTCGAAGCCGTACAGGCCGGCCCAGTAGTCGGCGAGTCGCTTGTCGGTCGTGATGCCGTACTGGGTCGGCCCCCAGTACTCCATGTCGGTCGCCGGGTAGTTGCCGGTCCAGTAGGACGCGGCCTGGTTCACGATCGGGAAAACAGTCGATGAGCCGCCGGTTTTCAGTGTCTCGTCCGCGCTCTGTCCATCCGCCCGTCCCGCCTGCCCTGGCGGTGTCGAACTCACACTGATACAGCCTGCGACGGCCGCCGTGAGTCCGGCCGCACCCGCCAGCACTGTTCGCCGGTCTACCGGAGTGTCCCGCATCATCGAAGCTGTATCCAGAGTATTACTAAATACCCTACTATTACATCTATATAGAGAAACGTTCCCACAGCCTCGTCATGTCTGATAGTCTAAAGGATAGCGGAGCCGCTCAGACCTGGTCGGGGAGCTTGTCGCGTTCTTCCTGGCGACGCTGTGTGGGAAGCGTGAAGTAATCGTTGGGCGCGACGAAGTTCTGCTGGCCGTACTCGCTCAGCAGCATGTTGATGAAGGCCGCCTCCTTCTTCGAGGTCCCCTCGTAGGTGTAACAGTGGAGGTCTCGCGACAGCGGGTAGTCCTTGGCCCCGAGGTTCTTCCCGTACTCGTAGGTCGTGCCCTCCAGTTCGACGGCGATGGGCGGGACGGGGCCGTCGGGTTCGACGAACGCGAGCGCGAGGTACGCGATTGCGTTGTCGGACTGGCTGACGAGCGTGTTGACCTGCTGGTTCTGGCCCTTCCGGGCGTCGACGCCGCCCATCGACGCGTCCGGATCGCCCAGCAGGTTCGACCGGAACGCGGTGTCGGTTCCGGACCCTTCAGCACGGCCGACCGCCTGAATCTCCTTGTCCGGGCCGCTGTAGCTGTCGATCTGTGTCCAGTCGGTGATCTCCCCCTGGTAGATCGCGGCGATCTGGTCGCCCGTGAGCTCCGTGACGCCGGCGTCGTAGATCTCGCGGCTGACCACGATCGGCTGGCCGTCGACACCGACCACGTGATCGACGAACGTGTCGAGTTCCGAGTCGCTGGCGTCGGGAAACTCGTCCGCGACGGACGCGCTGGCGTCGCCGATATCGATCTGTTCGTTCCGTACCTTCTCCAGGCCTGTGCCGGAGTGACTCAGTCCGACGGAGACCTCGAAGGGCGGGCTGGAACCGTCGGCCGGCTCGAACCCGTACAGTCCGGCCCAGTAGTCGGCCATCCGCTCGTCGGTCGAGATGTTGTACTGGCCGGGGCCCCAGTACTCCTCGTCGTCGGCCGGCGGGTTCGAGCTCCACACCGACGCCCCGTCGCTCGTGATGGGATACACCGTCGACGAACCACCCGCCTTCAACTGTCCGGGACCGCTCCCGTCCGCGTCGCCGCCGCCGATACAGCCGGCGAGGATCGACGTAGCCGCTGCACCCGTTCCAACCAGAAACGCCCGCCGTGATTCGTGTGTCATCACCGGAGACGAACGGGGCCTATTGAAAGTACTCTTCTAATATGTATATTTAGGAGGTCGAGCGCCTCGAACCGGCTCGATAGCGGTTTGATCCACATTTTGTTTCCACACCCCTCCGCATACATACGTTTTCGAAAGAGACCACCATTGTATTCCGCATCAGTATATAGACGTTCGACCGGTCTCCCGCCGAATTAGCTGCTACCACTGATCGATGACGGAAAGGATCTATTGCTTCCGTACATGTATTATATATTCTCACCATATTTTATCAGGAGGGAGTCTGAATGGCCGTCCATGGAGACGCGCAAGGTGCAGGTCACTGGTGGGTCGACGTACACCGTATCGCTCCCGAAAGACTGGGCGACGAGGAACGACGTGAGCGCGGGCAGCGTCGTCGAGTTCCACGCGGAGGGGGACTCGCTCCTGCTCTCACCGAAGACCAGCGACGAGCGGACGGAGGGGACCCTCGACGTGAGCGGACTGGAGGGAGACCAGCTCACGCGGGCGGTGATGACGATGTACGTCAGCGGCTTCGACATCATCAGGCTGGAGACGCCCCGGGTCAGCGCCCAGCAGCGCCGGACGATCCGGCAGGCCACCCAGGGGCTGGTCGGGCTGGAGGTGATCGAGGAGACCAGCGAGCGCGTGGTGTTACAGGACTTGCTGGACTCCTCGGAGCTGTCCATCCACAACGCCATCACGCGCATGCGACTGGTCGCGTTGACGATGCTGTCGGACGCGGTCGATGCTCTCGTGGAGAACGACGACGATCTGGCACACGACGTGCGCGAGCGCGACGACGACGTGGATCGACTCTGGTACATGATCTCCCGGGTGTTCCGGTCCGTGCTGCGGGACCCGACGGCGGCCTCACAGATCGGGCTGCCGCGGGAGACCTGTTTCGACTACCAGTCCAGCGCCCGTCAGCTAGAGCGGATCGCAGACCACGCCTCGAAGATCGCTCGGCTGACCCTGGAGGTCGGCGACGTGCCCGAGGAGATCGCCGAGGGCCTGTACGAACTCCGCGAGGAGGCGCTGGCGGTGCCCGAGACGGCGATGGACGCCCTGCTCGAAGACGACGCCGAGGAGGCCACGCGGCTGGCGACCGAGGCACGGTCGCGCATCCGTCCCATCGACGACAGCGCCCGGGAGATCGACGACCTCATCCACCAGATGGACTCCCAGACAGCGCAGGTGCTGGGGCTGGTGGTGGACTCGCTGTCACGGACCGCCGACTACGGGGGCAACATCGCCGAGAGCGCGCTGCAGAAGGCGGCACCGCGGCCCTGATCAGGCCGTCGTCGCCGTCGATTCGTCCTCGTAGCTGACTTCGACCCCGTCCGCGACCGGCTTGATCAGGTAGCGACCGGACCGACCCTGCTTCACGGGGGTGAAGTCCGCGAGGAACGAGGTCCGCTGGTCGGCGCGGATCTCGAACCGCTCGTTGAACTTCAGCGGTGCGTTACCGGGAGTCTCGACCGTCGCCTCGTCGCCGCCGGTGAGTCGAGCCTCGACGACCTCCCCGACGACGAGTTTGAGATACTCGTACTCCCCAGTCTCCAGTTCCGTCTCGTCGATCAGCGACGTGTCGCCGTCGGCCAGTTCCGTGAGGTCGACCTCCGTCTCCTCGATGTCGATGGTGCGTTCCCCGTCTTCGCCGTCCGACGCCGTGCCGGTCACGGTGTCGTCGGATACGGTCCCGTCCCCGGCCCGGGTCGTCCGAAGTCCCGTGAGTCGGAGTACGAGCGTCTCGAAATCGTCGATGTCGCTCGGCTGGTCGGTGACGCTCGTCGCCAGCGTCCCGGTTTCGATCTGACCGTCACCGCTACAGCCAGCGATCGCGGTCCCGGCGGCGGCGATACCAGTCGCTTCGAGGAACTGCCGTCGATCCATACCGCGACCTGGCGCTCGCCGGGGAAGTACCTGCTGGCCGTCAAAAATCGTGGCCGACACGACGAGTGGATACTCGGGCCGGCCCGCGAGTGAGATTACTCCTCGACGAGGACGCCGTTGACCTGGCCGTTCTGGCCGGGACGGGAGGTGACGCGGACCCGACCTTCGCTGGTCTCGAGGATCGCACCCTTGGTGATGATGTTTCGGCGGGCGTAGTTGGGGTTGGCGTCGTTTTCGGCGACGTTCTCGATCTCGGCGGCGACGACGTCGCCGTCCGTGGCGACGCTGGCGGTGTCGGCCTCGATGGCGCGGACCTTCTCGGTGTTACCGCGCTTCTCGACGAACTTCAGCTTCGCGTCGCCGACCTGTGTCTCGGTCGGCTCGTCGCCGAGTTCGTGCTTTTTCTTCTTGTGGTTCGGTCGCAGCCGACCGCCGGTACGCTTGCGCGGGGAACGTCCCTGGTCTTTCATACCCGAGGATTCGCGGGCGACCACTTGAACCTCTCGACTCACCAACGGTGGACGCCACCCGCTCGACCGGTATCCGATGGGTTTAGGACGGTCCCGGTCGCCGGAAGGGACGATGAGTCTCCGGACGGCCGTCGCCGCCCCGTTCCGTCAGCAGGGCAAGACCGCGATGGGGGAGAGCGAGTTCGTCGTCGCCCTCTCACTGGATCGGGACTGGTTCACGCCCGACCAGGCCAAGCGGCTACTGGACGTGGCCGCCGGCGAGGGACTGGTCGCCCGAGACGAGGGCGAGGTGACCGCCGAGTTCGATCCCGACGGCGTCGAGGTGCCCGAGGGGTTCGTCCCCGACGAGTCGATCCTCCAGCAGCGTTCGACGTTCGAGCGCATCCTCGACACCCTCGTCGAGGCCGGGATCGAGAAGCAGGCGGCCGTCGCCGAGATCAACTCACTGCAGGCGGACCTTGGCGTGACGGTCGAGGCTGCCGCCGTCGTTTACGCAAAACGTGAGGGACTGGACGTGGAAGACGCCGCCGAGCGCGCACTGGGTGAACTCTGATGGTCGAGGATACGATCACGGACGGCAAACGGATCGCACAGCTGCTGGCCTCCGAAATCACGGGCCGTGACACCGGCCCGCTGGCCGCGATGTCCGTCGTCGACGCCGATCCGGACGTGGAGCCGACCGCCGACGGCGCGTTCGCTTACGGCGTCGACCGCGACGACGAACGCGTAGGCGACGTGGCGGTCCAGCCCGAGCGCGCGTATCTGGAACTGAAGGTCGGCGTCGAAGCCGGGGCCGAGGCGGCCGAGGCGGCGGACCTCCGGGTTCGGCCGAAGACCACGGAACCACCACGCACTCTCGTGTTCGTCGAGTCCGGCGCAGCGGTGAAGTCGGCCGTGGACGTACTTGTGGCGGCCAGCGGTGGCGAGTACTGAGTTAGAGTGACTCGATGATTTCGGGCAGTCGCGCGACCAGTTCCGACCGTTCGATCGTGGTGTCGGCCGCCGGATGTGGGTCGGGACCGCCGGGATACACCACCTGCACGGTCGCGAGGCCGGCGTCTGCCGCGCCCTGGATATCGACCTCGGGGCGGTCGCCGACGTAGACCGTCGCGGTGGGCGCTGTGCCCAGTTCCGCACAGATCGCCGCGAAGGCCCGCTCGTCGGGTTTGCCGGCGGGGAGGTCGCCGGTGATCACGACGGCGTCGAACAGATCGGCCCAGCCCAGCGTCCCGAGTTTGCCCCGCTGGGCGGCCAGCGGGCCGTCGGTCAGGAGGCCAATCCGGTAGGACTCGCGCAGGGCCGCGAGCAGACCCTCGACGCCGTCGAGGGGTTCGAGTGCGTCCTCGATGGCCAGCCGGTAGGCCGTCGCTACTTTTTCGGGGTCGGTGTCGTCGGTCAGCAGTCGCTCGAAGATGGGGGCGCGGGTTTCGCTCGCCGCGACCGCGCCGTGGGCGTCGAGGTAGTCCGCCCGGTCGATGTCGTGGGCGTCGGTTCGATCGGTGGCGACGTCGAGCAGGGACTGTCGGTCCCGATCGGTGACCGCCAGCGTGTAGTCCAGATCGAACGCGACCGCGTCGAACGACGCCATTCCCCCGGCCGTAACGGCGCGTGTGGTTTGAGTGTTCCCCAAGACTCAAACGCCGATTTGACTCTCCGGCGAGTATTCGTAGGCTCCCGGTGAACGGACGGGTGCATGCGAAAGACGACCACCCTGGTGCTCGCCGCCGCCGTCGTCCTGACGGTCGGCGCGGCGGGCACGGTCCTCGCGATGGGGAGTACCGGAACGCAACCAGCACAGCAGACCGCCACGGACGGGGGGAGCGGCCAGACCATCACCGTCGCCGGCGAGGGATCGGCCAGCACGCAGCCCGATCAGGCCGTCCTCCGGCTGGCCGTGACGGCCGAGGGTGACGACCCCGCCGCGATCCGCTCGGAACTGGCTAGCGGTGCCGAGGAGTTGCGGAGCGCGCTCTCCGAGGCCGGCGTCGCCGAGGACAGTATCGAGACCAGCGGTTACAGCATTCAAGAACCTCCGCGTCGTGCCCCACCGCGTGAGGGTGGCGAGAGCGGCCCCGACCTGCGCGGTGTCCACAGCTTCGAGGTGACGCTCTCCGACACCGACCGCGCGGGCGCAGTCGTCGACGCGGCGACCGGTTCGGGGGCGGAAGTCGAGTCGGTCCGGTTCACGCTGGCCGATGACACTCGCGAGGACCTCCGCAACGAGGCCCTCCGGAACGCGATGGACAACGCTCGCGGACAGGCAGACACGCTCGCGGATTCGGGCGGGCTGTCGGTGACCGGCGTCGCCAGCATCGACGCGACGGGCACGAACTACCGACCCGTCGCCTACGAGGACACGGCGACCCAGGCCGGCGGCGGCACGACCATCGAGACCGGCGACGTGTCCGTCGAGACGAGCGTGCGGGTGGTCTACAACGCGTCGGGGTGACGGGCACCGGATAGGAAGCTTGTAGTGAGTGCCGGGCCAGCGCCCGGTATGACCTTCTTCGACCGGCTGGAAGACCGCATCGACGCGGTCGACAGCGTCGTGAGCGTCGGGCTCGACCCCGACCCGGACCGCATCCCAGAGCACCTGCTCGAGAAGGACCTCCCGCGGTGGGCGTTCAACCGCCGGATCATCGACGCCACCCACGAACACGCCGCCTGCTACAAGCCAAACGCAGCTTTCTACGAGGACCCCGACGGCTGGCGGGCGCTCGAAGAGACCATCGCCTACGCCCACGGGAAGGACGTGCCCGTCCTGCTGGACGCCAAACGCGGCGACATCGGCAACACCGCCCGCCAGTACGCCGACCTGCTCGACACCGCCGACGCGATTACCGCCAACCCCTACATGGGCCGGGACTCGCTGGAACCGTTCCTCGAACGCACCGAGGCTGGCGTGTTCCTGCTCTGTCGCACCTCGAATCCGGGCGGCGCAGACCTCCAGAACCTCGAGCTCGACTCCGGCGAACCCCTCTACGAGCGGGTGGCCGCGCTGGCCGACACCTGGAACCGCAACGGCAACGTCGGCCTCGTCGTCGGCGCGACCCAGCCCGAGGAACTCGCGGAGATCCGCGAGATCGTCCCCGAGATCCCCTTCCTCGTCCCCGGCGTGGGCGCACAGGGCGGCGACGCCGAGGCCGCCGTCGAACACGGGCTGGCCGACGGCGTGGGGCTGGTCAACTCCTCGCGCGGGATCATCTTCGCTGGAGAAGATCAGGGAGAAGACTTCCACAAAGCCAGCGGGCAGGCCGCCAAACAGCTGACACAGCGGCTCAATCAGTATCGCTGAGGCCGCGGTCCGGCGTGGTCCGGTCGTCGGAGGACTCGAATGCCCGGTCGAGCACGTCGGTGACCGCGTCGAGGTCGTCGATATCTTCGAGGCGCGACGTGAAGGCGAGCAGTGGGATCCAGCGGTCGATCACGAGCGCATCGTCGGTCACGCGGTAGCCGGTGAGCCGCTGCCCGGAAACGAATTGCCCGGCGAAGGTGCCCGGATGCTGGACGTAGAGGCCGTCGGGAAGGACACTGTACTCACGGGCGCGGCCGGCGAACAGCTCGAATACGAGCGTGACGGTGCCCATCGTCGGTGCGATCTCCGCGAACGGGTGGTGGAGGACGAAGCCGGCGACGATGAATGCGAGACCGCCTCCCAGCAGCGTCGCCCGGAGCCAGCGTCGACGGCGGGCTGTAGTGCCCGCTGTCCACTGGACCACAACGGCATCGGCGTCCCTGGCCCACTCGATTACGCGACGGTTCGCGACGACGTAGACCGCCAGTCCGAGAACGGCGACGGCGAGGATCAGCAGCGTTCCCATCGAGGTCGTGGAGCCGTCGCGCGCCAGCAGGTCGACGGAACCGAGCAGTAGCAGGAACGGAGCGACGACCACGGCCAGGTTCCAGTCCGTGCGGGCCAGCTCGACCGCGAGGTGGTCCCGTGTCGCGGCGACGGCAACCGTTCCCGCGAACGCGACGGCACCGGCCGTGATTACCTGCCAGCCCAGCACCGTGATGCCGGGCGAGAAGCCGACGACGGCCGCGGCGAGACCGCCGACGTACGCGCCGAGCAGGAGGGGGAACCAGTCCAGTAGCGGGCGGGACATAGACGGGTTTCTGTCACAGGATCTGAAAATGTCTTCGTTCGGTGGTCGGTCGACGACGACTCAGTCGGCCGCGCGGATCCGATCGAGACGGCGGTCGAGGTGGCGGACGACAGCGTCGAGGTCGTCGATACTGGAGCGGGCGCAGTGTACCGGAGCCCGGATCCGCCGGTGGAGGACGAGCGCGTCGTCGGCCAGAGTGTAGCCCGACAGCCGAGACCACGGATAGAGGGAGATTCCGAACGTGGTTCCGGACCCGACGAGGACGGCGTCGGGATAGACCGCGAATCGGCGTGGCCCCTGGTGGTCCCGGGACCGCATACCGAGTGCACTCCCGATGGCCGTGCCGAGGAGCATATGGCCGACGTCGTCGGCGAATAGCCCGGCGACGACGCCGACCGCGACCAGCCCGCCACCGAGGACGTAAAGCCGGCGTCGTCGGCGCACCAGCCGCCGCGCGGGACGGGCCGTCCATTCGACGACGGGGTCCTGTTCGGCCCGGATCCGTTCGATTCGCTTGCCGTCGGCCGCCTTCACGACGACGACGGCGGCGATCCCGCTCAGCGCGACCGGGAAGAACGTCGACTGGCCGACGAAGCTGAGGTCCGGGCCGACGACGACCCAGTGGGACCAGAGTTCGGTGGCCACGACGACCGCAGGGACCACGAGCAGTAGGTGGTGGAGCCGCGTCCGACTCAGCGTAGTACCGAGGGCCGGGACCGACGATGCGACCAGTGCGACGACCCCGGCCGTCACCCAGCCGGGTGCGAGCACCGCCTCGGCGGTCACCGCCGCCCCCGTCGTCCACGCGAGCCAAGTGGCCACGAGCAGGCCCGCGTACGCACCCAGCGCGAGCGAGAGCAGCGGGTGCGCGGACAGCATACGGTCGACGGTTCGCTGGAGGGACACGTTCGAGATGACAGCGGAGAGAACAGAAAGCGTTGCGGTACCCCCTCGACCTGCACACTGGGCGGGAGTGGCCGTGAGCAGACGGGGGTCGCGTGGCGACTCCCGACGGAAAACGTGGGTTAGAACCGGTAGGTGTCCACGCCGTCGGGCATATCCTGGGGCTGGCGCTCCTGGTCGGAGCCACCACCCACCTCCGAGAGACACTCGACGCAGAGGCCGGTCTCCTCGTCGAAGTGCTTCTCACAGACCAGCTGGGCACAGCGCGAGCAGGTGTGGTCGACGCCGCCGGTCCCACAGATCTCGCAGTTCCCGGCTACGCTCATGTGAGGACTTACCACGCCCAGCCGTATGAACCCTGCGCGGCCGGTTGGAGACGGGGCGCTGACGGCAGTCAGGGCCGCAGTCGAGAGGCTTACGGGGGTGGGGACCCAAACCGTTGGCGTGGATCACGACCGGTTGATCACGGGTATCGCGGCGGCGCTGGCGGGGTGTGCAGCCGTCGTTTTCGTCCTCGCGTTCGTCACCCAGGTCTACTCGATCCTGTTTCTGGCCGGGGCGCTGGGTGCGGCCGCCTACTTCATGTGGTACCAGGCCAGCGGCCGCCTCGCGGCCCGGGTCTACCGGTCGGTCGAGGAGCGAGCGCGACAGAACAGCGGCCGCGAGCGGGCCCGGACCCGCGAGACCGGCGGGTTCGGGGCGGGCCCGCGCGAGGAGTGGACCGCACCGGGCGGACGCGGCCGGCAACGACGCCAGCAGACGGGTCGACAGCGCCAGCGAGCAAGCCAGCAACGCCAGCGTCGACGACAGCCGTCGGCCGACGACGGACCGACCAGAGCCGAGGCCTACCGGATCCTCGGCGTGGACAGCGACGCCGACGAGTCGACGGTCAAGGCCGCCTACCGCCAGAAAGTCAAGGAGGTCCACCCGGACACCGACGGCGGCGACGAGGAGCGGTTCAAGAAAGTCAACGCGGCCTACGAGCGGTTGACCTGAGTTCTCAGTTCTGCCGGTCCAGATAACGACAGACACCGACCACGTCCCGACGGAGCGTCGGACTCTCCCACTCCGGGCGCAGGGCGTCGAGCATTGCATCGAGGTCGTCGCCGGTAGCGGCCCTGACGTCTTCGACGGCGTCGACCCACTGCGGGAGGATCTCTGCGTACTCGTGCAGTTCCGCCACCGCTTCACCGGGCTCGCCGGGACCGAAGTGGCTGTACAGCGTCCGCGAGGGGTCGAGTTCAAGCAGGCGGTCGACGGTGTCGAGGTTGGCTTCGAGATCGAAACTCGGCGGGGGCGTGGTGGGGGCGACGGTGTTCGAGCGCGGATCGAACGCGCCGACGGCGTCGGCAGCGAACAGCGTCCCGCTGTCGGGGTCGAGAGCGACGTAGTGGTGGGGGGCATGCCCCGGCGCGTCGTAGAGTTCGAGTTCGCGGTCGCCGAGGTCGAGTACTTCGCCGCCGGAGACGGCCCGACAGCGGCCTTCGGGGAGCAGGTCGGGGTCGCCGTAGGGGGCGTCCATGCCGATGGCGGCCTCGACGCTCTCGACGAGGCGGTCGAGTTTGTCGGCGTCGGTGAGGTAGGGGAGGCCCCGCTCGTGGACGATGGCAGTGGCGTTCTCGCAAGCGTCGAGCAGGCGAGCGGTCCCGGCGGCGTGGTCGAGGTGGACGTGGCTGACGAGGACGTACTCGACCGCGGCGGGGTCGATGTCGACTTCCTCCATAGCTGTGAGGATGCGCTCGGCACCGGAGACCGTGCCGGCGTCCAGAATCGCCGGTCTGGCGGCGTCGAGCAGGTAGGTCGCCAGCATCTTCGGGGAGCCGAACAGTTCGTTGTCGACGAGATAGGTGTCCGGACAGCCGTCGACGGGTGGGGCGTCCATACCCTCGACTGGGACGGTGGCCACTTATGCGATGTGAGCCACAACCGGGCCGCATGGACACACCGACGCGCGTGGTCACGGAGGGCGAGCCGTGACCCCGCCGCTGGCCGTCGACATCGACGGGACGCTGACCGGACCCAGCCGAGCCATCGACCCCCGCGTGATGGCGGTCCTGCGGGAGTGGGACGATCACGTCGTCGTCGCCACCGGGAAGGCCTTTCCCTACCCCGTCGCCCTCTGTGAGTTCCTGGCGATTCCGATCACGGTGATCGCCGAGAACGGCGGCGTCGTCGCCGTGGCGGGCGAAGAGATCGTCTTCACCGGCGATCCCGAGAGCGCATGGGCCGTCGCCGAGGAGTACGAACAGGCGGGCTACGGTCTGGGCTGGGACGAACCGGACTTCGTCAACCGCTGGCGCGAGACCGAGATCGCCGTCGCGCTCGACCAGCCACTCGACCCCCTCGAACGGATCGCGGCCGATCACGGCCTCGAAGTCGTCGACACCGGCTTCGCCTACCACGTCAAGACCCCCGACGTGGACAAGGGCAAAGGGCTAGAGGCGGTCGCAGAGACGCTCGATCGGGACCCCGCGGAGTTCGTCGCGGTCGGGGACTCCGAGAACGACGTGGCCACCTTCGAGACCGCTGGGCGCTCCTTCGCCGTCGCCAACGCCGACGACGCGGCGCGGGCCGCGGCCGACGAGGTGACCGAGGAGAGCTACGCCGACGGGTTCCTCGAAGCCGTCGACCTGATCGAGCGGTAGACGGCCGACCCTTCCAGCCGGGTCGAGCCCCACCGCTACGGACCCCTATTTATACGCACCGTGCTAACGTTAGACACATTCCGAGAAAGCTTTTAATAGTGGTCCCCTAACGCGGCACGTATGAGCCCCGACCGGGCCGTCCTCGAACGCGCCATCGAGCGCGGCGAACAGGAGGGCGGTAGCGTCGAGTTCAAAGAGCGGCTCACGAAAGACCTCCACGCGACGGAGGGGCGGTTCGAGAGCCTCGCGGCACAGCTCCGCCACCGCGTCCTCTCGGGCGACGGCGAGGCGACCTACGTCGTCGGCGTCACCGACGACGGCGGGCTGGCCGGCATCGAACCCGAGACGTTCTCCGAGTCGATGGACGTACTCTCCCTGCTGGCCGAGGAGGCCGGCGCACACATCGACGACGTGGAGACGTGGGGCGTAGACCGCGAAACCGGCACCGCGACGAAGGGCGAGACTGGCACGGACGGTATCGTCGGCGTCGCCACGATCCGCGAAGGGACGGTCATGGGCGACGACGAGCACATCGTCGTCGGGACCGCCGGCCACGTCGACCACGGCAAATCGACCCTCGTGGGCTCGCTCGTGACCGGCGACGCCGACGACGGCGAAGGGGGCACCCGCTCGTTCCTCGACGTGCAGCCCCACGAGGTCGAGCGAGGTCTCTCGGCCGACCTCTCCTACGGCGTCTACGGCTTCGACGAGGACGGTCCGGTCCGGATGGACAACCCACACCGCAAGTCGGATCGAGCCCGCGTGGTCGAGGAGGCCACCCGTCTGGTGAGCTTCGTCGACACCGTGGGCCACGAGCCCTGGCTCCGAACGACGATCCGCGGTCTGGTCGGGCAGAAACTCGACTACGGCCTCCTCACCGTCGCGGCCGACGACGGGCCGACCAAGACCACCCGCGAGCACCTCGGCATCCTGCTGGCGACCGACCTCCCGACGATGGTCGCCATCACGAAGGCCGACCTGGTCGACGAGGAGCGGTTGCGGGAGGTCGAACGCGAGGTCGAGCGCCTGCTCCGGGAGGTCGGGAAGACGCCGCTGCCGGTCGCGCGCCACGGCGTCGACACGGCCATCGAGGAGATCAGCGAGACGGTCGTCCCCGTCCTCGCGACGAGCGCGGTCACGATGGACGGCCTCGACCAGTTGGACGAACTGTTCGAGCGCCTGCCCAAGACCGCCGGCAGCGACCGCACCGACGAGGACTTCACCATGTACGTCGACCGCACGTACAACGTCACCGGCGTCGGTGCGGTCGCGTCCGGGACGATTCGCTCCGGTACCGTGGAGGCCGGCGACGAACTCCTGCTCGGACCGATGCAGGACGGCAGTTTCCGCGAGGTCGAGGTCCGGTCGATCGAGATGCACTACCATCGCGTGGACGAGGCCCAGGCCGGCCGGATCGTCGGCATCGCGCTGAAAGGCGTCGCGGAGGTCGACATCGAACGCGGGATGGTGTTGCTCCCCCGCGAGACCGACCCCACGCCCGTCCGGGAGTTCGAAGCCGAGGTGATGGTACTCAACCACCCGACGCGGATCGGCGACGGCTACGAGCCGGTCGTCCACATCGAGACCGTCAGCGAGGCCGCCGCCTTCTACCCCGAGGGCGGCCAGCTCCTGCCCGGCGACTCCGGCGAGACCCGTGTGCGCTTCAAGTTCCGCCCCTACTACGTCGAGGAAGGGCAGCGATTCGTCTTCCGCGAAGGGAGTTCGAAGGGTGTCGGGACGGTGAAAGACGTGACGCCGGTGGAGTGAACGGGACGGTCCTCGACTTTTTCACGTAAGCGGACGGAACGGCCACCATGGAGTTCACTGACGACGGTATTCACATCGACAAGGAACCCAACGCCCTCGACGAGTTGATTCTCGATCTCGTCGGGGTTCTCGACGCAGTCGGGATCGACTACGCCGTAGTCAGTGGCTACGTCGCCGTTCTGTTCGGTCGTTCTCGTGCGACCGAGGACATAGACGTACTCGTCGAACGGTTCGACGAAGCGACGGCTATGGAGATCGCGGAGCGACTGCAGGACGCCGGTTATTGGGGGTCGGCGATGCCACTGGACGAAATGTACGACACGCTGGTCGACGACCTGCCGATTCGAGTTGCAGAAGACGGTGATATCGTTCCGAATCTAGAACTCAAATTTCCCACTGACGAGTACGACCGTCTCTCACTCGAAGACACGACGACTGTCTGGCTGGCCGACCACTCGATACGTATCGGATCGCTCGAACTACAGATCGCCTACAAGCTCGGAATGGGGACGAAGAAAGATTTCGAGGATGCAGTCCATCTGTATCAGGTTACCGAGCCAACGCTTAACATCGACCGTCTCGTAGAGTACGTCGAACGGCTCGGTGTCCAAGATGACTACGGACGACTCAGAAACGTTTGAGCAGAAACACGCCCGGAACGACGCCGAGCGCCTCCGGCAGATCAAACAGTGGGCTGAGTACGTCCGAACGCATCCGGACGACGACTGGGGACGCCAGGTCAACAAACTCGTCGACGCACAGATCGAGTCCGCACGCCACCACGACACCGGGACACAGCAGCGGAGCCGGAACGATTCCGGCGACTGAGTCCGGCTGATTGATCACGCCCACAGCGTCGCCCGCAGAACCTTCGTTTCCGTTTTCCTACGGTGTTCGGCTGCCGTACTCGGCGAGCGGTACTCACCCCCCTTCCCACGGCGGGTCTTCGAGGTCGGCCATCGATTCGATCCGATAGTCCGGCGTAGTCGTCGGTTCGCCGTCGTCGTCGACGAGGAGAGCGGCCTGGATGCCCGCGCCGTCGGCCCCGCGCACGTCCTCGTGGACGGTGTCGCCGACGTGGACGGCCCGGCGGGGCGCAGCGTCCAGCGCGTACAGCGCCTCGTGGAAGGGGCCGGGTTCTGGTTTGGGCGCGGTGTCGTAGCCGCCGTAGACGATTACGTCGAAGGCGTCCCGAACCCCCAGCGCGTCGAGTTTCGGGCCCTGGATCTCGGGGCCACCGTTGGCGACCAGTGCGAGGTCGTACGCCTCACCGAGCGACTCGAGTGCCGCCATGGCTCCGGGGAGCGGTTCCACGTCGCCGTGGTCCCGCATCGAGGCGTAGAGGGCGGCCAGCCGACGACCGACTGCAGGGTCCCGGTCCGCCTCCTCGGCCAGTTCGGCGAAGGCCAGCTCGCGGCGCTCGGCGCGAGTCTCGTCGGTGACGACCTGCATGAACAGCTTCTCGCGGTACTGGCCGACGGTGAAAAACGGGTCGACGCCGAGTTCCTCGAACGCGGCCGCGAGCAGTTCCTCGCGGGACCGGCGGTACTCACAGAGCGTCCCGTCGAGGTCCAGAAAGACGGCGTCGGGCGGCCGGTCGTCCATCACTCGTGGGTTCGCAGTCCGATGGGTAAAGCGTTCCCCCGCGGCGAGTCAGGTCGGCCGGTACCCTGCGTCGACCCGCTCG
This sequence comes from Halorientalis sp. IM1011, assembly GCF_001989615.1. Taxonomy (NCBI): domain Archaea; kingdom Methanobacteriati; phylum Methanobacteriota; class Halobacteria; order Halobacteriales; family Haloarculaceae; genus Halorientalis; species Halorientalis sp. IM1011. Next base: position 2,632,535 of record NZ_CP019067.1, on the reverse strand, counting down.
ACGTGGCCGAACACGACACCCCAGTCGAGCAGGCGGCGCGTCCGCTCCGTCCAGACGGCGTCCCAGTCGCCGTGTCGGTTGCGCTCCCACGGTGGGACAGTCTCCCGGATGGCGTCGAAGGCCACCGTCGCCGACAGCGGTTCGTCGGCCGCGTCGAGCGCGTCGAGGAGGTCGGCCACGCCGAACACCCGCTGGGCGAAGGCCGTCGCGACCGCCTCGTCGGTGAGGTCGCGGCGCTGTCGCTCGTATCCCCGGTCGGTCTCGGTCGCCAGACGCAGGGCCCGACAGAAGGCGAGCCACGCTTCGGCGTCCTCCCGGGAACCCACGTCGGTTCGGGACTGAATGCGCACACAGCAGTCGTCGACGGACCCGGGGACGAGCGGGATCGCCTCGTGGATCGACGCGAGCAGGTCGGGATCGACGGGGGCCGGCGCGACCTTGAACCGCATCAGAGGTCGAAGCTCTCGGCCAGCAGGTCGTGGTCGGGTTCACCGAGGACGTGGGTCGGGCCGCCGACCACGTCGATCGTGACCTGTGCGGGCGCGAAGACCGACTCGGGCACCTCGTAGAAGTCCCAGTCCGCGTCCGCGAAGATCTCGGCGAACGGCCGGCCGTACTCGTCGGTCGCGCTGGAGGGCACCTCGTCGAACCGGTCGAATTCGCGGTCGACGACGAGGTGGGCCCGGCCACCGTAGGCCAGCGCGTCGTTGGTCCGGGCGATGGCGGTCTCCTCGTCGTCACCGACGGGCGCGACGGGCGCGGTGGCCGACACCGACAATACGTCGAGGGGGTCGTAGCCCAGTTCCGAGAGGCGGAAGACGGCGAGTTCGGCGGCGCGGGCGGCCATCGAGACGCTGCCGGTGACGCTGGCGGTCGAGAACGCTGGCAGAAAGACGCCGCTCTCGGGGACGCCCGCGACCTCGGCGACGTGGTCGGCGACAGCCTCGCCGGGCACCTGCTCGGACTCGACGGTCAGGACGGCGAAGTCGAACTCGTCGCGGTAGCCGATTCGCTGGAACACGTCCTCCTCGGCGACCAGGGCGCGGGCCGGGCCGCCGCCCAGTCCTTCGAAGTCCTCGACCGAGAGTTCCCAGCCGGCCTTCTGTCCACAGAGCAGGGCCAGCGCCGGGTTGTCGGTCGACAGTTCGACGTGGGTCAGCGGCGCGCCGGCCACAGTGTCGACGGTCGTCGAGACGGTCGAGAGGCCCGCGGTCGCGATCTCGGTCAGCAGCAGGCCGGCCTCGAGGCCGCCGGGGATCTCGACCCCGAAGTCCAGTACAACCGCCTCGTTGTCGAGGCGCGAGACGGCGACGTTCAACTCGTCGGCGAAGTCGATGGCCTCGTCGACGAGGTCCGTCGCCATCCGGTTCAGGCTGTCCATACCCCTGCTTGTTCCTGTCCCCCTTTAGGCGTCCGGGTCCCGGTCGCTCCGGGCCGGCCGCCCCAGCGCTTCCTCGACGCCCTCGACCTTCTCGCTGGCCGGCCCCGCACGCGTGCGCTTGTCGTCGATCTTCAACACGGTGCTCACCCGGTCGGCGTCGACGGCCTCGTGGGCGGCCTGAGCCGCGGCGAACAACTCGTCGATCCCCTCGGCCTCGATGGTCGTTCCCATCGGCGTCGTCTCGTAGGCCACGTCGAACTCGTCGAGGGCCGCGACGGCCGCGGCGACCTCCTCGGCCATGCTCCCCTCGATCACCGGTGCCACGCTCAGGAATCCGACGACTGTCATGGGAACGGGTACGCCGGGGGCGCAGTAAAACCCCGTCCCGAGGGTTTACCGAGCGGGAAACTCCCCGAAGGTATTAGACATCTCAGCGAACGTAGACGTACATGAGCAGAGAGATCACACGGCGAGACGCGCTCAAAGCAGGTGCGGCGACGGCAGGGCTCACAGCGCTCTCGGGCTGTAACGCCATCGAGGACGCGATTCCGTTCATCGGCGGGGTGAACTACACGGACTGGGCCTTCGAACCCGGGACGGTGACCGACGCGGATCACCTGACGATCTCCTACCTCGATTACGGGACCGTGGTGGAAAACGAGAGCGAGTTCGACAGCGACTACTACGAGGAAAGCTTCGAGTCCAACGAGGACTCGTTCCCGCTCAGCGCCGTCAATCTCGACGTCGAGGACGTCAGCGTCCGGGTGGGGGTCAGCGGCTACGGCGGGATGTTCGAGGCGGACTACAATCAGGACGACGTGGCCAGCCACCTGGGAGACGAGGACTACGACGAGGACACGACCCACGAGGGGTACACGATCTATCTCGGCAGCGACGAGAACCAGGCGGTCGGAATCGACGGCAACAGGATCGTCCACGGATCGAGCGGCTTCCTGACCGACGCCAACCCTGTCGACATCGTCGAGACGCTGATCGACACGGCCAAGGGGGACGAAAATCGGTACGTCGACGACAGCCAGCCGTTCGCGGACCTGTCCGACGAGCTCGGCACTACGACGATCCTGCTCGCGTCGACACAGGACGCGCCCGACGAGACCGACGCCGAGAACGGCCAGTTCGAGGGCAACGTGGCGAGCGGATTCTCGTCGAGCGTCGACGGCCAGACCACCGCCGTCAAGGTGGTCTTCGTGTTCGAGAACGAGTCCGACGTCGACATGGGAGACATCGAGACCTACGCAGACACGGACAGCTTCGACAACCTGAACGACGTCTCCACGAACCGCAACGGGAACAGGGCGATCATCTCCGGGACGGTCGATACGGACGAACTCGGCGAGACGATGAACTGACCCCGGCCACTGCGTGACCGTGTCCCAGGGCGAAAACCCGGAGTCCGCTACCTTTTTGCCGGCCCTGACGGAAGCCACGTGCATGCTCACCGTCCGGGCACCGGCCACGAGCGCGAACCTCGGGAGCGGCTTCGACGTGTTCGGGGTCGCGCTGGACCGCCCGGCGGACATCGTTCGCGTCGAGAAGGCAGACGAGATCAGCATCGAAGTTACCGGCGTCGGCAGCCAGTACATCCCCGAGGACCCCGAGAAGAACACCGTCGGGGCCGTCGCCGAGGCGCTCGACGCCCCCGCCCGCATCGAGATCGACAAGGGCGTGCGCCCGGCCTCGGGACTCGGGTCGTCTGCCGCCAGCGCCGCCGCGGCCGCCGTCGGCCTGAACGAACTGTACGACCGGGGCCACACGCGGGAGGAACTGGTCCCCATCGCCGCCAAGGGCGAGGCCGTCGTCTCCGGCGACGCCCACGACGACAACGTCGCCCCCTCGATCATGGGCGGGTTCACCATCGCCACCGACGACGGCGTCACCAAGGTCGACGCCGACATCCCGCTGGTGGCCTGCCTCCCCGACATCGTCGTCTCCACCCGGGACGCCCGCCGCGTCGTCCCCGAGTCCGCCCGTGTCGAACAGTTAGTGGAGACTGTCGGCTGGGCCGCGACGCTGACGACGGGGATGCACCGTGACGACCCACACCTGGTCGGTGAGGGGATGAACGACACCGTCGTCACACCCGCACGCGCGGAGTTGATCGACGGGTACAGTCAGGTCCGTGACGCCGCGCTGGAGGCCGGCGCGACCGGCGTCACGATCAGCGGTGCCGGCCCGACCGTAATCGCCGCCTGCGAGGAACCGGACCGCCGGGCCGTCGGCACGGCCATGATCGACCAGTTCAACGCCGTCGGCGTCGAGGCGCGCGTCTACCAGACCGAAATCGGTGACGGCGCGACGCTGTTCTGATCTTTCGTCGATAAGACATACGTCGCCACACGACGACGCGAGCGCATGGACGCGACCGACTTGCAGGTTCTGGGTATCGGCGTACTCCTGTTCGGCGGTTTCACACACGTGAGCTCCGAGATGGTCGTCTTCTCGAACGAATTCGGTCTACTCGTCATGGTCGTCGGACTGTTCGTCCTGTTCGCGAGTCTGGTGCCCGGTATCGGAGAAGACAGCTGAGACGGCCGGTTACTCACCAGCGCTGGCGTTCGCTCTCGTTTATCCAGCGGAAGCGCTCCTCGCCGGTGGTGGTCTCGGTCTCGGCCTCCGTCGTCCCCGGTTCCTGCCAGGCGACACAGAGGCTACCGCCGACGATGCCGACCAGCATGCCGATGACGAGGCCGCCGAACGCGCCGATCAACGAGAGGATGGACATGGCGATGCCGGTGACGCCGATCAGCGTCGAGAGCTGGGGTTTCACGATGGCGAAGACCCCACAGGCGACGACCATCGCCGCGAAGACGATGCCCAGCGCCGAAAAGGAGGGGCCTTGCGTCGCGGAGATCATCTGGAGCCGGATCGGGATGGCCGCGATGATCATGCCGCCGAGTACCAGCAGCGTGCCGCCGGCGAAGGGTCGCCGTGACCGCCAGCGGGCGAACGCGCCCGGCTGGCCACCCAGCCGTTCGTCGTCCTCGACGGTCCGCTCCTCGCCCCCGAAGGACGGGAGGCCGAGGTCCACGTCGCCGAGGATCAGCCCGTACCCGGTCCCGAGCACCTGTCCGTAGAGGAGGAAGGCGACGACGATCAGCGGCCCCGTCGTCGGGAGGACGCCCAGCAGCGACCCCCCGTAGAACGCGATGCCGACCAGCAGGCCGAACCCGAGGCCCATGCTCCCGGCGGTGACCGCGAGGGCGGCCCGGGTCAGCAGTGGCACGAGCAGTTTCTGGGTGATCTCCGACCGCCGGGAGAACATGATCACCGTGTTCGTGAAGTCGTTGATCGTCCGCGAGACGTAGGCGACGAAGGCCAGTCCGAGCACGACGGACATGGCCATCCAGACGCCGAAGCCGGTCGAGACGCCGGTCGCGTCCAGCGTCGCCGCGAGTCCCGCGAACAGATCCAGCCCGATCACGAGGGCGACGAAGGCCCCACTGAGCAGGCCGGCTCCGAGCGACGCGACGACGCCCGCCCGGACCGCCTCGCCGGGGACGAACGTGGACGCGTCGACTTTCTCCATCATCAGGCCGTAGCCATTACCGAGCACCTGGCCGTAGACGATCAGTGCGATCAGTCCCGCGAGCCCCAGATTCGGGCCGATGCCAGCCGAACCGAGCGCGAGGACGACCACGCCGAGGGCGGTCCCGTAGACCAGCCCCATACTGCCGGCGGTGACGGTGAGCGCCCCGCGGGTCAACAATGGCACGAGCAGTTTCTGAGTGATCTTCGACCGCCGCGAGAACATGATCACCGTGTTCGTGAAGTCGTTGATCGTCCGGGAGAGGACGGCCGCGAACAGCAGGCCGAACACGAGGCCGGCGGCCACGAATAGCGCCGCCCCGAATTCCGGGGACTGGCTCCCGGCAAGCGCCGCGATCTCGGTGAGTGCAGCCGACCCCCCGAGCAGGGAGAGGACGGCGACGCCGGCGACACCGCCGCCGATCGCGCCCACGACCGCCGCGTTCTGTTCGTCCGCGGTCGTGGCTGGCTTGAACCAGTGTGCTTCGAGGAGCACGCCGTAGACAGTACCCATCAGCTGTCCGTACAGCAGGTACGCGAAGATCACCGAGAAGTCCGCGAGCGGTGGAATCCCCGCGTTGTAGCCGAGGGCGACCAGGGCCACCGGCATGCCGTAGGCGAAAAAGCCGTAGCCGAGAATGTGGCCGTAGAGCAACCCGAAGCCACCGGCGGTGACCCCGAGTGCCGACCGTTCCAGAAGCGGCACCAGAATCTTCTGGAGGACCCCGATGTTCCGGGACATCATGATGATCGTGTTCGTGAACTTGTGAACGGTCCGCGAGAGGAAGACGCCGAAGATCAGGGCGAACACCACACAGGTCCCGATCCAGACCAGCCACCCGGTGGATAGCCCACTGCCACCGACCAGCCAGGCGAAGTACTCGAATCCTCGGGTCGTGCTGCCGTTTGGCCCCGGCAGGAACTGGATCAAAAGCCCCGCCGGAATCGCCGCGACTAGCGCCCCGATCACCGCTGCCACTTGCTCGTCCCGCCCGAACTTCGAAGTCGTTTTCGTACTCATAATATGCCCCGCAAACCCCCAGGTTTTGCGGCTCTCTGGACGCGTGTTCCACAGTCGGCATAAAAAGTATTCTGCGCCTATTGACCGGCAGTTTAAGACGCCGTCTCGACAGTCGATTCGCCAGCGACGAGATCCGCCGTAGTCAGAACGGCTAGGGATGGCTTACGCGAGCCGAGAAATGCGCCGTCGGCGAAGCCGTTCGTTCCGATCAGACGCCCCGGCCCTGCAGTTTCTCTTCCTCGGGCAGGTCGGCGTTGGCGTCGCCGCGCATTCCCGAGCCGATGTTCGAGGAGATCTCGGCCAGTTTCTCGGGGTCGTCCCAGTTGTTGACTGCCTCGACGACGGCGGTCCCCATCGCTTCGGGGTCCTCCGCGCCGAAGATGCCCGAGCCGACGAAGATGCCGTCACAGCCGTGGTGCATCATGAGCGCAGCGTCGGCGGGCGTCGCGATGCCGCCGGCCGCGAAGTTGACGACGGGGAGCCGGCCCATCTCGGCGGTCTCGTGGACCAGTTCCGCGGGCGCCTCGTTCTCCCGGGCCCACTTCTCGCGTTCCTCGTGGGTCATCCCTTCGAGCTCGCGGATCGCGCCCTTGATGTTGCGCTGGTGGTGGACGGCCTGGTTGACGTCGCCGGTGCCGGCCTCGCCTTTCGTGCGGATCATGGCCGCGCCCTCGTCGATGCGGCGGAGCGCCTCACCGAGGTTGCGCGCGCCACAGACGAACGGCGCGGTGAACTCCCGCTTGTCGATGTGGAAGCGATCGTCGGCCGGCGTGAGCACCTCGCTCTCGTCGATCATGTCGACGCCGGTCGCTTCGAGGATCTGGGCTTCCTTGGTGTGGCCGATGCGGGATTTGCCCATCACCGGGATCGACACCTCGTCGATGATCTCCTGGACGTCGGCGGGGTCGGCCATCCGGGCGACGCCGCCGCGCTTGCGGATGTCGGCCGGCACGGCTTCCAGTGACATGACCGCCACGGCGCCCACGTCCTCGGCGATACGGGCCTGCTCGCGGTCGACGACGTCCATGATGACGCCGCCTTTCTGCATCTTCGCGAACCCGCGCTTGACCAGATCGGTCCCGCGACGGAGTTCCTCCAGATCAGTCGCTGCTGACATACCATCAGGTTGGGCGGTCACGCACTTAACCCGTGTCCTTTGCAGGAGAACGCGAGGCCGGCCGCGCCGCCCTCCGATACCGTTTTGCCGCCGTCGGTCGTTCGTCCCCGCATGTCCGTCGTTACCAGACTGGGCCGCCAGCTGGAGGGGTTCATCGCCCGCTACTTCGACGCCCCCCTCCCCGAGCGCGAGGCCCTGCCGCGGTACGTCGCACCCCTGCCCGCGTGGCTGGAGGACGCCGCCCTGCGACTGGCCTGGCCCATCGCCATCGTCAACCTGCTGGGGACCGCCTTCGGCTTCTGGTACTACGGCTTTCACCCCTGGCCGTTCACGGACCCCCTGTTCGCCGGCCAGTTCGGCCTGACGCCGCCCGAAATGTGGCTCTTCGTCCCCGATAGCCCCGTCGCGACGGGCTTCATCGGCCTCTCGCTGATCGCCTGGCGACTCGACTGGCACGTCGAGTGGCTCCACGTGCTCGCATTCTTCGGCTGTATCAAACTCGGCCTCTGGACCCCCTACGTCCAGTTGGTGGTCAACGGCCCCGGCGGGCTGAACCCGCTGATGTACCACTTCCTGATCTGGAGCCACGCGCTGATGGCCGTCGAAGCCTTCCTGATCCACCGCTACAGCCGCTTTCCCATCTGGGCCATCGCGATCGCCACGTTCTGGTACACCCTCAACGACGTGGTGGACTACTTCGTCCCGCTGATCGGCGACCCCCACCATACTCTCCTGCGCGCGGAACAGACCGTCCTCGGCTTCGACCACTCGCTTCCCGCCCACGATCAGGCCGCCGCCGGTGCCGTCGTGTTGACTATCATCGCGGTGTTTCTGGCCACGGCGACGCGCGCGAAGAAGGCCGAGATCGGGAACTGATCCGACGAAATGTGCGATAGTACGCACATACTCGCGACTAGTTAGCGGCTCGAAAGGAGCCATTCCGTACGAAATAAGTAACCATCGGGAACTTTCGTGTCGTATGTTGGATACTATCGAGCGAAGTCGCCGACGGTTCCTGACGGGCACAGCGGTCGCGGTCTTCGGCGGCCTCGCTGGTTGCACCGGGAACGACGACGGGAGTACGGCCGTGCCGGAGACGGGTACAGACGCGACAGCAACGGACACCGCTACCGCGACCAGTACCCGGGAAACCGACGAGGCGCCCGCATCGACGGCCGAGGCGGACACACCGACCGACCCCGAGGAGACCAGACAGTCGACGGCGGACGACGCCGGGTATCCGATGCACACCGTCGAGCGGTTCCTCACCGCGATCAGGCGGGGCGAACCGTCGGAGGCGCGGAAAGAGACCGTCGAAGGACACGATCTCGGACGGTTCGCGGACGTGGAGAAGATAACCATCTTCGGCATCGAGCGGTACACCCCCCAGAAGTACGCGGACTACAGGAACGTCACCGTCTCGGCGGTCGAAGATACCCTCCAGCAGGTCGAGGAGCGGGGCTACGACGACAGCGCCATCGTCTCCTACACCGTCCGTACGGACCAGCACGGCGAGATCCGTCGGTACTACGTCGTCGTCCTCGACGGCGACCGGTGGCTGATGTACGACTACGGGCTGCTGCCGGAGTGATCGCCGTCGTTGGCTAACCACAAATTATTCCTGAGCAACAATTAATCCATCGGGTGACGATGGAATGGAACGAATTGGTCCAACTCCTCACCCTCTGGTTCGTGGTTCTGATTTTCATGCAGACATCATCCGGAACTGGTGACAGTCAGTTGCTAGCAGCGATCGGGATCTTCGCGGGGATGCTGATGTTTCTTCTCCCACTCTGGATCGCCATCGAACTCGTCACGGACCTCGGTGCCGAACTGTGAATCCTTAGCGGTGTCCGATTCGTAGACACACCGAGCAGACGGTTCACCCAGATCCACCAGCTCTGCTACCGTCTAGAACACTCTCGACACTGACTGATCAGGGGACGCGCTTCGCTCGGGTTCACAATGCGGACTCGCTACGCTCGTCCTCGCAACTCGCGGGTCGTCGCTCTGCTCACCCCTCGCACTCCCCGCTCGCTAAAACGAGTCCTCGCTACGCTCGGACTCGCTGCTCACGGCTCCCCGTGGTCGCCGTTCGCAATTACGAGCCCTCACTACGTTCGGGCTCGCTATCCGCATGCGCCCTGACCCACAACTCCCCGATCCGCGAGAGCCGGGTCCGATGGGATTTCCCGTGTTCCTCCTGCTCGATGTACCCCTTCCCGCCCGGCCCGAGCCGATCCACGTTGTAGATCACCTTCGACCGGAAACTGTCGGTGTACTCCTCGCCGAGTTCCCGCGCGAGTTCCTGTGCCAACTCGGAGACGGACTCGAACTCCCCGTGTTCCCCGAGGGTGAAGAGGATGATCTCCTCGAAGGGCTTGACGTTCGAGAAGGAGGCGACGGGGAGTTCGACGACGTGGCTGCCGTCGATCTCCTTCGCGCCGATGGTCGTCCCGCGCTCGTCGAACTCGTCGAGGAGATTGCGGGCGCTCTCCAGTCGCTCGGTGATCCGGTCGTCGTCTACGTCCTCACCCAGATCGCCGAGCAGATCGATCTGGCGCCGGAGTTCCTCGGCGAGTTCCGTTTCGAGGTACTTCTCGGGAACCGTGTAGTAGGTGTGGATGCGGTCGCGGTCCTCCTGGCGCTCGACCATGATGGAGTGGGCGGCGGTGGCGAAGGCGAACGAAACTGTCCGGGGCATCGCGGAGATGTTGACCCAGACCTCCCCCTCCTCGTCACCCTCCCGACCCCGGTCGAGTTCGGCCATGATGAGGCTGTAGGCCTGCTCGAAGGCCTCGTCGTAGTCGTACACGTCCTCAACGACGATCCGCTCGGTCTCAGCGCCGAGGAGGTTCGTGAAGTCCTTCTCGAGTTTCTCCGCGAGGTTGCGGGAGTACTCGACGTTGGCCTCGCTCCCGACGGCCCCCTCAAGCAGGACCACCCGATCCACGTCGAGACGCTCGCGCACCAGCGGCGCGATCAACCGGTCGTAGTCGAAGCCGACCGGCACGATGTGGGTCTGCATACGCACACTTGTCTCGACGCGCTCAAAAGGGTGAGGGGTTCGTCGATCCGCTCAGTCCGCGTTCTGCGGTCCGTGGTGTGTCGCCGACTCGCGTACCTGCGCAGTCAACTGGTCCCGGAAGGGGTGAGGCGACCGGAGGGCGGCGATTAAGCTCCACATTATGCCGGTCGAGAGCGATCCCACCGCCGACATCGTCATCCCCATCGTGAAGAAGGTGACACCGTAGATGATCCCGATCGACGCGGAGGGGATGGACGTGCCTAACGGGACGTTGGCCATCCTGTCTTTCAGCGTCGGCACGAGGACGACCAGCGAGAAGACGCTGCCACAGAGGAACACGATATCTTGCCACATCATCGTCGATCACCGCCTGTTCGTTCGGACTCGAAGAGAACCATATTCCAACGGAGCCGACTGCAGTAGATAAGCCTTACTTACTATCGAGTAAAAACTTCCATTAACAACTCTCGTGATACGAATTAGCACCACATAGCGGCGTTCGTCGACAGGTCGGTCCGGCGATACAGTTCAGCCGTCCCAGTTCGGGTGTAAGCGATCAGTACGGACGGGATAAGGCAGACTTACACTCCGGATCGGTCGTCCACTGATGAGTACAGGTCTGTGAACGTATCGGTCCACGAGCGAACCGGTCGGTGTGGGGACGAGTCAGCGAGGAGAGCGATCGTCGTGGGGGAGGGATCAGGTTACCGAGGAGTCAATCGGCCGAGTGACCCTGATAGACCGCGGCGTCCTCGCCGGCGGCGGGGGCGGTGACCGCCGAGACGCCCACGGTCAGGGCGAGACCCAGCGCCATCCCGACGACGGAGGCAGACCAGCCGCCCAGACCGGAAGCGAACGGGAGGACGTAGCTCGCGGGGACGAACGGGAGGAAGACACTGGCGAGATAGAACAGCTGGCTCCCGCCGACGCCAGCGTACATGCCGTAGCGGGTGGTCCCCGGCCAGTAGAGCGCGATCAGCACGGGGAGTGCGAGCTGTGCGAACCCGCCGAAGGCAGTGTCGCCGATCTCGATGAGCGTCCCCGGCTGGAAGAGACTCGCGACGAAGGACAGCAGGGCGATGACGACGACGCCGATCCGGCCGACCATGGCTTCACGGCGATCCGTCACGCCTGCGACGACCTGCCGGTACACGTCGCGGGTCAAATAGGACGACCCCGACAGCAACATCGAGTCGCTGGAGGACATCATCGCGGCCATCGCCCCGGCGATCACCAGCGCCGCGAACCACGCGGGCGTGTACTGGTTCAGCAAGAGCGGGAGGACGTTCTGGTTCTCGCCAGCCGCGATACCCAGCCCCTGCGCCCACGCGCCGAGCATGAACGCGGGGACGAAAAGCAGGATGACGAGGACGGGCCAGAGCGCGAACGTCCGCTTGAGCACCGTCTTCGAGCCGGCGACGAAGAACCGCTGGTTGACCTGCGGGAACATCGTCACGCCGAACGCGATGGAGACCGCAGTGGAGAGCACGTACGCGGGCGTATAGAGCCCGCCGCCCAGCGAGAGGTGGCCGGGCGAGACCGCCGCGAGTTCGCTCGTAGCCGCACCGGGACCGCCGACCGCCGAGAGGATCCAGGCCACCGCGAGCCAGATCATCCCGAGCATGAAGATCCCCTGGAGCGTGTCGGTCCAGGCGACCCCGCGCATCCCCGACAGCACGACGTAGACGATCATGAACAGGGTGATGCCGCCAGCCCCGATCCAGTAGGGGACCGCGCCGTCGGTCAGCGCCGTGATGGCGGTACCGGCTCCCTGCTGCTGGAGCATCACGTAGGGCACCAGCCAGAACAGCGAGATCCCGGCGACCACCACGCGGAGGACCGGCGAGCCGAACCGGTCGCCCAGCATCTCCCCGAGGGTCACGTAGCCGTGGGCCTTCCCGACGAGCCACTGCTTGTAGCCGAGCACGTACCAGAGGATGCCGAAGAGGACGCCGTCCATCAGCCCCATCACGAGGATCCACTCCGGCCCGGCTGCGTAGGAGACGTTGGGCCCGCCGAAGAAGGTGAAGGCCGACAGCAGCGTCGCGAACGTCGTGAAGAGCAGGACGACCGTCCCGAGCGTCCGACTCGCGAGGAAGTAGTCCTCGGCGGTGCGGTCGGTCAGCCGATAGGCCACCAGCCCGACGCCGAGTGCGAGCAGGAGGTAGCCGACGATGATCCCGATCTGGAGACCGGTCTCAGCCATTCGTATCACCCGCCCGCGACTCGATTCCCAGCCCCCAGGCCCGCCGGACGAAGACGGCGAAGACGACCGACGACAGTCCCAGCCAGCCGACGTGCCACCAGACCCAAATTGGCAGCCCGGCCACGACCCGACTCGACCCCCACCAGAACCAGGGGACCGCCAGCGCGACCAGCACCACCGCGACCGCACTCCAGAGGAACGTCGCTCGATCCATGGTTGTCGAAGTCTCCCACTCAACGCAAATAGACGTGTCGATAGCGTTCAGATCGCGAGTCCGAAGAAATATTTCCTTCAATCCAGTGGCCGTCGCAGCGTCGGCCACGGGTGCGATCGGCGCTCAGTACAGTCGCGTTCCGTCGGGCACCTCTCGCTCGGGCTGGAGGTGGACTACGTCGCCGTTCTCGTCGTCGACACCGGTCACAAGACACTGGCTCTCGAAGCCGGCGATGTTCACTGTTCCGAGGTTGACGACGGCGAGCACCTGCCGCCCCTCCAGTTCCTCGGGATCGTAGTTGTCCGTGAGGCCGGCCGCGGACTGTCGGGTTTCGGAGCCGAAGTCGACGTCGAGTTTGTACACGTCCTTGCGCGCTTCGGGGAACGGCTCCGCCGAGCGGATCGTACCGATCCGCATCTCTACGTCCTCCAGAAACCGCTCGGGGTCGATGTCGGCTTCCTCGATTCCCATGGAGCGATCACCGAGGGGCTGGCAGAAGTGCGTTTCGTCGCCGCCGGAACCTGCTCGTCACGTGTCACGACGGTAGGTATATGACGGCAAGGCCGCTACGTCCACTGTATCCATGGGTGCGTTCATGGAGACGTCATCATCACGCGGTTCACATCAATGCGGTTCACAGCATCGCCCCAGACCGGGGCAGTTCACCAGCTATGCACGATTCAGCGAAATACCTGATACACGCGGACATCGTCGCCGACGGGGTGGTAGAGCGGAGTGACGTCGTCGGCGCGGTGTTCGGGCAGACGGAGGGATTGCTCGGCGCCGAACTCGATCTGCGCGCGCTCCAGGAGTCCTCGAAGGTCGGCCGGATCGACGTGACGGTCGAGTCGGAGGGCGGCCGCTCCTACGGCGAGGTGACCATCGCCAGCGGCCTCGACAAGGTCGAGACCGCCATCCTCGCGGCCGCCCTGGAGACCATCGACCGGGTCGGGCCGTGCCGCGCCGACCTCGAGGTGACGAAACTGGAGGACGTGCGCGCGGCCAAGCGCCGGGAGATCGTCGACCGCGCGACCGAGTTGCTCGCCGAGTTCGAGGGCGAAGTCGCCCGCAGCGCGGACCTGATCGACGAGGTCCGACAGGCGGTCCGCGTCGAGGACATCACGGAGTACGAGGGGCTGCCGGCCGGTCCCCGCGTCAGCGACAGCGACGCGATTATCGTCGTCGAGGGCCGAGCCGACGTGCTCCAGCTCCTCAAGTACGGCATCAAAAACGCCGTCGCCGTGGAGGGGACCGACGTGCCCGAGGCGGTCGCCGACCTCACGCGCGAGCGGACGGTGACGGCCTTTCTCGACGGCGACCGCGGCGGCGACCTGATCCTGAAGGAACTGGAGCAGGTCGGGGACGTGGACTACGTCGCCTTCGCCCCGGAACACCGGTCGGTCGAGGACCTCGCGCGCGACGAGGTGATGAGCGCGCTCCGCCAGAAAGTCCAGATGGAAGCCGTCGCGGGTGCGAACTCGCCCCACGAGACCGTCGCCGCGACCGACGGGAGCGCCCGGCCCGCACCGCCGGAGACGACCGACGGCCCCGAGTCGACCGCGACGCCGGAGGAGACCACCGACGAACCGGCCGCAGAACCCGCCGACGAAGCGGGTGCGACGGAGGCGACTACCGATACACCGAACGAGGCGGAGGCGACCGAGGATGCAGAAGACGATACCGCCACGGCGGACGCGCCGTCCGATCCGGAGACGCTGGCGGGATACGTCGAGGCGATTGTGGGCACGGACAGCGGCGAGGTCGTCCTGCTGGACGGAGCGTTCGAGGAACTCGCGTCGGCTCCCGCCGAGGAGGCGTTCGACACCGTCGCCGACGCCGAGGTGGTGCCGACGACGGTCGTCCTCGACGGGACACTCGACCAGCGGTTGCTCGACGTGGCAGCCCAGCGCGGCGTCGAACAGGTGGTCCCGCGCTCGACCGGCGAGTTCGTCAAGCAACCGACGGGCGTCCGCATCCGAACGGCCGATCAGTTCTAGAACTGACGGGCCAGCAGTAGCCCGTCCCCGTCCTCGTAGTGGTCGAGCAGTCGCTCCTGCTGGGTGAACCCCTGGTCCGTGTAGAAGCTCCGCGCCCGCTCATCTTCGGCCCTGACCGTCAGTTCCAGCGCCTCGAACCCGTCGGCCGCGAGTCGGTCGCACAGCGTCTCGAGTAGTCGGGATCCACGACCATCGCCGCGGTAGCCGGGCGCGACCGCCAGTTCCGCGAGGTACGCGACGGTATCCTGCGGGATGGCAACGGCGTATCCCCGCGGCTGGTCGGTCTCGTCCGTAACCACGAACACGACCGGCGGGCCGTCGATGGCCGGTTCCAGCAGGCCGTCCCACGGTTCGGCCAGCGACGCCGTCTGTATGGCGCGAAGGTGCGGCAGATCGACCGTTCGGGCCGGGCGGATCATAGCGCGCCGAGTACGAGCGCGACGCCGCCGCCCGCGACGGCGGCGACGACCGTGGCGAGGAAGTTGACGGTCTGGTTGCCGACGTACCGGCCCTCGACGGTCGCTCCGAGGAGACTGTCGGCGGTCATCCCGAGGACGCCCGCGAGGACGATCACCAGCGCGCCGAGCGGCAGGAGCGACTCGAAAACGGCGGCGATGACGGCGATCAGTCCAGCTCCTGCAATTCCGGCGAGTTCGCCCTGCCACGTGACCGCGCCGTCGGTGCCGGGTGCGACCCGCTCGAACGTCGTGATGAGCCGCGGATCGTCGTAGAGCCCCCCGATCTCGCTGGAGAGCGTATCGCTCATCGCGGCGGCGACCGCCCCGGCGAAGGCGTAGAGGAACACGTCCGGGGAGACGGGGACGTGGGTCGGACTCGCCGCGAACCCGACGACGGCGACCAGCGCCATCAGGGAGTTCGCGAGGACGTTCCCGCTTCCCCGGGTCCCCTCGTTTTCCTGTGCGACGCCGCGGTCGAGTTTCTCGTCGTATCTGAACTTCGAGGAGAGCGCCCCGACGCCGAAGAAGGTAATGAGCATGGCGAACCAGCCGTAGCCGCCGAGGACGATGGTCAACAGTCCGAGCAGAACCCCGGTGACCATCCCCGCGATCGAGGCCGCGTCGAGCCAGTAGGAGACGTAGCCGAAGACGCCTGTCACAACGAGTGCGACCGCGATACGAAGCGGCGAGACGGCGACGCCGAGATCCGCGAACAGCCACAGCAACATCGCGGCCGAGACCATCACCAGCGGGTCGTCACGGGCGAACAGCACCGCCCGCAACAGCGACGCGAGCAAGGCCCCGCTGACCGCGAAGAACGCCAGCGTCGCCGGCGGGACGGACTCGGGCGTCAACGCGACGGTCGCCAGGCCCGCACCGAATCCCAGCACCGAGCCACCGACGACGAAGCCAGCCGTCGCTACCGCTGGCTCCGTCCGCCACGCCCTGACGAGGTGTTCGGCGAGATTGCCATAGGAGAGGATGAACACCGCCGTCGAAAAGACCGTCATCGGCAGCGCGAACTGCAGGGCCAGCAGTGCCAGCCCCGCGATGGCGAGTGCAAAGCCCGCCAGCCCGTAGAGGCGACCGTCCTCGCGGTCGCCCGGCCGGGCGAACAACTCGAACACGAATCCCTCGTCCACGACGTAGAGGGCCAACACGGCGATGGCGACGAACGGGAGCGTCCCGGCGACCGTGGCGACCGCCTGCGAAGTCAGCCGATCGGCGACCGGGCCTGCCCCGGCGATGGCGGCGACCAGTTCTGGCGCCACCCGGGTGACTGCCGGGACGAGCAACCCAGCCGTCCCGACCAGCGCGAACGCCCCCGCTCGCCGGACTGTCGACGTCACGGTCCGCCCGTTTTTCGGAGACCCACTTAACAACCACCTTTTTCCCGCTCGGGTGGCGCGCTCTGCGCGCCACCGCTCGCGGCAAAAACGTGGTTCCCGCGAACGGAGTGAGCGGGAGCTCGAAAGGCGAGCGAAGCGAGCCTTTCGGTGGCGAAAAAGGCGGATCGCGCTTCCGCGCGATCCGTTGCTGTGCTGGTACGCAACCGCGACCGCACCGCTACCGCACCGCCACCGCACCATCAACCCGCTACGCGACGGGCGAACTCACCCGGGACCGACAAGACATTTACCACAGGCTACAGGATCGACGACCGTGCGCCGAATCGCCCTCCTCGCCTGCCTGCTCCTCTTGGCGGGCTGTCAAACCGGCGGCGGACCCGTGACGCCGACAGCGACGACGACACTCGCCGAAGCGCCGACCGTCTCGGTCGCGAACGGGAGCGCCGACCCATTCGACCTCCCTATGTTCCGGTCGATTCCCCGAGCGAACGGCACCGTCGAAACCGTTACCGTCGGGACCCAGCACGATTTCGAGGGGAGCGTGGCGGTGGTCGTCTGGAACGACGCCTCGCGGAACCGGTCGATCCGAATTAAGTTGACGTATCTCCCCACCAATGAGACGCTCTATCGCCGGGTGGGGGTACCGGCCGACGAGGCGGTCGAGTTCGACCTGGTGCGCTCGGGTCGGTATCGGCTCTCGGTGACGACGAACGCGACGACCCACTCGCTCTCGCTCGGCCGGGACACGTTCGACTGCAACGACCACATGTTCGGTGCCCGGGTCGGCCCCCAAGGGAACGTGTCGACGGCCGAGATCGCGACGGAGGTGGCCTGTGGCCCGCCAGGGGAGTGACCCACCGCACGCCGACCCGTGACCTTCATATTCGCCGACAAGGAAGCCCAACCGTGGGCATCTACGATCAGTACCTTGCGGTCCGGACACAGTGGGCCGACGAGGAGACGCCCGACAACGTCGCCGTCGTCATCACCGAGCGGGACCTGCTGGAACAGGGTGCCTACGACACCCTGGAGTCGTTTTTCGACTGGGCCGTCGAGTACGGGGCCGAGCGGATCATGGTCTACGTCTCCGTCCTCGACGAGGAGGCCGTGCCAACCCTCCGCCGGGCGCTCGAAGACGTGACCGCCCCCCGCGAGATGGCCGTTCGCGGCCCCGAGGACGACCAGCGGGCCGACGCACCCATCCAGGTGAGTATCGGCCTCGGCGGCAAACACGAGTTCGCCGCCGCCGTCCAGGGCGTCGCCGAGGACGTCGAAGACGGCGAGTTGACGCCCGGCGAGATCGACGAGGACGACATCGAACAGCGACTCGTCTTCCCGACCGACCCCGACCTCGTCATCAAGACCGGGGCCGAGCGGCTCTCCGATTTCATGATCTGGCAGTCGGTCTACTCCGAACTCTACTTCACCGACGTGAACTGGCGGGACTTCCGCAAGCGGGAGTACCTCCGGGCGATCCGGGACTTCCAGGATCGACAGCGGAGATTCGGGCAATAGCCCAAATTACGTCGGGGAGCGACCTCAGGGAGCGGACCGACAGCGGTTTGGACCGTGATCGCAGGGAACTGTCCAGACATCGAAAATCGAACGAAGTGAGATTTCCGGAAGTTCGGGGGGTAACTCGGACGATTCGGGAAACGAAACCGACGCGTACTACTAAGTATCCGCGAGCTGAACTATCAGTTATGGACATAGATCAGGAAGACCTCACGGGGGCGGTCGTGCTCGGCCTGCTCGTCGTGGCGCTGGGTCTCGTCGTGGCCGGGGTCGAAACCGTGGCGGGATTCGACGTCCTCGCGGCGGGCGAGTCGGCGGTCGGGTACCTCGCGGCCGGGAACTTCAGCGTCGGCGTCATCTCGACCGGCATCTTCTCGGTCGGGATCTTCGCCGCGGGGATCTTCTCCGTCGGTGTGTTCTCCATCGGCGTCTTCTCGATCGGGATCTTCTCGTTCGGGATCTACGCCGCGGGCCTGTACGCGGCACAGCGCCACGTCAGGTCGAGCGAGTAACCCGACTCGCGCCGTGGCGAGTGGCTCGCCCAGTCCAGCGATCAGTCGGCCGCAGGTTCGGCTTCGATCTCGGCCTCGAACTCCTCTTCGTCCAGCCGTTCGCGTTCACTGCTGGGGAGCGCGTCGCGGAACCGGCCGAGGATCGAGCGGGCCTCGTCGAGTTCGGCGCTCCCCATCGCCCGGACCAGTGCGAGCGCGCGCCTCGCGCGGGCGGTCCGCCAGGACTCCTCGCGGGACTCGTAGGTCCGGATCGCGCGCAGGAAGTCGACCTTCCGGAACTCCGGCCAGTAGGGTGTACAGAAGAACACGGCGGCCTCGTTGCCGTTGGCGTGCCAGGGCAGGAAGTTGCTGGTCCGCTCGGCGCCGCCGGTCCGGATGATGAGGTCCACGTCCCGTGACGGGCCCTCGTAGAGGCGCTGTTCGACGGTCTCGGCGTCGATCTCGTCGGATTCGAGGTCGCCGTAGACCACGTCACGGGCCACGTCGCGGGCGGCCCCGAGCAGTTCCGCGCGGCCACCATAGGCCAGCGCGATGTTCAACTGGAGTTCGTCGTAGTCGCGGGTGCGCCCCTCGGCGTACTGGATGGCGGTGCGGACGCGGCCGGGGAGGTCCTGTGTCTCACCGATGGCCCGGATCTTCACCTCCCCCTCGTGGACGCGGTCGGCGTCGGCGAACTCGTATAACTTCTCCTCGATGAGGTCGAAGAGGGCTTCCCGCTGGTTGACCGGCCGGTCGAAGTTCTCCGTGGAGAAGGTATAGAGCGTCAGCTCCTGGACGCCGAATTCGTCACACCAGTTGAGCATGGCCTCGGTCGTCTGGGCCCCGGCGCGGTGGCCGTCTGAGGTTTCCTCGCCCTCCTTGCGGGCGTATCGGCGGTTCCCGTCCTGAATGACGGCGACGTGATCCGGCATCCCCGACAGCTCCCACCGTAACAGCCGTTCGTACCCCGACAGCGCCTGCTGGCGCACCCACGAGAACATTACAGGAAAAACTCTCACCCCGTGATAAGAATCTTGTCCTCGGGGACCAGTACCGGGTGGGGTGACCCGCAGGCTTTTAATATAGTGACCTCCTCTGATAAGGTGCAATGGCGACCGGTACGGTTGATTTCTTCAACGACACTGGCGGTTACGGATTCATCGACACAGAAGATGCGGACGAAGACGTGTTCTTCCACATGGAAGACGTCGGCGGCCCCGACCTGGAGGAAGGTCAGGAGGTCGAGTTCGACATCGAACAGGCCGACAAAGGCCCCCGAGCGACCAACCTGGAGCGACTGTAACCATGGCTGAAGGCACAGTCGACTTCTTCAACGACACTGGAGGGTACGGGTTCATCGACACCGAGGACGCGGACGAAGACGTGTTCTTCCACATGGAGGACATCGGCGGTCCCGACCTCGAAGAAGGCCAGGAAGTGGAGTTCGACATCGTGCAGGCCGACAAGGGCCCGCGCGCCGAGAACCTCACGCGCCTGTAAACGCCAACCGCGGTACCGTGCGGGGCTGCTGGCCCCGAGACGCACATTTTCGAGCGACGGCACTGTCGTAACTCGCCGCCGATATCAGACCGTGAGAGGTATGGGGCAGGGACGGCCAGCATCGGGTAATGGAGACCGAAGACCCCATCGACCCGGATCTCTACCAGCGGGCCGAAGCGCTACTCGAACCCGGCGAGATCGAACTCGTGGGGATCATCGTCCACACCGAACTGGGCAGCGACGACGAGGCGTCGCTCCACGAGACGACCATCGAAATCGGCGAGCACATCGCCGACCACGCGGGCGTCGATCCGAAGGACACCTACGTCTACTCGGGCAACGACGACGCCGAGTTCGGCCTGAACCAGCATCAGGGGCGCACGCTGGACGGCGACGAGTTCGTCTGGGAGTGCCAGCAACTACTCCGCGAGGAGGAGTTCAAGGTCGTCTTCTACTACGAGGCCGACACCGATCAGGAGGGGCTGGTCGAGGCCGTCCGCGAGGACGGATACACGGTCGAGGCGGTATCGGAGCCGGCCTGATTCGCGGCCGACAAGCGCGGATTTATGCCGCCCCGGCCCCCATATTCTGGCATGAGCGATGATCTCGGACGGGTCGACCGGGCGATCGTCAACGCCTTCCAGGGCGGGTTCCCGGTCGTCGAACGTCCCTTCGAGCCGGCGGCCGCGGCGCTCCGGGACCGCGGCGTCGACGTCGACGCCGACGATCTCTTCGAGCGGGTCAGGGACCTCGACGAGGAAGGCGTCCTGACGCGCTTCGGTGCGCTGATCAACGCCGAAGAGATCGGCGGCGCGGCCACGCTGGTGGCCATGCACGCCCCCGAGGACCGGTACGACGAGGTCGCCGAGCAGGTCAACGAGTACGACGCGGTGGCACACAACTACGAACGCGAGCATCCCCACCTCAACATGTGGTTCGTCGTCAGCGTCCCGGACGCGGACGCGGTGGAAGACGTGCTCGCGTCCATCGAAGACGACACGGGACAGGAGACCTACAACCTGCCCAAACAGCAGGAGTTCCGGGTGGAGGCGAAGTTCCTGCTCGACGGCCCGATTTCGGAGGGCGACGTGGACTGCTCGGATCTCGGCCCCGACGTGACCCCGACCGACCGGGCCTCCCTCACGCCCCGGGAACTCGATCTCGTACTGGAGATTCAGGACGGGCTGCCGATCTCGCCGACGCCCTATCGGGACGTGGCCGAGGCTCTCGAGGTGGACGTGGAGTGGGTGCTCTCGACGATCAAGCGGTTTAACGAGGAAGGAAAGGTCCGGCGGGTCGGCGTGATCCCGAACCACTACGCGCTGGGCTACACGGAGAACGGCATGACGGTCTGGGACGTGCCAGACGAGGTCGTCGACGAGGTCGGGCCGGCCGTCGCGTCGCTGGACTTCGTCACGCACTGTTACGAACGGCCCCGACACGAGGGTGTCTGGCCGTACAACTTCTTCGCGATGACCCACGGCCGCAGCGAAGAAGAGAGCGCCGAGCGTGTCCAGCAGGTCCGCGAGAAGATGGCCGAGTTCTGGGACGTGGACGACGAGGACTGGGACACGCTGTTCTCCACCCGGATCCTCAAGAAGACCGGCATCCGGATGGACGAGCGGGCCCGAGCGAACACGGTCGAACCGGGTGAAGCCGACGACTGATGGGGCAGGAATGATCCCCCTGTTGCACGACTTCTCGGGCGCGACCGTTCTCGTGTTCGGTGGCGGGTCGGTCGGCGCGCGGAAGGCCCGGCGGTTCGCCCGCGAGGCCGAGGTGATCGTCGTCAGCCCCTCGTTCGCCGACGCGGACTTCGGCGGGGCCGAGCGCGTGACGGCCGCGCCGGACGCCGCCGCGGTCGCGGAGTGGATCGACGACACCGATCCGGCGCTGGTGGTGGCGGCGACCGACGACGGCGACCTGAACGCGGCCATCGAGCGGGCGGCCCGGGACGCTGGCGCGCTGGTCAACCGGACGGACGAGCACGGCGAGCGCGATCCAGAGAGTGTCGTCGTGCCGGCGACGGTGCGGGACGGACCGGTGACGGTCGCGATTTCGACTGGCGGGCGGAGTCCGGCGCTGAGCCGGCATCTACGCCAGGAAATCGAGGACGACATCGAGGGGGCCGGCGAGATGGCCGAGTTGACCGGCGAGTTGCGGTCGGAGTTGCAGGGCGATGACGTCGATCCGGACGAGCGGCGGGCGGCGATTCGGGCGGTCGTGCGGTCCGGGCGTGTTTGGAAGCATTTAGATAGTGGCAGGACAAAGCCACGGCAAGTGGCCGAGGACGTGATTGCGGACGTGACGGGTGATCTCGAGTGATAAACGGAGCCGGCGTGATTGCAGGTGTCAGTATCGCCCACGGGCAGGCCAGTGTCGACGACATCGAGGCGGCCTGTACCGAGGACCAGCGTCGGGCCGTCGAGTCGCTACTCGATCAACCGGGCGTCGAGGAGGCGTACGTCCTCCAGACCTGTAACCGCGCGGAGGCCTACGCCGTCGCCCCGGAAGCGTCGGTCGGTCGGGCCGCGCTGGAGAACTACCACGCGACCGTGTCCGACGATGCCGTCGTCGAGATGGGGCACGAACAGAGCCTGCGCCACCTCCTCCGGGTGGCCGCGGGCCTCGAATCGATCGTCCTGGGCGAGGATCAGATCCTCGGTCAGGTCAGGGACGCCTACGAGGACGCACGCGGCGTCGGCGCGATGGGGCCGGTGCTTGAAAACGGCGTGACGAAGGCGATCCACGTCGGCGAGCGCGCCCGCACCGAGACCGCCATCAACGAGGGGACGGTATCGTTGGGTAGCGCAGCCGTCAACCTCGCCGAGCGGAAACGTGACCTCGAAACCGCGACGGCGCTGGTCGTCGGCGCGGGCGAGATGGGGTCACTCGTCGCCAAAGCCCTCGACGGGACCGTCGAGCGCGTGCTCGTCGCGAACAGAACTGTGCCCCACGCGGAGCATCTGGTGGGCCGACTCGACGTGGACGGGTCCGCCCTCGGACTCAACGGCGTCTCGACGGCCATCGAGCGGGCGGATCTGGTGATCACGGCGACGGGCAGTCCCGACCACGTCGTCGGCGTCGACACGCTCGAGCGCGCCGGCGATACCCTCGTGATCGACCTCGCCCAGCCCCGGGACGTGCCGCCGGCGGCCGACGACCTGGACGCCGTGACGGTCAGGGACATGGACGCGCTGGAGTCAGTGACGGCGGCCTCCCGGCAACAGCGGGAGTCCGCCGCCGAGGCGGTCGAACAACTCGTCGACGAGGAGTTCGAACACCTGCTCACCCAGTACAAGCGCAAGCGGGCCGATCAGGTGATCGCGGGCATGTACGAGAGCGCCGAGCGGACGAAGGCCCGCGAGCTATCCACGGCGTTCGAGAAACTGGATCTGGACGACGAGGAAAAGGAGGTCGTCGAGTCGATGGCCGACGCCCTGGTCGGGCAGTTGCTCGCGCCGCCGACCCAGAGTCTGCGCGACGCCGCCGAGGAGGACGACTGGACGACGATCAACACCGCGCTCCAGCTGTTCGATCCGGAGTTCGGTTCGGACGTCCCGGAGTTCGTCTCCAGCATGGATCCCGAGGAGATCCCCGAGGACATGAAAGCCGAGATGCCACAGGCGGTCCTCAACCAGCTCGACGACTGATTCTCAGGAGTCGACTCGTTTCTCGACGCTCGGAATATCCAGCCGGAGAAAGGCCGGGATAGCCAACGTCGCGACGACGACTTCCATCCCGCCGACGGTGAGGAAGGCCGCGAAGAAGCCAAACTCGTCGGCGACGGTGCCGCCGACGAGGACGCCGGCCAGGAAGCCGAGGCTTCCGACGGCGTTGAACGCGGCCATCGCGACGCCGCGGCGGTCGTCGGCGGCCAGGTCGGTGACCAGCGCCATCGTCGCCGGGGCCATCAGCGCGCCGATGACGCCGACGGCGACCATCGCAGCGCCGGCGAGCGCGACTGTCGGCGCGAAGCCGACGCCGATCACGACGATACCGTACAGCGCCGATCCCGCGAGGACGGGAATCGTGCGCCCGATTCGGTCCGAGAGGACGCCGAAAGGGTACTGAAAGAGCGCGAACGGCGCGAAAAACAGCGCGAGCATCAGCCCCGTGGCACCGGGCGAGAGTTCGAACACGTCCCGGAAATAGAGGGTTCCCACGAGGGCGAAAAAGCCCGCCGTGAGGCGGTCGACGAAGCCGAACGCGCAGGGGACGAGGATTGCGGGGGTCTCCCGGATCGTCTCGCGGACGGCCGCGAGTCGACCCCGGTGTTCGTCGGGAGCCCGATCTGTGACTCGGGAAGCGAGGAGGCCGACGACGACGAGGAGGGCGCTGGCGGCCACGAGCGGTGCGAAGGGGTCGAGTTCGTACAGTTGCCCGCCCAGCGGCGCGCCCAGCGCGGTCCCGCCGCCGATGGCGATGCCGGCCGCGCCCATGTTGCGGCCGTGCCCGCCATCCAGGTCCATCAGCATCGTGATCGAGAGGGAGAACGCGCCGATGGTCGCCGCGCCCTGCAGGGTACGCAGGCCCAGAATGGCCAGAAACGGGAGGTCGAACACCTGCGGGAGGCCGGCGAGCAGGGCGTAGCCGGCCGCGCCGGCGAGCGCGCCGGTGACGATGAAGGGGACCCGGCGGCCGGCGGCGTCACTGGCCGCGCCCCAGAGGCCGGCGAAGAGAACGAACGCACCGAACTCGGCGGCGAGGAACCACATGCTCGCGTCCAGCGTCGTGTCGGCACCGAGCGCCGTCACCAGCGTGTCGATACCGGGGTAGAGCAACACCTGTGCCAGCAGGACGGCGAACACGACGGCGGCCAGGGCGGTACGAGCCGAACGGGGCGTCACAGACGCGCTTCGAGCGCGGGCGTGGAAGGGATTTCGGATCGGAGACGGGGTCTCCCGGCCGTTGGCCTACGAACGCCGGAGCGGTTCGACGGACAGCGAGAGGGTCACCATCGGGTCCCCGTCGCCGCGGCTCCCGGACCGCGATTCGAACCGGTACGCACCGGGTTCGATGGACGCGGTCTCGCCCGGAACCCCCCAGAGCTGCCAGGACCAGCTCGCGGTTTCGCCCGGGTCGAAGGTATAGCCCTCCAGCGGCAGAAATGTCGTTATTTCATCCGCGTCGTTCGGGACCCAGGTCCGGTCGTCACGGCGGTCGATCGCCGCACCCGTCTCCGCGGTCACCAGCATCGCGGTGGCCCCGTCCGGGGCGGAGCGTCTGGGATTGCTGAACGGAATCTCGTTCGCGCCGAACTCGATCCGCCGTGTCTCCGAGCCGGTCCAGGTGAACGAGAGATCGAGCGACGCGGTCGATTCCGTATCGATCACGTCCTGGGTCGCCCGGACGTTCCCGACCAGTTTCTCGGGGGTTTCCACCGCGAGGGTCGGATCGGTCACGACCCGAGGGCCGAGATCCACTGCGGATGACGACGACGGCGGCCGTCTCGCTATCGCTCCGGCAGCGACGATCGCCGAGCCGCCTGCCAGGAACCGTCGCCGGTCGATCCGATCCCACATGGTCTGTCCGATACGTGTTAGCGATACTAACTCTTTTCCCGGCGAGGCCGAGCTTTTTGGGCCGCCCGCCCGACGATACGGGTATGGCGGACCTGCTCGACGACTCCGAGATCGAGGCACAGCTTCCCGAGGACTGGGACCGGGACGGCGACGAAATCGTCCGGACCTACGAGTTCGATTCGTACCTCCCCGGCGTCGGGTTCGCGTCGGGCATCGGTGGCATCGCCGAGGACGCCTGGCACCACCCGGAGATAACGATCACCTGGGGCGAGGTGGAAGTCCGGCTGACCACGCACGACGCCGGGGGCATCACCCAGAAGGACATCGACCTCGCCGAGCGGTTCGACGAAGTCTACGAGTGACGACGAGCGACTGGAGCGGGGGCAGTGACGAGCCGTCGGGCACCGCCGAGTACGTCTTCGGGTGTCGGTTCCGGCTCGATCCCGACCCGCCGGGGCTGCGGGCCGACCCCGCCGAGTTCGAAACGAGACTCTACCGCGAGGCCGACCCACCCGGAGAGGACGGCTGGCTGTTCTTCCGGGACAACTGCTGGCGCGGGGAACTGAACGACCCCGACTACTTCCGCGAGTTGACCGAGGACGCGCTGGGCGTCACGGTGCTCTCTGTGGACTTTCGAGAACTCCGGACGGACGGAGCGTATCTCGACGCGCTGAAAGCGGAGATAGCCGACGACCTCGGCCAGTTCAACGCCGACGGCGTCCCGGACGTGCTGTCGAAGTATCTCGGCTCGTCGATCCGTGTGGTCGACGGAGACGGTTGACCGGGAGCTGTCGAACCAGAGCCGTTTTCTTTCTCGACTCAGCAGCCGCAAGTATGGGAGAGTACGACGACACGACGGGGATCGAGGTGGAACTGCCGACGGCGCTGCTTGCGGCGGTCGACGAGGCCGGTGCGGCCGGTGGCTTCGAGGACCGGTCGGAAGCGATACAGGCGGCCCTCGTTGCCTGGGTCGACGCCATCGGCGGGGAGAGCGGGGACGACAGCGGTGGCCTCGGTGGATTGACCGACGGCCTGAGCGACGTGGACGTGGACGTCGGTGTCGACGTGGGCGTAGATGAGTAGGCGGACTGGGCGAACCAGACGGCGACAACGCTTTCCCCGGGGGCGGTGACAGCCACGGACATGGGGACGACGCCACAGGCTGGGGGCACAGTTGCGGAACCGATCACGCTGTCGACGGGAGAGACGGTATCGGTGCCGTTGTCGACGGAGGCGACGGTGTATGGGGCGATCTTCTCGGCCGATCGGCCGGCGGTCGACGACCTGCTCCCGCGGGGGCTCGAACCGATACGGGCGACGCCGCGGCGAGCGGCGGTGACCGTCCTCGCCGTCGAGTACCACCGCATCGGCGACGAGGTGATGACGCCCTACGACGAGTTCAGCGTCATGTTTCCGGCCGTCGAGGCGGGGGAGCGCTCGTGGCCGTTCGCGTCGCTCGCCACGCACGGCGCGTCGGGGTACGTCTGGTACCTCCCGGTGACGACCGAACCGGCGAAAGCCCTCGGTGTCGACGTCTGGGGCTACCCGAAAGAAGTCGCGGAGATCGACCACGACGACCACGTCGCCGGGCGGCGGACGACGGTCACGGCGGACGGACAAGAGGTCATCACGCTCGACGTCGAGGCCCCACCAGCAGTCGACCAGCGCCAGGAGGGCGTGTCCTACACCGTCAAGGACGGGACGCTCCTCCGGGAGCAGTTGACGCTGGACGGGCGACTCGGCGCGTGGCCCTACTCGGGCCAGGCGACGTGGGAACTCGGCGACCACCCGCGGGCCGACCGGCTCCGCGACCTCGATCTGGGGGAGCGGGCGCTGGCGCGGCTCCGGTTCGACGGTGAGTTCGTGATCGGTGCCGGCGAACCGGTCGGGACGGTCTGATGGGGTTCGGTCGCGGTGCGGTCCGTCCGAGTCGTGGTATACGGTACCGAAACGAACAGAAGGCACTTAGTAACTAACCGCGTATCTTCGGAATCCCGATTCCGATGGTTTCGTACGACTTCTGGTTGCTCGATCTCGACGGTACGCTGGTGGACATCGAGCCCGACTACGTCGGCGGCGTGTTCGAGGAGGTCGGCGACCGCCTCGGTCGCGAGTTCACCGACCGGGAGGCCGAGATCATCTGGCACGGCCTCGGCGGGTCGCGCGACGAGCAGTTGCGCGAGTGGGGCGTCGACGTCGAGGAGTTCTGGACCGTCTTCCACGACGTGGAGGACGCCCAGGCTCGCGCGGAACACACTTACCTCTACGACGACGCCGACTTCGTCGCGGACCTCGACGGCCCGGTCGGACTCGTCACGCACTGCCAGCGGTACCTCACCGATCCCGTGCTGGACCGACTGGACATCCGCGACTGGTTCGATACGGTGGTCTGCTGTACGGAGGACATCGGCTGGAAACCCGACCCCGCACCGGTCGAGTTGGCGATGGAGGATCTGGGTATGGGATACAACGGTCACGCGGGGGTCCTCGCAGGCGACGGCCCGCACGACATCGGTGCGGCCTGGAACGCCGGCCTCGACGGGATCCACGTCGAGCGCCACGATCCCCACCGCCGGGGCCAGTGCGTACTGGGCGACCGCCGGATCGAGAGCTTCGCCGAACTCGGCGGGGAGTCGCCGGCGGGCGACTGACCGGCTCAGACGAGCGGTCGCGGACCGAACCGGCCGGTCCAGCGTTCGATTCCGCGACGGATCAGGTACTCGACGAGTCCAAGCCCCAGCGCCGCGGCGAACGCCCACGGCCAGTGGCTCAACAGGACTACCAGCGACTCCGTCTCACCAGCGCCGAGAAACCCGGCGTAGACGACGGCGAGGTACCCGCTACCGACGATCCCCGGCGACAACAGGGACCGGCCGACGAACAGGAACAGCGAGACGGTCGCGACGGCACCGGTGCCGATGGCGACGTAGGCGAATGCAGCGAGAAGGGTCACCGGTTCCTCCATCCTGACGGTGATCGGCGAACCGACCACGCCGAAAACCGTCGTTGCGGCGCAGACGACGCCCGCGAGGAGTGCCATCGATCGCACGTCGCGTGAGCGGCTCGGGGCCATCGGTTCGGGTTACCGACGCCACGGGAATAAATGTGACAGTCCATTTGAAAGACTCGCCCCCGCGAGCCCGACCGCCGCCACACCAGCCACGGCGGCCAGCCCGTACGTGTACCGCGTCGGGTCGGGGGTCTGTACCAGAACGACCGTCACGATGGCACAGCCGACGCCACAGAGACCGACCTCCAGGGCACCGAGTTCGGTCTCGTACTCCCGGGCCAGCGCCGGCCACCCGAGGTTCGTCACGAGCGCCAGACACGCGACCGCGAGCATGGTGACGTACCAGCCGACCAGTAGCGGAAGCGACAGCGACGCCTCGACGACCAGCGGCAGGTGTGCGAGGACGGCGAAGACGGCGAACTGCTGGACGCCGTAGAACCGATCCCAGTCCATCCCCGCGGCGATACGAGTCGCCGGCACTTCACTCCGGCCACATCAGGCCGGCCGGTACCCCGGCAGGTCGGCCAGCACCGACTCGACATTCTCGACTGCGGTCCGGAGGCCCTCGACGCCCGCTTTCCCGGTCCGGTCGGGATTGGCCAGCACCCGAACGTCCTGCTCGCCCAGCGAAACGAACCCGAGGTCGAGTTTCGCGGCGGTCGCTCGCAGGCCCAGTCCCGCGTCGGCCTCGCCGGCCAGCACCTTCCGGGCCGGGCTCTCGTGGGCTTTCACGGTGAGTTCGTAGCCGTCGATTGCGTCGGTCAACTCTCGCCGGGAGGCGTCGCGCTCCTCGGCCAGCGCGGCGACGGCGTCGTCCAGTGCGGTCCGCAGGCCGGAGTCCGTCCCACGGTTGATCAGCCGCAGGTCGCGATCCACGAGGGCGGCCACATCGCTGACGTCGTTGGGATTGCCCTCGGGAACCACGAGCCCCCACTCGCGGGTCCAGCCGCCGAGGACTTCGTGATCGGCCGCGATCTCGGGGTCGCCGGCAGCGACGGCCGCGTCGGGGACGCCGTTGCGGAGGCGGCGCAGACCCTCTCTGGTCCCGAGCGAGAGGTAGCGCGGTCGGTCGAGGCGGTCGAGAAGTCGGGAGAGCGCCGGGTCGTCCTCGCCGACGGCGTAGAGCGAGGGTGGGCGAACGTCGGGCGAGAACAGCTGGACCTCGACGGACTCGCCGGCCGCGAGGTACTCGGTCTCGGGCGGCACGTCGACGATCCCGTCGGCCTCGACGAGGCTCGTCGTCGCGCCGCTTCCCTTGTCGACGGGGTAGACGAGCGTGTCGCCGCGCGCTCCGGCGGCGTTGCCGCCTCCGGCTCGCTGTCCCTCCGGGCCAGCGCCGTCTTCGACGAGTCCTACTGGCATCAGCCGACGCCGGCCCTCCCCGTAGCGCTCCTCGACGGCCATCCGACCGTCGACGGTGGCGGTTCGGGGTTCGGGGAGTCCTGTAGCCTCGCGGATCGCGGGGGCGACGAAGGTTCTGAAGATCGTGAGCGCGGAGACGGGGTATCCCGGCAGGCCGACGTAGGCCGACGGGGAGTCGCCGCCGTCGAGGCGGCCGATCAGCATGGGCTTGCCGGGCTTGACCGCGACGCCGTGCAGGAGGAGGTCGCCGCGCTCCTCGATCACGCGGTAGATCACGTCGACGGCGGAGGCGCTGGTCGACCCAGAGGAAAGGACGAGGTCACACTCCTCGGCGGCCTCGGTGAGGATGCGCTCCATCTCCTCGTAATCGTCGCCGGCGTGGGGGTAGAGGACGGCCTCGCCGCCGGCCTCCTCGACGGCGGTCGCGACGGTGTAGCTGTTGACGTCGTAGATCTGGCCCGCGTCCGAATTCAGGTCCCCGCCGGGCCGGACGAGTTCGTCGCCGGTCGAGACGATGCCGACGCGGGGTTTCGCGCGGACTGGCACCTCCTCGATCCCGAGCGCCGACAGCAGGCCGATCTCGCGGGGCGTGAGTTCCGTTCCGGGGCCGAGCGTGCGCTCGCCGGCGGCCACGTCAGCG
Organism: Halorientalis sp. IM1011; assembly: GCF_001989615.1. Classification (NCBI taxonomy): domain Archaea; kingdom Methanobacteriati; phylum Methanobacteriota; class Halobacteria; order Halobacteriales; family Haloarculaceae; genus Halorientalis; species Halorientalis sp. IM1011. Next base: position 2,602,175 of record NZ_CP019067.1, on the reverse strand, counting down.
CCCGCGAGCATCACGTTGTCGCCCGGGGCCAGCGAGGTGCGGACGAAGACTTCGTCGTTACCCTCTGCCTCGTCGGTTTTCTCCACCATCACTACCGAGTCCGCGCCGGGCGGCATCACCGCCCCCGTCGAGATTTCGGCGGCAGTGCCCTCCTCGACGGTCACGTCGGGTTCCGCGCCGGCGTGGACTTCGCCCACGAGGTCGAGTTCGGCGGGATCGGCCTCGTCCGCGCCGAAGGTGTCCCGCGCCCGGACCGCGTAGCCGTCCATCGAGGCGCGGTCGAACCCCGGCACGTCGAGTTCGGCGTCGACCCGTTCGGCGAGCACGCGGCCCCGGGCCTCCCGGAGGGGAACGGTCTCGGTCCCGCCGCCCAGATCCAGCGAGGCGATGGCCTCGTGGGCGTCCTCGGGCGGCGCGAGGTCGCGGAACTCTTTCCTATCGGTCATGGATACCACTCCCAGTCCTGCACGGCGACGCGTTCACCCTCGGGAATCCCCTCGCGTTCCTCGGGGACGACGACCCAGCCGTCGGCCAGCGCGACCGAAGAGAGCACGCCCGCGCCGCTCGCCCTGGTCGGCGTGGCTCGCGGTGGGTCCTCCGACTCGTCGATTCCGCGGCCGTCCCGGTCGAGTTCGACGCGGGCGAACGTCCGGACGCCGGGTTCGCTGGCGATCTTCCGGTCGAGGACGGCCTCGGTCTCGGGATGGGGTTCGAGCGGCATGTGCCCGGCCCACTTCACAGCGGGGCGCAGGAGCTGGACCGCGTTGACGATGCAGGCCACGGGGTAGCCGGGGAGCATGATCACGGGCGTGTCCTCGACGACGCCGAAGCCGGCGGGGTGGCCGGGTTTGACGCCGATCCCGTGGACCAGCACCTCGCCGAGGTCGTCGACGACGGAGGGCAGGAGGTCCCGTTCGCCCACCGAGGAGCCGCCGGTAGTGACGATCACGTCCTTCGTGAGGTCGCGCTGGATCGCCGCCCGGAGGGCGTGTTCGTCGTCTGTGACGACGGTGCGGTACTCGGGAACCCCACCCCAGCGCTCGACGTACTGGGCGACGGTCAACCCGTTGGTCTCGACGATCTCGCCCGGGTCGGGATCAGTTTGAACGAGTTCCTCGCCGGTCGGGACGACGCCGACGGTCGGGGGCTGGTAACACTCGATCTCGGTGACGCCGGTCGATTTCAGGAGGCCGATGTCCGAGGGGCGCAACTGGTGGCCGGGGTCGTAGAGCGAGCGGCCGGATTCGACGTCCTCGCCGGCGGGCGCGACGTTCTCTCCTTCGGCGACGGCGTCGAAGATCTCGACGTCCTCCGCGACGGTGTCTATTTGTTCGACCATCACCACCGCATCGGCTCCGGGCGGGAGTTCGCTCCCGGTGTGGACGCGGACGGCCTCGTCGGGGCCGACCTCGTCGCCGTCCTCGGCGTGGCCGCCCAGTCGGAGCACTGCGGGGGAGCGGTCGCCAGCGCCGAAGGTGTCCTCGGCCCGGACGGCGAACCCGTCCATGGCCGCGCGGTCGTAGTGCGGGACGGCGCGGCGGGCCGCCACGGATTCGGCGACGGTCCGGCCGGCGGCCGTCGAGAGCGGGACGGTCTCGGTCCGGTCGTGGGGCGAGACCGCCTCGCGAAGCCGCTCGCGCGCGTCGGCGAGCGGCGTCACGTCCTTGAAGCCCGACTCGCGTGGGTCAGTCATGGCCGGGAGTTAGACCGGGGCGGGCAAAAAGCGTCGGGCGAACAGGTGTGTAACGTGGACACGGCACGGGACCGCGGGCTTTTTCGCCCATGCGTCCTTAGAACTGCGCATGTCAGCGCTGCGCGATGCGTTGCGGGACCTCCCCGAGACGGTGTTCGCGGACCTGCTGGAGTCAGAGGACGCCTACCTCCTGGTGATCGACCTGCCGGGAGCGACGGCCGAGACCGTCGACGTGCAGGTGACGGCCGGCCGCCTGGAGATCGAGGCGCGGCGCGAGAAGGATCTCCCGACGGAGTTCCGGTACGTCGAGGAGGAGCGCGCGCTCTTTCTGGACGCCGAACTCCCCCTGCCGCCCGACGCGACGGGTGCCGACGCCGAGGGCACCGTCGACCGGGGCGTCCTCGAACTCCGCCTGCCCAAGGCCGGAGCCCAGCCGGAAACGTCCATCCCCATCGAGGACGCCGAGGCCTGAGGTCGGGGTGGCCGTCCGGTGAACCTCCGCGCGTACCGACGGTTCGTCACCGTCGCACGCCAGTTCCTGCCGCTGTTGCTCGCCTACGCCCGCGACCGTAACCGGTTCCTGCTCTTCGGCAGTTCCCGGCAGGTCTCGGCCGAACAGCGCCGGGAGCGAGCTGCGGCCCTGCTCGACTCGCTGTTGACGCTGGGCCCGACCTTCATCAAACTCGGCCAACTGCTCTCGACCCGGCCGGACGTCCTGCCCCCCGAGTACATCGACGAGTTCACCAAACTGCAGGACGAGGTCCCCCCGGCTCCGTGGGCCGAGGCCAAGCAGGTCCTCGAAGGCGAACTGGGGCCGGTCGAGGAGAACTTCGAGAACTTCGACACCGAGTCGATCAGCGGCGCGAGTCTCGGGCAGGTGTACTACGCCGAGACCGAGAACGGCCCCGTCGCGGTGAAGGTGCGCCGGCCGGGCGTCGAGGACCTCGTGGAGGCCGACCTGCGGGTGATCCGGTGGTCGCTGCCGATCATCATGCGGTTCGTCGACGAGACGCGGTCGTTCTCGCTGGAGACGCTGGCCGACGAGTTCGCCAAGACGATCCGCCAGGAGATGGACTACGGCCGGGAACGCCGGATGCTCGAAGAGATCAGCGAGAACTTCGCCGACGATCGGCGAGTCCGCATCCCGGACGTGGACCGGTCCCGCTCGACGGGACGGGTCCTCACGATGGAGTACGTCGAGGGGACCAAGATCTCGAACATCCGGGAACTGGACGACCTCGGCGTCGACCGGACGGCGGTCGCCGAGACGCTCCAGCGGGTCTACCTCCAGATGATCGTCGAGGACGGCGTGTTCCACGCCGACCCCCATCCGGGGAATCTCGCGGTGCAGGACGACGGGACGCTCGTGTTCTACGACTTCGGTATGTCGGGGTACGTGGACGCGTTCATCCAGGAGAAGATCGTCGACTTCTACATGGCCGTCGCCGAGCAGGACACCGACGCCATCCTCGACACGCTCATCGAGATGGGGACGCTGAAACCGGACGCCGACCGCGAGGTGATGGGCGAGGTGATGGAACTGGCCATCGCCGACGCCCGCGGCGAGGACATCGAGCAGTACCGCGTCCAGCAGATCGTCCAGCAGGTCGAGGACACCATCTACGAGTTCCCGCTGCGCCTGCCCGCCAACCTCGCGCTTGTCCTGCGCGTGGCGACAGTCGTCGAAGGCGTCTGTGTCACGCTCGACCCCGACTTCGACTTCATCGCCGTCGCGACCGACTACCTGGGCGATCAGGGCTACGTCGAGGCGGGCGTCCGGCAGTTCGTGACGGATCGGGCAGACGAGGTCCAGCAGGCGGCCCAGTCGGCGATCCGGACGCCGCCGAAACTGGAGCGGACGCTCGACCGGATCGACCGGGACGACCTGCGGGTCAACGCCGACATCGAGGACTCCGACGGGTTGCTGGCGACGCTGGCCAGGCGACTGGTCTACGGAATGGCCCTGTCGGCCGGCATCGTCTCGACCGCGGTCCTGTACGCGTTCAGCACCGTCGAAGCCGCCGGTGTGGCCGGCGGTGCGACGGTACTCGTGGCGGGCCTGCTGTACTGGTCGTTCCGGAGCAAGCGCGGCATCCGCGCCCAGCCCCAGTTCACCCGCCAGAGCATGCGCGAACGCCAGGAGGGACTCGGCGACGAGGGCTCCGCGGTCGGCGAGATCGGTCTCGGCGCCGGGTTCGGCCCCGACGGGGAGGAGGGAGACGAGGGGAGCGGAGATGCGGACGAGGATGCCGACCGGTCGGACGCGACCCCAGTCGCAGTAGAGGACGGGAGCGGCGACGAGGGCGGGACCGACATCGACGTGACGGCCGGCGACAGTGAGGACGTCGAGTCCTGACCGGCGAAAGGGCTACGGATTACGGGCCAGTTCTCGGGGACATGCCAGCCATCGCCGAGGGCGAAGTCGTCACCTACGAGCGCACCTTCACGGAGTCGGACGTTCGCGAGTTCGCCGACCTCTCGGAGGATCGCCAGCCGCGCCACCTCGAACACGACGAGGACGGACGATTGATGGTTCACGGTCTCCTGACCGCGACGATGCCGACGAAGATCGGCGGCGACCTGGAGGTGCTGGCGAGCCACATGGAGTTCGACTTCCGGCGGCCGGTATACACCGGGCAGGAAGTGCACTGCCGGGTCGAACTGACCGACGTGGCGGCGGGTGAAGAGCGCGACGAGGTGGCGGCCGACATCGAGTGTACGGTCGAGGGGGAGACGGTGCTATCCGGTGCGTTCGAGGGCGTCGTGTTGCACTGAGAGCCGCTGGACGGGACGGGTCGCTTCCAAACCGTTTATACTCGTACACTGAATACCGCGGGACATGGCAAGACAGCAGACCGAGGTTCGCGAACTCGACGAGGGGAGTTACGTAATGATGGACGACACGCCCTGCAAGATTAACTCCTACAGCACGGCCAAGCCGGGCAAACACGGGAGCGCGAAGGCCCGCGTCGAGGGTGAAGGAGTCTTCGACGGCAAGAAGCGTAGCCTCTCACAGCCCGTCGACGCGAAGATCTGGGTCCCGATAATCGAGCGCAAGCAGGGTCAGGTCGTCAACGTCGAGAGCGACGACGTGGCGCAGGTCATGGACCTCGACACCTACGACACGATCACGATGAAGGTCCCCGGAGATGTGGATCTCTCGCCCGACGACGACATCGAGTATCTGGAGTACGAAGAACAGCGCAAGATCGTCCGTAGCTAATGTTTCCCGGCGCTCGGGCCCACCGGAGCGACGCCGCATACGTCGTCGTCGGCGCGCCGCTGGACGCCTCGACGACGTTCCAGCCCGGCACCCGGTTCGGCCCGCGCCGCGTCCGCCACTTCGCCGAATCCTTCGACGACTACGATCACCACACCGACCAGCGGTTCACGGACCTCGCCGTCCACGACCACGGCGACATCGGTCCGACCGACGACACGAGCGAGTATCTCGACTTCCTCCGCGGAACACTCGAGGACGTGCGCGATGAGGGCGCTGTCCCGCTGACCATCGGCGGGGAACACACCGTCACCGTCGCGGGCGTCCGTGCCGTCGACCCGGACGTCTTCGTCTGTCTCGACGCCCACCTCGATCTGCGCGAGTCCTACGCGAACAACCCGCTGAGTCACGCGACCGTCACCCACCACGCGCTGTCGGTGGCCGACGAGGCGATCGTGCTGGGGGCTCGCACCGGCAGCGAAGCGGAGTGGGACCGCGCCGCTGATGCCGACGTGACCGTCGTTCCGCCCGCCGAGGTCTCCGACTGGGAGCCGCCCGCCGCAGTGCGGGATGGAGAGACCTACCTGAGTGTGGACATCGACGCAGCGGATCCGGGCTTCGCGCCCGGGACCGGGACGCTCGAACCGTTCGGACTCGACCCCACAGAGATGCACGACGCGGTGCGGGCGGTCGCACCCCACGCCGAGGGGTTCGACGTGGTGGAGGTCAACGACCGCGACGACGGGCAGGCGGCGACGCTGGGGGCGAAGTTGGTGCGGGCGTTCGTGTTCGCCCACGCCGCCGGCGAGTGAGGGGGAGCGATCGGCCGGCGGATAGCTTTTAGACGGTGGCGCGAGTGGGTCCCGAGCATGTCAGAGTTCGCGTCCTGTTACTTCTGCGGCACAGCGCTCGACGCACAGATCGACCCCTATCCGGTGGTTCCGGAGGACGCCGGGACCGACGAGCGGCCGACGGTCGACCTCTGCCCGGTCTGTCGCCGGAAGCTCTCGAAAGTGCTCGACGTGGCGCTGTCGGCCGCCGACGGTGCCGAACGGACCGCCACACCCCTCGCCGCCGGCCCCGAGCCGTCGCCGCTTTCGGCCGACCACGAGGACCCGACGGCCGACCTGGGGAGCGACGATGACGAGGGCCCCGCCTACGCCGTCGAACCCACAGGTGAGGCGACTGCAGTAGCAGATGGCGAGGACGAGCGGGAGGGCGAGGCGGAAGACGCAGTGCCGAACGGGAGCGAACCCGGAACAGTCGCGGATGAAGGCGAACCCGACGCGTCCGAGGGATCGGAGACCGTCGAATCCGAATCGGGCGAAGCCGAAACCAGTCCTGACGACGAGGCGGAGATGGCAACAGACGCGGAGACGGCCGAGGAAACGGACAGGGACGAGAGCGACGGGTCGGAGGGAACAGATCAGCCGTCGCTCCTCTCGACGCCGGCGGCCCAGAAGGTCATCAAGCTGCTCCAGAACCGCGAGTTCCCGGTCGAGCGCGAGGAGATCGAGGTCGTGGCGTCGAACGCCTACGCCATCCCCCAGCAGGACTGTGAAGACGTGCTCGACGCGCTGGTCAGCGAGGGCTACGTCGGCGAGCAGAAGGGGAAACTCGTCCGCTCCGAGGAGTGAGCGGGCGACGACCGTGACGTAACCACTACCACCCGGGGCCGCGAAGGGCGGGTATGGACTGCAGCGACTTCTGCGCGCGACTGGACGAGGAGTTGCGGACCGACGCGTACGCCGACCTCGACGCCAGCCCCAACGGACTTCAGGTCGGGTCGGTCGAAGGGGAGATCGACCACGTCGCGTTCGCGGTCGACGCCGCGGCGGCGACCGCCGAGGCCGCCGTCGAGGCGGGCGCGGATATGCTCGTGACCCACCACGGCTACGTCTTCGGCAGCGTCGAGCGCGTCACTGGCCGGTTCTACGACAGACTCGAACCACACTACGAACACGACCTGCCGCTGTACGTCTCGCACCTGCCGCTAGACGGCCACCAGGAACTGGGCAACGCCGCCGGGGTGGCCGACCTGCTCGACCTCGACGAGCGGGAACCGTTCGGCGAGATGGGACCGGAGTACGTCGGCCAGCGCGGAACTGCGGTCGAGTCGTTCACCGCCGAGGAACTGCGGGACCTGCTGACCGCGGAACTCGATCACGGCGGGCAGGGCGTGCAGGTGCTCGACTTCGGACCTGACGAGATCGAAGAGATAGCGATCGTCACCGGCAGCGGCGTCGACTGGCTGGACGAGGCCGTCGACGCGGGTGCCGATGCCCTCGTCACGGGCGAAGGCAAACAGCAGGTGTACCACGAGGCTCGTGAGGCCGGGATCACCGTCGTCCTGGGCGGGCACTACGGCACCGAGACCGTCGGGGTCCGGAATCTGGCGGAACTGGCCGAATCGTGGGGCCTCGAGACGACGTTCGTCGATCATCCGACGGGGCTGTGAGCCTGATCAGTGGGTCGAAGAACTGAAACGAATCATCTCGGGGGCGTTCGTAGCGAGTACCGCAACGTCGCGAGAACTCGACGTTCGGTCGTCGGGGTACCAATAGACATTACAGGCTGACCGCCCAGGGTAAGGGTATGGACGATATTTTCGTCGCGCGCCTGATGTCGTCGGGTACGGTTACCGTTTCGCCGGACACGCTGGTCGAGGAGGCTGCCGACATCCTGCTGGAAAAGCAGATCGGCTCGCTCGTCGTCGTCGACACTCACAATCAGTTGAAGGGTATTCTCACGAGTACAGACTTCGTCCGCATCGTCGCCAAGAGCCAGCCGAAGGCGAACACGACCGTCGAGACGTACATGAGCGATCAGGTCGTCACCGTCGACGCACAGGACTCCATCCGCGACGCCGCGGACAAGATGATCACGTTCGATATCCAGCACCTCCCCGTCGTCGACGACGAGGAAGGCGTCATCGGAATGCTCTCGACGACGGACCTCACGGCCTACCTCTCGGACGTCGAGGACCCCTCGACCGCGTAGGATCGACTCCCCCACACTGGGTCCACTCCGGAACGTCTCACCGTTTCAGTGCGACCGAGTAGGAAGCTTGAGGGACGCGCCAGGAGAGGAGACACACATGAGTCCGACCGTCCACGAGATTCAGAACGCGATTCGAGTGACGACAGGTCGCTTCGAACGGGAGGTCGACGCGTCGTTCACGAAGGAGGAGTTACAGGCCATCTGTGAGGCGCTCGACGTCGATGTCGACGAGACGGAGCGGCCGTCGACCACGCGGATGCGCCGACGGATCCGGGCAGAGGTCGGCATCGCGGAGTCGTCGGAGACGGCGGACGACTCCACGTTCCGGAAGGCCGACCTCCAGGCGATCGCCGACGCGGTCGGGGCCTCGGTCGAGTCGTAGTTGCCGGTCCAGGTTCCGCCGTGAGTTCCGATTCGACGACTGCGAGTGATTCTCACGCACAACCTATCAAATTCAAAACCATTTAGCGCGGCTCGATAGTACGGGAGGTAATGAGTTATCGGATCGGTCTCGTCGGCAAGCCCTCCGTGGGGAAGTCGACGTTTTTCAACGCGGCGACGATGAACGACGTGCCCGAGGGGGCCTACCCGTTCACGACCATCGACCCGAGCGTGGGGGAGGCCTACGTCCGGGTGGAGTGTGCGGCCCCTGAGTTCGGCCACGAGTGTACGCCCAACCACGGTTACTGCCGGGAAGGGACTCGCTACGTCCCCGTCAAACTGGTCGACGTGGCTGGCCTCGTCCCGGGGGCCCACGAAGGGCGCGGGCTGGGTAACCAGTTCCTCACAGATCTGAACGAGGCGGACGTGCTGGTCCACGTCGTGGACTTCTCGGGCGAGACGGACATCGAGGGCGAACCGACGGAGGATCACGACCCGCGAGAGGACATCGACTTCCTCGAGAACGAACTCGACATGTGGTATCTCGACGTCCTTGAGAAGGGCATCGAGCGCTACCGCTCGGGCTATCACGGCGAGGACGGGGACATCGAGGTCGAACTGGCCGAGCAGATGAGCGCCTTCCGAACGAACGAGGACGAGATCAAGCAGGTGATCCTCTCGCTGGATCTGGAACTCGATCCCGACGCGTGGGACGAGGAAGACAGAGAGGAACTGGCTCGCGAGATCCGCAAGCGGACCAAGCCGATGGTGATCGCGGCGAACAAGATGGACACGCCCGCCGCGCAGGACAACTACGAGGAAATCACGACCGATCCCGACTACGACCACCTGACGGTGGTTCCGGTGTCGGCCCACGCCGAGAAGGCGCTGAAGACCGCCGACGAGGGCGGCGCGGTCGAGTACCGCCCCGGGGCGGCCGACTTCGAGCTCGTCGGCGACGTGAGCGACGAGCAGGCCGCCGGTCTCGAACAGATCCGTGGATTCGTCGAGGAGTTCGAGGGGACCGGCGTCCAGACAGCGCTGGAGACGGCGCTGTTCGAGGAGTTCGGCGCGAAGGCGATCTTCCCGGGCGACGGCAGTCCCCGCGATAACGGCGAGTTCCTGCAGGACTGTTTCGTCCTGCCCGAGCGCGCGACCGCCGAGGAGTTCGCCTACTTCCTCCACTCCGATATCGGCGACGGATTCCTCCACGGGATCGACGCCCGCTCGGGCCGGCAGGTCGGGGCCGACACGGAACTCGATCACCGTGACGTGCTGGAGGTCGTCACGACGAACTAGCGGACTCAGACGAGGAGCCAGACCAGCAGGCCGGCGATCAGCAACTTCTTGACGAGGATCACGCCGACGACGAGCTGGCGGGTCGACGCGGTCCGCATCGCCTCGATCCCTCGGCGCGGGAGGTTGGGTGCGCGGGCGAGTTCGCGGGTCAGCAGGCGCAACTCGGTCCGGAAGGTCTCGGAGGCCGAGCCCGCGCCCTCGATCTGCGCCCGGTGGGCGCTCGGGACCCACTCGTCGCCGGTGTAGGTCAACTCGATCGACTCACCTTCGAGGAAGGCGACCTGCTCGAAGTCGAAGCCAGCCGTCTCGGTCAGCCGTTCGAGTTTCAGCACGTCCCGGTCGGCGTCGAGGTCGTAGGAGAGGCGTACGGGATCGGGAGCCCACTCGAATGTGGCAGTCAGGACCACGCGCTCGCGGCCGACGGCCACGTCGGTCACCGTCGCCAGTTCGGCGTTGCCCCGGCGCTGGCGTTTCTTCGCGGCGAGATGTTCGTACTCGGTGACGGTCTCGGCCATACGCTCACTCGGACGCGACGCGATATAAGTTTATTTTCTGTCACAATCGGTGATAGGAAACGGCGATTCGTCCGCTCCTGCGTCCGGGAGGGTAGGGCGGTGTCGACCGCCGACGCACGATCCGGCCTGCCGGTCGGCGACAATCGCGGACTTTTAGCGCGTTCGGCGGCCAGTGAGGCCCAATGAGCGACGACGAGAGCGGCGACGCCGACGGAGCGCACGAACAGCCACCGCGGGAAGCGTTCCACCACGATCCCATCGGTCACGCCGAGGCGCGGGCGGGGATGACGGTGGGCGAACTGGCCGAGGAGTACGGCGAGGCGGGCGTCGGTGCGGCGGACCTCCACGAGGCCGTCGACATCTACGCCGAGATGCTCGGCGACGACGTGACCGTGATGATGGGGCTTGCGGGCGCGATGGTCCCCAGCGGGATGCGTCGGATCGTCGCGGACCTGATCCGGGACGGCCACGTCGACGCGCTGGTGACCACCGGTGCGAACCTCACCCACGACACCATCGAAGGGATCGGCGGCAAACACCACCACGGCCACGTGCCGGACGAAGAGCACGAGCGCGAACACGACGAGCAACTGCGTGAGGAGGGCGTCGATCGGATCTACAACGTCTATCTCCCACAGGAGCACTTCGCCCTGTTCGAGTCACATCTCCGCGAGGAGGTGTTCCCGCCGCTGGCCGAGGAGGGAACCGTCGGCATCCAGCGACTGACCGAGAAGTTGGGCGAGGCCAACGCCGCGGTCAACGAGCGCGAAGGGATCGACGAGGATCCCGGCATCGCCGCCGCGGCCTACGAGTCCGACGTGCCGATCTACTGTCCGGCGGTACAGGACTCCGTGCTGGGCCTGCAAGCGTGGATGTACAACCAGACCTCCGACTTCACCCTGGACGCGCTGTCGGACATGGACACGCTCACCGACCAGGCCTTCGACGCAGACCGGACGGGCGCACTGGTCGTCGGCGGCGGCGTCCCGAAGAACTACGTCCTCCAGACGATGCTCGTCGCGCCCGAGGCCTACGACCTGGCGGTCCAGTTGACGATGGACCCGCCCCAGACCGGCGGCCTCTCGGGGGCCACCCTGGAGGAGGCCCGGTCGTGGGGGAAACTGGAGACAGCCGCCCGCAACGCCTCCGTCTACGCCGACGCGACGATCACCCTCCCCCTCCTGGTCGCCGCCGCTCGCGAACGGATCGCGGACTGATCGGTCACGGATCGGTTATCGCCTCGGTACCGTTCGGTTCCCGCGTTGTAGTGTTCATTCGTCTATTAGTCACGCGAAAAAATTAATGACTATGGTAGCATATGTAGATTGAGTTTCCGTACGTCCGGCTACGGCGGTGGCATCGACAGACAGGTATCCGCGGTATCAATCGTACCATGGTCAACGTTCTGTACACATTCGACCGGCAGTTCATGCGGAAAACGTTCGCCGCGATCGACACACACGTCCCCGAGGAGTCCGCGGTGTTGCCTCTGGGTGCCGCTGCGAGCGACGAGGACCCACTTCCCGATCACCGACCGATCGACTCGGCGGCCGCCCTCGACGCAGCGATCGACGAGATCGACCCCGACGTGATCGTCAAGAACCACCGCTTCGAGTCGGCCGTCCTCGACGACGAACCGACCTACCACGAGCGGTATCCGGTGGTTCATCTCCGCCACGGGGCGTCACTGGGACGCGGCGAGACAGCCACCACGACCCGGGATCTCGCTGACACGCTGACCGTCGCGCTGGCCCCCGGCGACCGGTGGGCCGACCGGTATCGAGAGGGATTCCCCGAATCGGTCCGAGTCGCGACGGTCGGCATCCCGGAAGCGGACGCCCTCGTCGACAGCGACCCGCCCCGGAAGCGACGGGTGCTGTACGCGCCGACCAACCACAACTACGGCGGCGGCTGTTATCTCGAGACCGCCGAGGCCGTGCTCGACACGTTCGCGGGTTCCGACTTCGCCTTGCGCTTTCGCCCCCACCCGATGGACCGGGTCGAGGAACCGGGCCGCTCGGTGACCGAGCGCTGTCGCGACCGGATCGAGGAGTTGCCGAACGTCACCTTCGACGACGCGTCGACGCCCCGGGAGAGCCTGCTGTGGGCCGACGTGTTGCTCTCGGACTGCTCGGGCGTCGTCACCGAGTGGCTCCACACGGGCCGGCCACTGATCCAGTTGACCGCCACCGCCGCCGACCACGAGATTCCGGCGGTGGGCGTCCAGACCGACGACCTCGCGCTATCGACCGTCGAACGGGTGTACGAGGAGGGATACCCACGGGAGGTCGCAAAGCGGGTCGATGAGACGGTGACGGACCTGGGGATACCGATGGACGGTCGTGCCGGCGAGCGGGCGGCCCAGGAGGTGGTCGCATGCACGCAGTGATCCTCGCGGCCGGCGAAGGCAGCCGAATGGGCGGCGCGACCGCGGACGTGCCGAAGGCGTTCATGGATCTGGCGGGGCGGACGCTGTACGAGCGCCAGCGGGAGGCCATCGACCCCCACACGGACGCCGTCACGGTCGTGTTAGGCCACGCTTACGAGAACGTTCGCGACGAGGTGGGGGACGCTCGCACGGTCGTGCTGGAGGACTGGGCCGACTACGAGAACGCCGAGTCGCTCCGCCGCGGCCTCCAGCGTATCGACGACGACGTGCTCGTGGTCAACGGCGACGTGATCGTGACCGAGAGCGCCGTCGGTCGCCTGTGTGCGCGCAACGCAGCCACGGACGAACGCAACGTCGTCGCCTGCCTCCCGGGGAGACAGGCCGAAGCGACTGCGATCCGGTGTGACGACCGCGACCGCGTCACGGACTACGGTCTCATTACCGGCCGCCAGCACGCGGGTGTGGGCGTGCTCGACCGGTCGAACCTCCGCGCCGCACGGGACTGGCTCGCCGCCAATCGACGGGAGTGGTACCCCGGACTCTACACCACCGTCCCGACCCAGGCCGTGACCATCCCGCCCACCCACCACATCGAGATCAACTATCCCAGAGACCGGATCGCAGCGCGGAGCAAACTCCCCCTGAACCCGTCCGACGAACTCGACGTCGGAACGTGATGGTAGCATCCGAATACACCCCTTCATCGGCACTTACTCCGCGATAGCGGCCCTGTCGGGACCGAAATACACAGCCGACGACTACCACCGGGTGGCGCGGCTTGCGACACAGTTAACCTCGTCCTATCCCTTGCCTCGGGTGATGGAGATCATCGGTCACCGGGGATGCGCCGATCAGTGTCCGGAAAATACCGTCGCTGCGGTCGAACGCGCCGGTCGATACGTCGACGCGGTCGAAGTCGACGTGCGCCGCTGTGGCTCCGGTGAACTCGTCGTCTTCCACGACGAGTACGTCGACGAATTGACCGACGGGACGGGTCGCGTCGCCGACCTCACCCTCGCCGAACTCCGCGCGCTCGACGTGGCCGGCTCGGGCGAACCGATCCCCCGCCTCGGGGCCGTCCTCGACGCGGTCCCGCCGGGCGTCGGCGCGCAACTGGAACTCAAAGAGACCGGCCTCGCCGCAGACGTGCGCGAAGTACTCGCCGACCACAGCGTCGACGCGGCCATCTCGTCGTTCCAGCCCGCCGCACTCGAATCGGTCCTGAACCTCGACTGGTCCGTCCAGACCGGGTATCTGTTCGCCGAAGACCCGACCGCGAACCTGCAGACCGCAGTCGAGATGGGCTGTGACGCCGTCCACCCCCACTACGACCTCTGTATCGACACCGACGTGGTCGAGCGGGCCCACGGCCAAGGGCTGAACGTGATCGCCTGGAAGGCCGCCAAGACCTCCGAGGAGATCGCCGACCTGCGGGCCGCCGGCGTCGACGGCGTCACCGCCGACCGCTGGGACATCGCCTGATACTGTCGGACAGACCATGTCGCAACCGGCGTGTATCGAGAACGAGGGTAGCGATAGGTTCCCGCCGACACGGCCGCTGACGGGTACGAGCTTCTGTCCGGCAGTATAAGAGAAACCGACTTGGGGCCGGTCCGTCTACGTCGAATCGGCCGATGACGATCGTGCGGTTCCGAGCCGGCCTGACGACCCGGCCGTGACGAACCCTATGAGTGCCGAGGCCGATATTCCTCCCATACCTTTTTGCGGACCGTCGATATACCGACGGTCCGAAGGGGGACCAGTACCGGCCCGATATAGGGGGATTTCGATCGTGAGTGATAGTTCCGACGAGCCGTCCGGAGGATCGCTCTCCTACAGCAACATCCTCGAACGGGAGATGGAAAACGCCGTTCGGGAACTCGACCGGCCCAGTAAGGGACTGCTCGTCTCCGGGCTCTCGGCCGGGCTGAACCTCAGCTTCGGGGCGCTGTTCATGGGCATGGTGCTGACGTTCTCGCCGACCTTTCCCTCGGTGTTCGTCGAGCGGTTCGTGCTCGCGGCGGCCTCCTCGATCGCGTTCCTCTTCGTCGTCCTCGGGCAGACGGAACTGTTCACAGCACACACGACGCTGGCCGTGTTGCCCCTGCTGGACGGTCGAACGAGTCTCCGGCAACTGGGTCGGCTGTGGGGGGTCGTCTACGTCGGCAACCTCGTCGGCTGTGCGCTGTTCGCCGGCCTCATCGCAGTCCTCGGTCCGGCACTCGACATCGTCGCCGCGTCGGCGTTCGACAGTCTCGCACGGTCGCTGCTCGCCAACTCGTCGTGGGCGATCCTCCTCTCGGGTGTCGTCGCCGGCTGGTTGATGGGGTTGACGACGTGGCTGGTCGCAGCGAGTCGGGACACCGTCGGCCAGATACTGATCATCCTCGTCGTTACGAGTACCATCGGCTTCGGGCCGTTCCACCACGCGATCCTCGGGACAACGGAGGTACTCGGGGCCGCGTTCCTCGGCACCGGCGTCACCCTCGTGGAGTTCGGCCGCTTTCTCCTCGTGACGACCGTCGGGAACGTCGTCGGTGGCTCGGTGTTCGTCGCGGGACTCAACTACGGCCACATCGCGCTCGTGGGTGAGGACACGGCCGAGCTCGATATCGACGAATCCGGGACGGACAGCGACGACTGACGGACGATAGATCGGGGAGTCCCACGAACGTCGGTGTCGGGTAAGCCGTCCGTACTCCCGTCAGCCAGTGGAGAGTCCGCACACGCCTTTTCCGGTTGGGTCCCGTACCGCGCGCGATGGCCGACGAACAGCCCGACCACGACAGCGTGAGCGAGAACGCACGACACCGCCAGCACGACCGGAGCGAGAGCGTCGAGGACATGCTGAACGAGGCGGCCGAACTGCTCGGCGAGCAGAAGTACCCGGTCACGAGCGAGGAACTGGCCACCGAGTACGCGGATCAGCAACTGGATCTCCCCAACGAGACCGAGAGCCTCGGCAGCGTCTTCGACCGACTCGTCGACGAGCGCTTCGAGTCCGCGGCGGAGGCCCGCGAGGCACTCTACGGGGAACTGACTGGCCAGGCGGGACCCGAAGACGAGTTCAACGACCAGCGGGACCTCGACGCACTGGACGAGCGTGAAGGGAGCGATCTCTCGGAGAGCGGGAGCACCGACGAGTAGCGACCGAGCGGGCCGACCGCTCAGCGATCGACCGACTCCGGCACGCGGAACGTCCGGACGGTGTCGCGCTCGCCGTGTTCGACGTCGATCTGGTCGAACCCGAGGTCGGTGAACACCCGGTTCCAGTCCCGATAGTACAGCGGGAAGTCGTCGTGGACGTAGTTCACGTCCCCATTCTCGTCCCCCTCGTCGCCCTCGTTCTCGATCGTGACGAGGAGGCTGCTGGTGATCCGGGCGAGTTCGGCGAACACCCAGTCGGCGTCGGGATGGATGTGCTGGAGCGTCTCGACGGAGAAGACGGCGTCGAAGCGGTCGTCCTCGAAGTCCTCGACGACGTTCTCGATGGCGTCGCAGTAGAAGGTGCCCGCGGCCGCGAGGTCCGGGTAGGCGTCCTCCATGGTCTCGAACGCGTCGGCGTTGATCTCGATGCCCTCGAGGTTCTCGAAGCCGTGATCGAGGAGGTGCGCGAGGTGGCGGCCGGAACTACAGCCCAGTTCCAGCACGCGGGCGTCCGGGTCGAGGTGCTCCGCGAAGGTCGCGCGCAGCGACTCGCTTCTCTTGTCCGGACCGTAGTGGGCGTAATACTCCGGGGAATACTCGCCGGACCGGCCGGCCCACTCTCGGCGAACGTCGTGAGAATCCACAGAGGACAACGAGCGCGGACACGTATAGCCTCGTCGGAGCGACCAGGAACACAGCCGCGACGGTGTGAAGATGTATCTCGGCGACGCAGCTATCGAGATCGGATAAGGGAATTAGTCGATGTGGCCTTCGGCGCGGAGCTGATCGGCGTCCTGCCCGTCGTACCGCCACTCGATGTTCGCCTTCTCGTCCTGCCAGTCCCAGGGTTCGACGAGTACCACGTCGCCCTCGCTGATCCAGGTCCGGTATTTCATGCGGCCGGGGATCCGGCCCATTCGGTTTTCGCCGTCTTCACACTGCACGCGGACGTGGTTCCCACCGTTGTGTTCGGTCACGACCGCGAACAGCTCGTCGTCGTTGGGCATCCGGAGATTCCGTCGCCCTGTTTCTTCACTCACACCTTTAATACGAGCCGAAGACGGTAAAGTGATCCGGAAGATTCGATAGCACGTACCACACGGCTGAGCGCGTGACGGTGATCGAAGCCAGCGGCCACCGGGAACTGCCGAGACCGTTAAATATCCCCCATTTCGTGACGGATCGGACACCAGACGCGACAGAACCGACCGTACGTGGCCGTAGTTCCAGATTTCTCGCGTTCTGCAGCACGTTCGTATAGATTTTCGCCGATCGAGAAAACGTATACGGAAGGCTTAACCGTGTAGTCGGCGTTCGTCTATTCGCAATGGCAAACGGTAAGGTTGATTTCTTCAACGACACGGGCGGTTACGGCTTTATTGACACAGAGGACGCGGACGAGGACGTTTTCTTCCACATGGAGGACGTTGGCGGCGAGGACCTCACCGAGGGGACCGAGATCGAGTTCGACATCGAGCAGGCCGAGAAGGGCCCGCGCGCGTCGAACGTCGTTCGGACGTAACTCGTTTCGTACCGTCGCTTCGAGCGACACAGCCCACTTCGATTTCTTTCGACGCTACCCGCCGAGCGATAGCACCGGCCGCCGCGACCCGATCCGTCTCTCAGGTGAGTGCGAGGACCAGGAACACGAGGAGGACGATCTCGTTGACCAGCCACGCGTTGGTCGTCATCCAGTTCCGGACCGCGGGCAGCAGACGGTCGGCCCGCTCGCCCAGCACGAGGACGGACAGCGGGGGGAGCGCGAGCAACAGGAGAGTGGCGGCGACGAACGCGAGCGCGTCCGTCACGGGCCGCCCCTCGGCCGCGAGATAGGAGCCGACGGCCGCCGAGGTCAAGATATCCGTCGGGAAGAATCCGAGCAACAGGAAGCCCAGCCGGAAGGCGAAGCGGGGCGTCGCCGTCTCCAGGTGGCTCATCCAGGTCGGGGGGTCGGCCGTCTCGCGAGTCCAGAAGACGTAGCCCATCGCGGCGAGAATGGCGACGACGACGACCTCGAGGAGGGGCCGCGACTGGGTCCGGCCGGCGATGCCGATGCCGGTCGCGTAGACAGCCGAGACCACGAGCGAGATCGACACCGTCGCCCCCAGCAGGTACGCGAGCGAGGCCCGCCGCCAGTGGTGACTCGTGGCGAGAAAGACGGCGCTCAGGAACTGGGGGCCGGCTACCATCACGACGGCCAGCGGGAGGACGGTCAGGAGCGTCTCGGACACGGGTCGGATCTCACGAGTCCGAACAGACGGGAGACTGTGGCCTAAAGCTTGTCAAGCGAATCCGACAGTTTGTCCGGCGCTCAGACGCCGACGCCGGCGAAGGCGGATGTCTGCTCCCGTTCGGCCCGCGGGAGGGAGACGACGAACACGGAGCCCCGCGGCTGGTTGTCCTCGACGTGGATCGACCCGCCGTAGTGGTCCAGCATCGTGCGGACGAAAAAGAGGCCGAACCCGCCGCCGCTGGAACTGTGGCCCTGCTCGAAGATGACCTCCTTCTCGTCGTCGGCGATTCCGGGACCGTTGTCGCTGATGCGGACCTCGACGGACTCGGCGCCGGCCCGGACGGTGACGTGGATGCGCGGGTCGTCGGCGTCGTTGTGCTGGACGGCGTTGGAGAGCAGGTTGCCGAAGACGGCGGGCAACATGTCGTCGGCCCGGACCACCACGTCGTCGGAGACGTCGGCGGTCACGGTCAGGGCGTCGTAGGTCGACCGGACCGTGGCGATCTCCTCGCGCAACACGGCCGAGAGGTCGACCGGTTCGGGCGTCACGTCGGCGTTCGCCGCCAGCGCGTCGACCGTCGCGCGGGCCCGCTGTGAGAGGTCGATGACGCTCTCGGTCTGGTTCAGGATGGCGTCCAGGGACTCCCGGTGGGTCCCGTCGAGTTGCTGGTCGAGGTGTTCGGCGCGGGCCCGCACCACCGTCATGCTGTTGAGTACGTCGTGACGGAGGATCGAGTGCATGAACTCCAGTTGCTGGCCGACCTGCCGGGCCTGGTGAGCGTCGTTCCGGGCTTTGACGTAGAGGAGGCCGATCAGATAGCCGGCGACGGCGCCCGCGTGGGCACTGGCGAGCAACTGGAGCGTCGGGCCGCCGATTCGGAGCCCGACCGAGGGGCGGACGAAGACGGTGACGTACATCACGAGGTAGACGAACACGACCCCGGCCAGCGAGGCGGCCGCGACCAGCCAGCGTTGACCGGGTGTGTACTCGCTGTCGTAGAGGTAGAGGGCACCGTAGACGACGACGGCCGACAGCCAGGCCCCGAACAGGACCGCCGCAACCTGTGGCAACCCGAACCCGAACTGCTGGAGTTCCCGGAAGAAGTTCAGCAGGGTGGCCAGAAACAGTCCGATGCCGACGATACCCACGACTGCGGGACCGCCCCGCGGAGTCGACGATACGAGTCGCTCGATACGCCCCCGTGCACCGCTTCCCCACTCCGTAACTGCGTCGAACCCTGACATCCCCCGATCCCCTGACCGATCCGCGACGACCACAGAGACAGGTCAATGCATCATCACGTATAAGCTATACTGCTCCAACAGGTTTCGCGGCGACTACTCCGACGGGTCGAACTCCAGTGCAGCCGAATTGATGCAGTAGCGTTTGCCCGTCGGCTCCGGCCCGTCCTCGAAGACGTGGCCGAGGTGGCCCTCACAGGTGGCACAGACGACTTCCGTCCGGCGCATCCCGTGGCTGGTGTCCACCCGGGTCTCGATGTTGTCCTTCGCCGCGTCGTAGAAGCTCGGCCACCCCGATCCCGACTCGAATTTCGTCTCCGAGTCGAACAGTTCCGTCCCACAGCCCGCACAGACGTAGGCACCGTCGTCTTTCTTGTCGACGTACTCGCCGCTGAACTTCGGTTCGGTACCGGCCTCCCGGAGGATTTTGTAGGCCTCGTCGTCGAGGACCTCGCGCCACTCCGCGTCGCTCTCTGGCAGGTCACGCTCGGCGTCCTGTGACATACCAGCCGGTACGGGTCGGACGTTGATACGGGTTCTGCCTACCGACCGTAGCGGCCGCTGATCGGTCGGGTCAGGAAAAAACGGGATCGGTTCGCGGCGTTAGACGTAGCCTTCGTCTTCGAGGCCGTCCATGATGTCGCCGACCAGCGAGTCGACGTCGTCGTAGGGGAAGTCCCCGCCGCCGCCCTTCTGGTTGAGCTCCATGGCGGTCATGCTGAAGTCACCGGACTCGAACGTGGTGGACGGACCGTTCGGCAGGGCCGGAACGAGGTCCATCGGGCTGTTGACCGGGTAGTCTGCTCCTTCGAAGGCGTCGATCAGCTGCTCTCGCAGGTCGTCTTTGTCGACCATATTCGTCATGTCGTAACCCTCCTTACTAAAATTGGTGGTTCTTTCGTGAAGAAATGGCTGCTCACGGGCTAACAGTGTAAACTCTTGGTTCGTTGTGCGACGTTGTGTCATGCGCCGGTCACGGCGTGGGGGATCGGGGGTGTGTTTCAAGTGTGCGCCCGGAGAACCGCCCAGATATGTACGACCGGATACTCGTTCCGACCGACGGCAGCGCCGGCACCGACGAGACGCTCGATCACGCGCTCCACATCGCGGCCGACAACGACGCGACGGTCCACGCGCTGTACGTCGTCGACCGCAGACTGTACCTCGCGGCCGACGAGGACACCCAGGACGACGTGATCGCCACGCTGGAGGAGGAGGGCGATGCCGCGCTTTCCGCCGCCGAGACCGCGGGCGCGAACGCCGGCGTCGAGATCGTCCGCGAGCGCCGCGAAGGGATTCCCCACACCGAGATCACGAGCTACGCCGAGGAGATCGACGCCGATCTGGTCGCGATGGGCACTCACGGCCGGACCGGCCGGGACCGGGTAGCCTCGCTCGGTAGCGTCACCGAACGCGTCGTCGAGCGTGTCGGCCGACCGACGCTGGTGGTCGACATCGGCGACGACGAAGAATAGCAGCGGGCGTTACTGGTTCTCGGCGATCGTGTTCCGGAGGGTGCCGATGCCCTCGTAGCGGATCTCGATCTCGTCACCGGGTTCGACGAGGCCAGGGTTGGCGGGGCTGCCGAAGGAGATCACGTCGCCCGGGCGGAAGGTGTAGCGCTCGCTGAGGAAGGCGACGGTCTCGCGGGGCTTGTTGAACATGTTCTCGGTGTTGTCGTGCTGGCGACGCTCCCCGTTGATGTGGGTCTCCATCTCCTTGCCCACCGGTTCGTAGTCGGTCTCGATCCAGGGGCCGAGCGGCCCGGAGCCGTCGAAGGCCTTGCGGGCTGTCCGGCGCTCCTGATCCAGCGCGTCCATGTCGTTGAGGATCGTATAGCCCCGGAGCACGTCGTCGACCTCGTCCTCTGTGATGTCGTGACAGGGCTCGTCGATCACGGCGGCGAGTTCGCCGGCGTAGGTCAGCTCCTCAGTCCACTCGGGGTAAGGGATGGGCCGTTCGGGCGGGTGGAGGCTGTGGGGCGGTTTGATGAACCAGTCCGGAACGTCGGGGATGTCGTAGTCCATCTGGTCGACCTTCTCGCCGAAGTTGCGCCCGACACAGAACAGCGCGTCGGGATCACAGGGCGCGAGCAGGTCCGCGTCCTCGCCGAGTTCGTAGGTGCCGTCGTCGGTCTCGATCGCGCCGTCGGCGTATTCGCCTTCGACGATCCCGTCCGGCGTCTCCGCGCGTGCGAGTCTCATGGGCGCGGATTCCCGTCCCGACGGTTTAGATGGTCCGGTCTCCGACGGCGGGGAGTCTCTCGGCCGCCGACGACGGGTTCCTGTCACAAGACCTATCGGTCCGTCGGTCGAAAGGCGACACAGAGATGGGGCGTATCGAGATCTCCGGGGCAGTCCTCTACTATCTCCTCTGGGCGGTCACGGCGATCGCGCTCGTCCCGGTTCTGGTATTTCAGGTGTCCCCGGTAGGAGGTCCCTCGAACGTCGCCCTCACCATCCTGATCACGTCCTTGCTGATCGCGGGTGGTGTGGGGGTGTGGCGACGGCGGACCGGTCGGGAACCGGAGCATCTCGGCACGGACGAGGACATCGCGTGGGATCCCGTCGCCTACCCCGAGCAGGCGGCCAAACAGCGATGGATGCGAGCCATCCGCCGCTTGCCCGGCGACGACGAGGACGACTGATCGCTCGGTGCCCAACGGTTTTGGGAAGTAGTACCGTACCCCACACCATGGACTCCCGCCAGTACGCGTTCGAGGGGGAGGAACCGGCAATCGACGGGACGGCACGCGTCAGTCGCGAGGCGACGGTCGTCGGGGACGTGACGGTCGCGGCGGACGCCAGCGTCTGGCCCGGCGTCGTCCTTCGCGGGGACGTGGGACCGGTCCGGGTCGGCGCGCAGTCCCACGTGGGGGACAACGCCGTCCTCCACGCCTCGACGGTCGGCGAGCAGGTGATGGTCGGCCACGGCGCAGTGCTCAACGACACCGCCGTCGAGGACGGCGCGCTCGTGGGGTTCAACTCCACGGTGACGGAGTCGGTCATCGGCGAGGGGAGCATCGTCGCCTCGGGCACGGTGGTCCCGGAGGGGTACGAGGTGCCGGCCCGCTCGTTCGTCCGCGGGATGCCGGCCACGGTCACGCCGCTGTCGGAGACGACCATCGACCCCGACGCCGTCTTCGAGGCGTACAGTTCCGGCGACTACACGAACCTCGCCCAGCGCCACGAGGACCTGTTCGGGTAGCTGGCCGGTCCGTCTCGGAACCGCCGGCAGCGGGCTTCGGGTGACGAACTCGGCCACAGGTTTTTGTGCGCTACACCGATATGTCTCAGCATCACATGAGGCCCGGTCGGGTGGTGCTGTACGTGGGGACCGACAGCGCTCGGGCAGCGTCGTTGCGGGAGGAGAGCGGCGACGCCTCGGTCATAGAGCGTGTCGAGACGGTCACCGAGGCGACCGACAGGATCGGTGACGTCGTCTGTGTGGTCAGCGAAGCGACGCTCCCCGACGGGAGCGGCGTCGACCTCTGCCGGACGGTCAGACAGCAATTCGAAGACGTGGCGTTCGTCCTGATCCCCGAGTCGGGCGGCGACGACCTGGCCCGGGCAGCGGTCTCGGCCGGCGTCGACGAGTACCTCCCGGCGGAAACGATCGCCGACGCGGCGGATCTCTGGGAGCGAGTACTCGCGGCCATCGAGACCGTCAGCACGGCCCAGCGGCGCTACCGGAAACTGGTCGAACAGGCCACCGACGCAATCGCGATCGTCGATCCCGACGCGACGATCCAGTACGTCAGCCCCCGAATCGAGTCGGTCCTGGGGTACAGGCCGTCGGAACTGGTCGGCCGGCGCGGGACGGAGCTCATCCACCCCGATGACCGTGACGACGTGCTCGACCGACTGGCGAGCAGCCTGGCGAATCCCGGAGAGACCGTCAGCGCGGTCTACCGCGCTGAACACGAAGACGGTGGGTGGCGCTGGGTCGAAACCAGAGGGCAGAGCTTCGTCGACGACCCGGCCGTCGGTGGCACGGTGATCAGTATCAGGGACGTGACCGAGCGCGAGGAACGCGAGCGGGACCTCCGGATGTACGAGACCATCGTCGAGGCCGTCGACGACCTTGTGTTCGCCCTCGACGAGGACGGCCGATTCACGTTCGCGAACGAGGCCCACGAGTCCCGGACCGGCTCGTCGGCCGAGGAGTTGCTCGGCAAAGATCCCACGGAGATGGTTCCCGACGAGGTGAACGCCCGGGGGAGAGCGGTTCTGGAGGAGCTCCGGTCCGACCCCGACCGGGACAGCGCGACCGTCGAGCTCGACCTCCCCGACGGGGACGGCGAGACGGTCCCGTGTGAGGTCCACCTCGCCACGCTGACCGACGACGACGGACAGTTCCGCGGGACGGCGGGCATCGTCCGGGACATTTCCGACCGGAAAGAGCAGGAACAGCTCTACTCCACGCTGTTGACCGAGGCCAACGACGGGATCTCGATCGCGAGAGACCTGACACTCGAGTTCGTCAACGAGCAACTGGCCGCCCTGCTGGGTGGGACCCGCGCGGAGATCGAAGGGATGGGGGTGCTCGACGTGGTCGCGCCGGAGGACCACGATATCGTCCGTCGCAACGCAGCGGATCGCCGGGACGACGACACCGGCCGCTACGAGATCGAACTCGTGACGCTCGACGGCGAGCGAGTGCCCGTGGAAGTCAGCACGACGTTCGTCCAGTACCAGGGCGAGACGGGCGAGATGGCGATCGTCCGGGACATCGCCGACCGGAAGGAACGGGAGCGCGAACTGGAACTGTACGAGACGATGCTCAACGCGGTGCCCGACAGCGTCTATGCGATCGACGAAGACGGCTACTTCGTCGCCCTCAACGACACGGCCAGCGAGGTGATGGGGCTCCCCGAGGACGACCTGGTGGGCGAACACTGTTCGATCTGTATGGACGAACGCGACATCGAGCGGGGCCGCGAACTGATCCGCGACCTCCTGACCGGCGACCGGGAGAAGGGGATCTACGAGATGGACCTCGAACCCGCCGACGGGGATCCGATCCCCGGGGAGAACCACGTCGCGCTCCTGCTGGACGAGGACGGCCAGTTCCGTGGCTCCGTCGGCGTCCTCCGCGACGTGACCGACCGCAAGGAACGGGAACGACGGTTGACCGTCCTCAACCGGGCGCTGCGCCACGACCTGCGCAACAGCATGCACGTCATCATGGCCAACGCCGAACTGATCGCGCGGGACCGCTCGGACGCCGCGACGCAGGGGAAACTCGACACCATCGTCGATCGGGCCGAGGGGATCAACAGCCTCAGCGAGAAGGCCCGCGAGATCGAGCGGACGCTGGCCAACCACGAACGGACGCGCAAACCCGTCGACCTCGGGGAGTTGCTCGCGACGCAGGTCGAACGGTTCCGCGAGCAGTATCCCGACGCACGTATCGAGACGGACCTGCCGGACCACGCCTGGGTCGAGGCCACGTCGCTGATCGACACGGCCGTCGAGAACCTCATCGAGAACAGCATCGAACACACCGACGACCCCCGGGTCACGGTGTCGGTGTCGGACGACGACGGATCGGTCACCGTGACCGTGGCCGACGACGGCCCGGGTATCCCCGAGAAGGAGCGACGCGTCGTCGGGAACGGCAGCGAGACACCGCTGGATCACGCCAGCGGCCTCGGGCTGTGGCTGGTCACCTGGATCACCCGCGACTCCGGCGGGGAAGTCGTCTTCGAGGCCCCCGAAGGGGGTGGCAGCGTCGTCCGACTCGTCCTCGATAGCGCACCCCCGCCTGTCGACGACGAACCCGGCCGGGCCGGCGTCCAGTGATCGACCACCCCCGACGGCCACCGCCACACGACCGGTACCGGCCCCGTACTTAAATCGGAAGCCGACGTAGAGGAGGGTGAACGCGGCATGACAGTCGACGACGACCCCTTCGCCATCCCGAGTCGGCCGGAGCGACGCTACCCCCGGGGTGGCGGCGTCGAGTACGAGGGCGGGACCGTCTTCTCGCTCGTTCCGGCCCCCGAGCGCGAGGACGCGTGGCTCCGTGGACTCGTCGAGGACGTCCTCGACGGCGAGGGGTACACCTACGGGGACTGGTTCGACCTGCCGATGCCGCTGTATCTGGTCCACGACGAGGCGACCGGCGACGTGTTCCGGGTGAGCGTCCGGAACGCCCGGATCCGGTTGCACGTCCTGCCCGCCACGGAATCGGGCGGCCTCCGGCAGTTCTTCGACCGCCTCCGGGACAGCGCCGACGGCGTCGACTGGGACGTGAACCGCCGGATCGACGACTAGGTCGGGCCGAGGACGCGTAATCGACTTATCACCGGGTATCCATTGGCCCACCATGACTGTTTCTCGGGAAGTCGAGTTGCAGGGACACATCATCGACTCCGGGATGATGCAGACCTGTTTCGGCATCGTCATGGATCTGGGCGGGTCCTTCTCCGTCGAGGAGTTCGACATCGGTCGCCACAAGGACGAACAGTCCTACGCGAAACTGCTCGTGACCGCCGACTCCGAAGCGGACCTGCAGTCCATCGTCCACGAACTCCACCAGAACGGCGCGAACCCCGCCGACCCCAACGACGCCCGTCTCGAACCCGCCCCGGCCGATCAGGTCGTCCCCACGGGCTTCTACTCGACGACCAACCACCCCACCGAGATCCGCTACGAGGGCGAGTGGATCGAGGTCGAGAATATCGAGATGGACTGTGCCGTCGTAGTGGAAGACGGCGACGACCCCCGCGCCTACACCAAGGTCCTCAACGCCGTCGAGGAAGGCGACACGATCGTCACCGGCGAGGCGGGCATCCGCGTCAGTCCGCCCGAGCGCCCCCGTGACTCCGAGGGTGCCTTCGGGTTCATGCAGGGCGGCGTCTCCTCGGAGCGGCCCTCCGAGACGACCATCGCCAACATCGCCGAGGCCATCGAGGAGACCAAGGCCGAGGGCGGCAAGGTCCTCGCGGTCTGTGGCCCGGCGCTGATCCACTCCGGCGCGCGTGAGGACCTCGCGCGCCTCGTCAGGGAGGGGTACGTCGACATGATCTCCGCGGGCAACGGCTTCGCCGTCCACGACATCGAGCGCGACCTCTACGGCACCTCGCTGGGCATGGACACCGAGAGCCTCGACCACCCCCGGAAGGGTCACAAACACCACATCTACACCATCTCCGAGGTGATCCGCGAGGGCGGTATCGAGGAGGCCGTCGAGTCCGGCACTATCGAGTCCGGCGTCATGTACGAGTGCGTCGACAACGACCGCCCGTTCGTGCTCGCGGGGTCGATCCGCGACGACGGCCCCCTCCCCGACACCATCACCGACGCCGTCGAGGCCCAGAACGCCATCCGCGAGCAGGCCCACGAGGCCGACATGGTCCTCATGCTGTCGACCCTGCTCCACTCCGTCGCCGTCGGGAACTGCCTGCCCTCGACGACCCGGGTCGTCTGCGTCGACATCAATCCCGCCACCGTCACCCAGTTGCTCGACCGCGGCAGCGCACAGGCCGTCGGGATGGTCACCGACATCGGCACCTTCGTGCCGATTCTGGCCGAAAAGGTACTGGACGACTGAATTACCGACGGACTCCACCGAAAAACTCCGCGCCCTGCACTCAGTCTTCTGCCGGTTCGTCCGTCTCGCGTTCGTGGACCCAGACCGTCGAAATCCGGGTTCCGTCGACGCTCGTCACCTCCACGACGTGTCCGGCGACCTCGACCTGATCGCCACGCTCCGGTGCACGGTCGAGGTGTTCGAGTACCAGTCCACCGATGGTTTCGACCTCGTCACTCGTGAGGTCGCCCTCGATCACGTCGTTGATCTTCGACAACGGGACGCCGCCGTCGACGTCGTACCCGTCGTCGTCGTGCTGGCGAATCGAGTGTTCACGCTCGTCCATATCGAACTCGTCCCGGAGGTCCCCGACGAGTGCCTCGACGACGTCTTCGACCGTCGCGATCCCCTCGAAGGCCCCCCATTCGTCGATGACGGCGACCATCTGTTGTCGATCCTCCCGGAACTGTCGCAGGAGATCGCTCAGTGCCATCGTCTCGGGGGTGACGACGATATCACGAGCGATGTCGCCGACCACTTCGGCCTCCCCGCTCTCCACTTCGGCTCGTAGCACGTCCTTGACGTCGACGAACCCGACAACCTGATCGCCGTCGTCGGCATCGAGAACGGGATAACGGGTATGGCCGGCTTCGAGGACGGTCGACTGGAGGTCCGAAAGCGGGGCATCCGCCGGAACGCTCACCACGTCCGGTCGTGGAACCATGACCTCCCGCACCACGATGTCGTCGAGATCGAAGACCCGCTCGATCATCGTCACTTCCGCAGCGTCGATGTCCCCTTCCTCGCCGGATCGAGTCAGGACCCGGAGGAGTTCCCGCTCGCCGAGCGTCTCGTCCGTCTCGGACGCGGGTGGCACGCCGAGTGCTCGGGTGAACGCGTTGGCGGCCCCGTTGAAGACGACGATTCCCGGGTAGAGGATGTAGTAGAAGACCTTCATCGGCGGGGCGAGGTACAGGGAGAGTCGCTCGGTCTTGGCGATCGCGAGCGTCTTCGGCGCGAGTTCACCGAAGACGACGTGGAGGAAGGTGATGATACTGAAGCCGATCGCGAAGGCGACCAGATGGATGAGACTCGCCGGGAGCACCGGCGCCAGCACGGGCTCTATGAGCGACGCCACGGCCGGTTCGCCGACCCACCCCAACCCGAGCGAGGCGATGGTGATGCCGAGCTGCGTCGTCGCGAGATAGTCGTCGAGGTTCGTCATCACCTCCTGAAGCGTCCCCGCGCCCGGGCGTCCCTCCTCGGCGAGTTGATCGACCGACGTCCCCCGTATCCGTACGAAGGCGAACTCTGCAGCGACGAAGAAGCCGTTGAGCACCACGAGCGCCAGCGCAACGGCCACCTGTGCCAGCGACAGCGCGACGTTTACCATCGGTGGGGCTGGCAGCTACGGCTGTTCGATTGTCGTGTGTCCATATCTCTCGGTCTCGTCCCATCTACTAAAATCATGTAATACGACTTCGATGGAGCCTGACTGTCGGGAGTGTCGCTTTCAGGTCGACGTGATACAGCGGTCGTGGGCTCGTCCAGACCGAACCCTAACGAATCACGGCGTGACGACGAGTTTCCCGACGCTGTCGCGGTTCCGCATCGCCGCGAACGCCGCGCCAGTCTCGGCGAGGGGATACGTCTCGTCTACCTCCGGCGTGAACGCGCCGTCGGCGACGAGACCGACGATCCGCTCCAGGTCGCCCTGCGTCCCCATCGTGCTCCCGATGACCCGCTTGTGACCGAGGAAGAGATCCGGGATGTCGATCTCGGAGGTGCCGGCGGCGGTCCGGCCACAGATCGCCATCCGGCCGCCGCGTTTCAGGACGTCGAGACCCAGTTGCGTGTACTCGCCACCGAGGTGGTTGAGCACGCCGTCGACGGGGCCGATATCGCCGACCGCCTCCCGGATCGCGTCCGGGTCGGTGCCTTCGACCGCGTGGTCGAGGCCGAGCGATTCGACGCGATCGAGTTTCGCCTGCGAGGACGACGTGCCGACGCTGTGCGCGCCGAGCGCGTCCGCGAATTGGACGCCCGCGACGCCGACGCCGCCAGTCACGCCCGGGACGAAGAGGAGATCACCCGGGCCGGCCTCGATCCGGCGGAGCATGTGGAAGGCGGTCATGTAGGCCGTCGGGAGCGCAGCGGCCTCGACCATCCCCACGTCGTCGGGGAGGGCGACGAGGCGGTCGGCCCGGACGCGGGCCGTCTCGGCGAGCCCGCCGTGGAAGAGGGCGAAGTTCTCACAGCGGTTCTCCGGTCCCTCCCGGCAGTAGCGACAGGTTCCGCAGGTCTCGTTGGGACAGAGGACCACGCGGTCGCCGGGCTCGACGCCCGTGACGCCCTCGCCTACGTCCTCGACGGTCCCAGCCACGTCGAGGCCGCTGACGAAGGGGAGATCGGCCGCGTCGACCATCGCGGAGTCGCCTTCGAGGATCCAGAGGTCGTGGCGGTTGATCGCCGCCGCCTCGACGGCGACCGTCGCCTCCCCGCGGTCGGGTTCGGGTGTCGGTTGCTCGACGATCGAGACGCCGTCCGGCCCGGTGAGATCGGTGAACGCTGCGGTTCGCATCGAGTCAGTGATCGTGCCCCATCGCCATGAAGGCCCGGGCGAGCGGGACGGCTGAACGGGGCCACGTCAGCTCCTGTGGCCGGTACTCAGTCCGCGGACGCGGGTTCGTTCGACGGGAACTCCCGCTCGACGGACGCGGCGATGGGGGCGATCCCCTCGTGTTCGTCGAGGTTGTCGAGGCCGGCGTCGAGGGTCCCGTCGACGAGGTCGTCGGCGTACCCCTCCGCGATGGCGCGCTGGACGACGTAGACGACCGTCTCCTCGACGAGGTCGTCGGCGTGGCCGCCCTCGATCAGTTTCTCGACGATTACGTCGCCGACGCCCTCGACGACGCGATCCGAGCGCCCCATCAGCCCCTTCACGATGCGCTTGACGGCGCGTTTGATCAACATTCCGCCGAAGGGAAGCTCCTCCATGACGATATCTGCGACCTCCTGCACGATGGCGTCGGAGTGACCGCCCTCGACGAGGTGGTGGACGATGCGGTCGCCGACCGCCGAGACGACGGCCGCGTCGTCGTCGGCCCCGTGGACCCGGGC
This sequence comes from Halorientalis sp. IM1011, assembly GCF_001989615.1. Lineage (NCBI taxonomy): Archaea > Methanobacteriati > Methanobacteriota > Halobacteria > Halobacteriales > Haloarculaceae > Halorientalis > Halorientalis sp. IM1011. The sequence goes on along the minus strand of NZ_CP019067.1, from coordinate 2,572,400 downwards.
CGCGATCAGCGCGCCGACGGCCTCGACCATCTCGTCGTCGTCCAGCTGGTCGCCGATCCCCGTCCTGATCGTCTCTGCGACTGCTGCCCGTTCCGTGTCGTCGAACTCGATCTGGTACGCCTCACCCATGTGTTCGGCCACCGGGCCATCGAAAAGTAAAGATTCTCGCTCACATGTGGGGCGGGGGTTCGGCGTCCGGACCACCGGATCAGCCGTCCGCTTCGATGATCTGGGTGACGCCGTCGTCGAAGATCTCCCGGATCAGTTCCTCGGCGTAGCCGCCCTCGATGGCGGCCTCGATGGCGATCTCCAGTGACGCGTCGACCAGCTCTTCGGCGTGGCCGTTCTCGATCAGCGTCGCGACGATCTCGTCGCCGACCTGCTGGACGATGGCCTCCGAGCGGCCGCTGGTGAGTCGTGTGACGATCCGGCGGACGGACCGGCGGATCACGACCGAGTGTCTGAGCCCGGGCAGATTGTCCATCACGATGTCCGCGACGGCTTCGATCAGATCGTCGGCCGCCTCGCCGTCGAGTCTGTCGACGATCTCGTCGCCGACCTGCCTGACGAGGCGTTCAGCGTCGTCCTCGTCTTCGACGTACTCGCCGATCGCGCGAGCGACGCTCCGTGCGATCTCCTCGGCTTCGTCCTCACTCAGTTCCGCGGCGATGACGGCCCGCACTCGCTCGGCGATCTCCGCACGGTCACGGCCCGCGATCCCTTCGTCCCCTGACATGGGCGCGAGTAGTTCGTCGTGAGTACAAAAACTCCTCGGGACGGCAGATCGCTGCGGACGGACAGTCAGTCGGGCCGATCGCGGTAGGCGACGAGCAGTGTCCGGGCGCGGTCGACAGCCGCGCGCACGTCGGGATGGTCGTCCCGACCCAGATCCCGAAGCTGCGCCTCGATGGTGCGGACGGTCCCGCGGTGCTGGCCGTCGGCGGGCAGTTCGCCGACCTGATGGGCCAGATCGGCCAGCCGTTCGGCCAGCCGGCGGTCGACTGTCAGTTCCGACGCGAGCAGTAGCTGGCGGTGTGCCTTCGCGATCCCCGTCCGTTCCTGTCGCATGTCCCCTCTATCGGCACTCCGTCTCCGGTCAGGAAAGAAGTTCCGGGACTCAGACGCCGCCCTCGATGGTCTCGCGGTAGGCGTTGATCGCGTCGTTGGCGTCGTCGATGGCGTCACCGGCCGCCTCACCCACCTCGTCGCCGAGATCGGCGAGCGCGGACTGGATGCGGGCCAGTCGGCCGTGATCGGGGCCGGACTCCCGGGTCGCGAGGTCGTCGAGCTGGTCGGCCAGTTCCGTCAGTCGGTCGCTCGCATCGCCGTTCGTGGCGTCGCTTGCTGTCCGGAGGTCCGCTGCTGCGGTTTCGAGCTGTGGTCGGGCCATACGTACCCTTCGAGAAAGGCGTGCAAAAACGCTTTCCGAACCTGTGCGGGATCGAACGGGTCTGATACCAACCAGTAAGGTACCGTCGTTAAGCCTGTGGCTTCCCAATATACGACAACGTGTCTGATCCCCACCCCAGTCCCCCCAGTGAGCGCGCCGGCCGTCGACCGATACCGGACAGAGCATGGTAACGAACGACTCACTCGAAGCGAGCCGGCAGATTCACCGGCGGACGGGCAAGACGTTCTACTACGCGACGCGGCTGTTTCCCGAGCGGATCCGCCACAAGACGTACGTCCTGTACGCGTTCTTCCGGATCGCGGACGAGGTCGTCGACGACGAGGACAACGACCTCTCGCCCGCCGAGCAACGCGACCGACTGGAACGGTTCCGCGAGGCCGCGCTGGGTCGTCGCGAGACCGACGACCCGGTCCTGCAGGCGTTCGACGACGTGCGCCGCGAGACGGACGTCACCGAAGACGACGTAGACCTGTTCGTCGACGCGATGGCGACCGACATCGAGAAACACCGCTACGAGACCTACGACGAACTCGAGGCGTACATGCGCGGCTCCGCGTCGGCCGTCGGCTACATGATGACCGGGATCATGGACGTCGAGGACCCGGACGTGGCGCGGCCACACGCCCGTGCGCTCGGGGAGGCGTTCCAGCTCTCGAACTTCCTGCGCGACGTGCGCGAGGACGTCGTGGATCGCGATCGGATCTACCTGCCACGGGAGACCCTCGACCAGTACGGCGTCACCGAGTCCGAGATCGAGAACCTGGAGATGAGCGACGGGTTCCGGTCGGCGATGATCCACGAGATGGCTCGCGCCGAGAAGCTGTACCGCGAAGGGGTCGCCGGGATCAAGTACCTCCCCGAGGACTGCCAGTTCGCCGTCCTGCTGGCGGCGGTGCTGTACGCCGACCACCACCGCCTGATCCGGGAGCGGGACTACGACGTGCTCTCGGAGACGCCGGATCTCTCGACGACGCGGAAGCTCTGGCTGATCGCGAAGACGCGCTGGCACTGGCACTGGAACAAGGACCCCGAGGCCGTCTTCGAGCGCGTCTCGACGATCGGGGACGCCCCGAGTCCAGCACCCGGGCCGGAACCGCCGGAGTGGACCCCCACGCAGTAGCCTACTCGATCAGCGGGAGGACGATGCCGAACAGGATCGGCGAAAAGAAGCCGATGATCAGGCCGGAGAACTCCGCGGCGAGAAAGAGCGTGTTCTCCCAGGCGGGCAACGGTTCGAAGAAGGCGTGGCCGACGACGGAGCCGGCGATCCCGATCACGAGGAGGGCGACTCCGAGGAAGAAGCCACCCTTCGCGTACGTCTGGTAGTCCATCGACGCAGTCTGTGCCATATTGGGAGACCGACACTGAGTGTTGAATTTCTTTCGGTCCCGACGAACCTGACCGCTACCCCCGGTGAAAGCCGGGCGCAGTCCGGAGAACCCCGAAGTCGAAGCGGTCGATCTTCACGAGGCTGCCGAAAAACAGGCCCGCCAGCGCCACGGGCACCCAGTTCCCGAAGTAGGCGTTTATCAGCCCCCAGAGGATCACGAAACTCACCAGGTCGTCGAGCATGAACGCACACGACCGGACGCGGGCGACCAGTTCCGTCCAGTCGAAAGCCAGATCGAAGAGGCCGACGGCGACCGTCGCCGAGAGGACCCAGCCGAGGTAGTTCGACCACGGGACGCCGTAGTAGGCCCCGCCGCCGTCGTAGGCCCAGAATCCCAGCGCCACCGCACCGGGGTCCAGCACCAGATCGACCAGCAGGACGGTCGCGATCACCGCAGGCAGGCGGATCGCCCAGCGACTCGCCCGGTCGCCCAGCAGGAGGAGCGAGAGCAGGTAGCTGTTGAGGACCAGCGGGAAGAAGAAGATCGGCAGACCGATCGGGACGGTGTCCAAAAGCATCGGGCCGAGTTCGACGCCGTACTCGAAGAATCCGTAGGGCCACCCCGTGGTGACGCCCACGTACTCGATGCCGTAGGAGTAGGCCGTCAGCGCGAGCAGGGCGGCGGTCGCTCGGCGGTCCAGCAGCGGTGCGACGCCGGCGATCAGCGGGAGGCGCATGACGAAGGTCCCGAAGAGGACGAGATACGGGTTGAACTCGAGCGGGCCGGGGAGCAGGGCTTCGGCGCTGGCGAGCAGCATGACCGCGCCGACGGCGGGGAAGACGACGGCGATGGTGAAGCGGTTCTCGCGGACGAGGTCGTCCAGTCGGGCCTCGACGGCCGCTCGGGTGGGCGTCTCAACCGCCATACACCAGGATCCAGAGGCCGCCGATGGTCATCGTCATGCCGATCAGGGTGTTGATCGCGGGGTACCACCAGTAAGCGTCGTCCACGTCGATCCGGGAGAAGGCGATGCCGAACACGAGCACGGGATACAGGAGCAGGAGGGCACCGAACAGGACGTGGACGGTCGCGAAGGCGACCGCGGCCGCCAGCCAGCAGCCCGCACAGTAGTAGTAGGTGCGTCGCTCGCCCAGCACGGTCGCCGTGGTCCGGATGCCGGCCTCGCGGTCGGGTTCGATGTCCGGGATGGCAGAGAAGGTGTGCATCCCCATCGTCCAGAGCCAGCCGGCGACGATGGCGGCGAGGGGCGGCAGCTCACCGGCCACCGCGGTGAAGGCGATCACGCCCGGGAGGATGTACAGGCCGTTCGAGACGGAGTCGAGCAGCGGCGTGGTCTTGAACCGCAGCGGTGGCGCGCTGTACTCGACGGCCAGGAAGAACCACAGCGCGAGCACGAGCGTCGCCGCCCGGGGTAAGCCGAGCGCGAACAGTCCGCCGAGGACACCGCTCGCGACGACGACGGCGGCGATCCAGCGGTCGCCCCGATAGCGCACTTCCCGCTCGTCTTTCTTCGGGTTGGCCTCGTCGACGTCGGCGTCGAAGGCGTCGTTGACGCCGTAGAGGAAGACGTTCGCGGGGATCGTGAAGTACGCCAGCAGGAGGATGGCGAGCGGTGAGAACAGGTCGGCCACGCTGTCGGCGGCGTACGCCGCGCCGACGATGACCGGCCCGCCGAGGTAGAGCCAGAACCGCGGGCGGGAGAGCCAGAACAGGTAGCCCAGTCGACTCTCCTCGGAGGGGAGGTAGCCGGCGACCGATTCGAGTCGGGCGCGGACGGCGCTGTCGCTCATCTGTCGTCGATCACGGCGTTGGCGGTGTGTTCGCCGCTGATGAGACACATCGGGACGCCGATGCCGGGCGTCGTGAACGATCCCGTGAAGTAGAGGCCGTCCACGGCCGACGACCGGTGGGGCGGGCGCAGGAGGGAGGTCTGTCGCAGCGTGTGGGCCAGCCCCAGCGCCGTGCCCTGGATCGAGTTGTACCGGTCGGCGAACTCGGAGACCGAGAACCGTTCCTCGAAGGCGATCCGGTCGCGCAGGTCGACGCCGGTGTTCTCGGCGAGGTCGGCGAGGATCTCGTCGCGGTAGCGCTGTCGGGTGGCCTCGTCGTCGTCCAGTCCGGGCGCGATGGGGACGAGGACGAACAGGTTGCTGTACGCGTCGGTATCTTCCTCGGGGACGGTCGTCGGATCTGTCTCGGAGGGCACACAGACGTAGTAGGCCGGATCCTCGGGCCAGGACGGCTCGTCGAATATCTTCTCGAAGTGGGGATCCCAGTCCTCCGGGAGGACGAGCGTGTGGTGGGCGAGTTCGTCCACGTCGCCCTCGATACCGAGATAGAGCAGGAACGCGGAGGGAGCGTAGGTCTTGCTCTCCCAGTAGTCGGCGTCGTACTGGCGTTCGTGTTCGGGGAGCAGTTCCTGCTCGGTGTGGGCGTAGTCGGCGTCGCTGACCACGAGATCCGGACCGTATTCGGTCCCGTCCTCGGTGGCGAGAAGGAAGCCGTCCTTCCGGCGGGTGATCTCGGCGACGGGTGCGTCGGTGACGTACTCGACACCGAGTTCCTCGCCGAGGTCGACGAGGGCGTCGACGACCGCGCCGTAGCCGTTGTCCCGGCCGTCCTTGCCGACGGGGTAGTGGACGCCGAGGTTGAAATCGACGTGGCTCATCATGTTGTACAGCGCCGGCGTGTTGTGGGGTGCCCCGCCGAGGAAGACGAGGGTGTACTGCATGATCTGCTGGAGTTTGGGGTTCTCGAAGTAGTCCTCGACGTGGCCCTGCATGTTGCCCAGCAGCTTCAGCCCGACCGGCGCGGCCCGCATCACGTCCAGATCGATCCAGTCGCGCAGACGCGGGCGGTCCTCGTAGACGAAGTTCTCCATCGCGAGTTCGTAGTTCGACTCGCTCTCTTCGAGGTAGGCGTCGAAGGCCTCGCCGCCGCCGTCCTCGTACTCGGCGAACAGCTCTCTTACTTCGGCGCGGTCGGCGGACACGTCGATCTCGTCACCGTCTTTGAAGAAGATACGGTAGTGGGGATCCAGCCGTTCGAGATCGTAGTAGTCGTCGGTCGACTTCCCGAAGTGGCCGAAGAAGCGCTCGAACACGTCGGGCATCAGATACCACGAGGGACCCATGTCGAAGCGAAAGCCCTCGGCTTCGAGCCGGCTGGCGCGGCCGCCCAGTTGCTCGTTTTTCTCGAGGACGCGCACGTCCGCACCGGCGTCGGCGAGGTAACACGCGGTCGAGAGTCCCCCGAACCCACCGCCGACCACGTCGATGTCCGTTCCAGCGAGCGAACTCATTGGGAAAAATAGGGGCCGGAACCCGAATAAAAGAAGGGGCTGACCAGTTGGGTGCGGGAACCGGGCACACGAAACGGGGATGTGGGTTCCGACCCATGGGGATAGCATGAACGAGGACACGGCCGTCGTCACCGGCGCGAGCAGGGGTATCGGTGCCGCAATCGTCCGGGAGTTCGCCGCCGCGGGCGCACACGTCGTCGCCTGTGCACGCGAGACCGACGAGTTCGCCGCCCTCGAGGAGGCGGTCGAATCGGCCGACGGGACCGTGACGACCCAGCGGGCGGACGTGCGCGACGAGTTCGACGTGGAGCGGTTGCTGGAGACCGCAGCCCGCGAAGGCGGCGAGATCGACACCGTCGTCGCCAACGCCGGCATCTACCACGGCTCACCGGGCGGGACGCCGCTCGCGTCGGAGTCCTACGCGGCTTTCGACGACCACGTGCGGACGAACGGCCGGGGGACCTTCGCCACGATCCGCGAGTCGCTCCCACATCTGGCAGCCGACGCGCGCGTACTCGTCACCTCGGGGGGTGTCGCCCGGGAGGCCGAACCCGGATACGGTTCCTACGCCGTCTCGAAGGCGACCGCCGAGGCCGTCGCCCGCGGGTTCGCGGCGGACATCGACCAACCAGTGGGAATCGTCGACCCCGGCGTGGTCGCGACCGATCTGACCGAGGGCCGTGGCCGCGACCCCGAGGAGGTCGCCCCGATGTTCCGCTGGGCGGCGACCGACGTCCCCGCCGAGGACCTCGACGGCGGCGTCCTCGACCTGGACGACTGGAAGCGCGCGACCCGCTGACGGCGTCGCTGTCCCGGTCAGCCCCCGGATCGGAGGTTTTATTGTTATCATCGCTAGTTCTATAGCCACATGTCTAATAACACTGGTCCCAAAATTATTAACTCCGGGACGCGCCCGTCGCTGGTGGGCCTGGCCGGCGTAGGTGTGCTGGTGGCGCTCTCCGGACTGGCGGTGCTCGCGGGGCTGTGGAAGGTGCTGGTGATCTCGTGGGTCGCGTTCGCGGCGATGGCGGGGTCGATCCCGCTGGGCGTCCGGGCGGCCGAGACCGGCGGCGCACGGCGGTTGGTCTGGGGCTACGGCCTCGCCAGCGGCGCGATGATCACGAGCGCGGCTGTCTTTCTGGTGCCCCAGGCGATGAGTTTCGACCCGCGGATCGGCGGTTTCGGTATCGCTGCCGGCATCCTCGTCGGCTTCGGCTCGCACGTCCTCGGCCACCGGCTCTCACACCTCAACGCGACGTTCGACGACACGGCGGTCCAGCTATCGGCCCACGCGCTCTCGGCCGGCGCGATCATCGGTCTGGTGTACGCGGCGATGCCGGAACTGGGCCTCCTGCTCGGGTTGTCCATCGTCTCGCACAAGGGACCGGCCGGCTACGCCGCGGCGCGCCGACTGGCCGCCGACGGTCGGTCGGCCTCGGTCATCCTGCTCCCCGCGGCGGGCGTCGGCGTCACGGGCATTCCGACCGCTCTGCTCTCCCTGCCAGCCATTCCAGCACTCAACGCAGCCGTCTTCGGCTTCGCCGCCGGCGTCTTCCTCCACGTCGCCATGGACTTTCTCCCCCGCTGTGAGATCGGCGGCGAGGTCGGCGAGGTCGCACAGGTCTCCGATCACGCCCACGAACTGCTCGATCGCCTCCGGATCCACGCCGTCCTCAGTACCTCGCTGGGCGGGCTCGCCGTCTTTCTCGCCTGGATCGCCATCGGCCCCTGATCGGACGACCGCCCGACTATCCGCGTTCGTCACGGTCGGATTTTCGGATCTTCGAATTTCACACGAGCGAGTCCAACGTCCGTAGCCGTACATGGGAGAATATAAGGACAATATATCTATTCTGGAGTGTATTGCTGTACATTCAGGGCAAGATTTTTACTATACCAGGACACTCGTTGAGGTAAGCATGGTAGAATGCGACAGCTGTGAAGACGACGTACTGCACGTCTGGAGACACCGCGCGATCACCGAGACCGTCACCCATCGGGACCAGCGCTGGGTCTGTGCGGACTGTCACCCGAAACTGGCGAGTACGCTCCGGACCGACACGACCACCGAAACGACGGAGGAAACGGACGCGACCACCGACGAGAAGGTCGTCGTCACCGACGGTGGGCAGTTCGCCTGTCCCTCCTGTGGGGGCGAGACGGTCAACGGGCAGGGCGTGTTCGGCTGTCCGACCTGTCACTGGACGGGTGTGAAGTGAGGGGTGAGCGGTGAAGCTCGGGGGCTGGGCCGGTGGCACGTCGAACCGTCACCACGCTTATCTGTCGGGCGGGAGTCGCCCGAGAGGTAATGGGAATTCTCGATTCGGTCGGTGGACTCGTCGGTAGTATCATCGCATCGCTGGTGTTGCTCGTGTTCGCGATCCTCAGTTTCTTCGTGACGGTGTTCATCGTGCGGGCGGGGGCCGGCTTAGCCGGCTACTCGCCGAGCGGCGACTTCGTCGTTCTCGCGGCCGCGATCCTGGCCGGTGCGGCGATCGTGGGCGGTGCCTCGCCGCTGGCCGCCCTCGGTGACGAGTCGTAAAATTGGCTACTCGGGCGCTCAGTTGTACTCGCGCCAGCGATTCCCGCAGTCCTGACACTTGAAGAACCGAGTCGGCGGTTCGTCGGCCGAGCCGGTCTGTTTGATCGTGTACCATGCCTTGCCGTGGCCACACTCCTCGCAGGTCACGTCGTCGGCGGTGGGTTTGCCCTCGAAGCTGTCGCCCTCCTCGGTCTCGATCAGTTCGTCGCCGCTCTGTTCCTCCGTCGAGACGAACTTCTCTGCGGCGGCCTCGTCTTTTACCTGTTCGGCGCCACAGGACGAACAGACCATCACGTCGCCGTCGGCGTGCATCATGGACCCGCAGTCGTCACAGAATTGCATGTTCGGAGTTGCCCAAACTCGGCCCCGACTCACACTTGGCTCTTTCGACTGGTTCAGAGCGGTTGCAGCGACTCGACGCCCTCGATTTCGAACCGCGCACCTCCCGCATCGCTCTCGGTGGCCGAGACCGTCCAGCCGTGGGCGTCGACGACGCGTTCGACGATGGCGAGGCCGAGACCGGTGCCGTCCTGATCGGTCGTGACGCCGGGCTCGAACACCTCCTCGCGATCACTCTCGGGGATGCCGGGGCCGTCGTCTTCGACGAAGAATCCGGTGCCGTCGGCGTTGCCGAGCGCGCCGATCCTGATCGACGCGTCGGCCGACCCGTGTTCCACGCTGTTGCGAAAGAGGTTCGCCAGCGCCTGCTGGAGGCGGTCGGGATCGGTCCGGAGGGTCGCGCTTCCGTTCTCGACGGTCAGTGTGGCTTCGTCGCCGTCGACGGTCTCCCAGGCGGCTGTTCCGACGGATTCGAGCGTCGTCCGCTCCCGGTCGTCGATGACCCGACCCTCGCGGGCGAGTTCGAGGACGTCCTCGATCAGGGTACGCATCCGGGCCAGTGCGTCCGCGACGCGGTCGAAGTCCGTGTCGTCGCCGCTCTCGCGGGCCGCGTCGAGGTAGGTTTCGGCGACCTCCAGTGGGTTCCGGAGATCGTGGGAGACGACGCTGGCGAAGGTCTCCAGACGCTCGTTGCGCTCTTCGAGGCGGTCGAGCTCGGCCTGAAGGTCTCGCTCGTCGTGGCCGTCGCCGAGTGCGGTGTAAAGGAGGTAGCCGCCGTCCTCGGTCGGGACGTTGCGCAGTCGGAAGCGCCGCTCTCCCCCGGTCGTATCACAGACGGTCTCGCGGTCGAGGGGATCGCCCGACTGGATCGCGTCCGCGACCGCCGGGAGGGCGTCCTCGGCGGCCAGCGTCGCCCGCAGAGATACTTCGGCCCCGTCGGCGGCGAAGGTCTGCCGGAACGCGGGGTTGATCGCCTCGACGACGATGCCCTCGGCCCCGTTGCCGTACTGCACCACGGGGTCGGGATGGGCGTCGAGCAGGTCGTCGGCTTCGTCCCCCTCGTTCATACCTGTCGGTCCGGAATTCGGCCACGGCCTTAGAGTAGGTGTGGGCCGTTACGAACAGTGAGTCGGCGGCTCGTGTTCCGAAACCGCAAAAAGGTATATCAGCGCGCCTCCGATACGATTCACAGCGACAGTGTCTCCCGAGTCAAGTACCGCGCCGAACGTTCTCGTCGTCGACGACGAAGAAGACGTCGCGGAGGCCTACGCGCTGAAGCTCCGGGACGACTACGACACGGAACTGGCGTTCGGCGGCGAGGCGGCCCTCGAGAAGGCCGACGCGACGACCGACGCCATGCTACTGGACCGCCGGATGCCCGACATCCACGGCGACGAGGTCCTCGCGGAGCTTCGCGACCGCGGCTTCGACTTCCCGATCATCATGGTGACCGCGGTCGATCCCGACCTCAACATCCTGGAGATGGACTTCGACGACTACCTCTGCAAACCGGTCGACAGGGAGACGCTCCGGACCACGCTCGACCAGCACGTCGACCGCAGCGGAACCGACCCGAAACTGGAGGAGTTTTTCAGCCTGCTCTCGAAGCTCTCCGTCCTGGAGTCGGAACTCCAGCCGAGCGAACTCGAAGATCACGAAGAGTTCCAGCGACTCAAGCGCCAGGCCGTGACCCGCAGCGAGGAGCTCAGGGAGTCGATGGACGACTTCGAGGAGATAGTCGAAACTCACCGGTCGGTCGACCGGGGAACACGCTCGTCACTCTGACTCGTCACCGAGTCCGACGCCGCCCCCCTCCAGCGCGCGCTGTTCGGCGACGACCGGACAGTTCAGCAGCCGCACCGTCTCCGTGTCCAGAAACTCGACGATCGCCGCCCCCTCGTAGGTACACTCGATCTCGGGCGGCGGACTGAAGTGTTCACACCCCTCACAGAACCGGTGTTTCGACACCTCCGAGTAGGTCCGTTCCTCGGTGTCGGGACCACCGCTCTCCAGGTCCTCCCAGACGGCGTCGGGGTCGATCTCGTCGACGCCGGCCGACTCGAAGGCGTCGAAGGGGTCGTCCCCCTCGTCCCGCCGGGGTGTCGAGAACTCCGCGAAAGGGTCGTCGGTCGGTTCCGTCGAGCCGTCACCGCCCGCTTCGTCGGGCGTCGGTGAGTCGACTTCGGCGGCTCCGTCGGCGTCGGGTGCGTCGGCGTGGTCGAAGGGGTCGTCCGGGAGGTGGCCCGGCGGGGTGTCGGTGGGAGTGTCGTCCACGGCGGCTTCGTCCACGCCAGCATCGCCGTCGTCGGGCCCGTCCAGCTCCTCGAAGGGGTCGTCGCTCTCGTCGGGCGCCTCGAAGGCGTCGAAGGGGTCGTCCTCGTCCTCAGCCATCGCTTTCCTCCGGAGCCTCGATGCCCTGGGCCTTGACGAGTTTCGGACTGCCGAAGAAGCCGTCCTTGGGTTCGACGTCGGTGACGACGGCCTCGCAGTGTGGGCACTCGGGATCGGTCAGCAGTCCGATCTGGACCCCCTCGCCACAGACCGAACACTTCGCGCGGTCCACGTCGAGTTCGGCGGCACGGCGTTTGATCGCCTCGACGGAAGTCGCCCGTTTCGAGCCCATTCGGGTGTCGTCCCGTAGATCACGGACGACGTGAGCCACCGTCCGAACTTTCTCTTCGAGGTCGCCGACGGTCTCGTCGAGGTCGTCGAGTCGGGCCGCGTTGTCGTCGGTGCGATCCTCGATCTGGGCCCGGAGCGCCTCGACGTCGTCTTCGACCGTCTCGATTTCCCCGGCGAGTCCGTCGATCCTGTCGGCCAGGTCGGGGTGATCGTGGTCGGCCGGTGCCTTCGCGTCGGCCTCCTGTTTGACCTGGATGACGCGCTGGCGCACGTCCTGGACCTTCTCCATGAAGTCGTCCTCGACCGCGTCGATCCGGTCGTCGACTCGACCGCCGACCTGTTCGGTGGCGCGGTCGGCCGCGGACTGTGAGAGCTCTGTGAGTCGGTCTTCGAGGGCGTCCTGGAGGTGTCGTTCGACGGCCTCCTGGACCTGATCCTCGACCGCCAGCTGCTCGGCGACGGTCTGGGCGATGCCGGGAATTCGGTCCGTGAGAACGTCGTCGACGGCGGCTTCCACGTCGACGATCTCGGCCAGCGCTTCGGGATTCTCGGCGTCGAGGTCGTCGGTGGCGCGGTGAGCGGCGAGCAACTGGGCGAGGACGGTCTCGCGGTCGGTGCCGCGCTCGGTGGCCTGCTCGTCGACCCAGGCTGCCAACTCCGGCGGGAGCGACACCGTCACCGGCTCGTCTGTCGACTCACTGGCCATTCACTCGCTGTTGGCCCCTTCGCCAGTTAAGCGTTTGCCACATTTTATCAACTCGTATAACAACGGATGGGCGGGAAATCGGAACGCTCGCGCCGGAAATCGAGGTCGAGCAGGAGAATGCGACCGAAGGTGTCAACGGATCTTCCGGACGTCGCTGATGTCGAAGCCGGCGTCGCCGATCTCGGTCTCGAAGCGGATGATGTTCTCGTCCTCGATCCGCGAGAGGACGCCACGGAACTTCTTGAACACCAAGGTCCGGGCGCGTTCGGAGCCGCCCTGTTCCCACTCGAAGGTCATCGTCCCGTTGGCGGCGTCGACGAGCTGGCCGTGCTGTTCGGGCGTGACCGTCTCGTGGTTGACGTGGACGAGGATCAGCCCGTTCCAGGAGTGAGCGGCCTTCTGGAGCCCCTTGACGAGGTAGACGATGTCCGACCAGTCCCGGCCCTCACCGACGGCGCTGATCAGGTCCGACAGCGAATCCAGCACGACCAGATTGCCCTGCGCGTGTTCGTTGAGGTACGCCCCGAGGGCAGTGAAGAGGTCCTCGCGGTCGTGGCGGCCGGCCATGTCCCGGATGTGGCCGGTCTCCTCTGCATACCAGTCCCGCGGGACGCTGCTCTTGTGGAAGTACGACTCGGCCATGTCGACGAACTCGACGGCCTCGAACCCCGACTCGACGATCTCGGTGTCCATCGTGCGATTCATCTCCCGGTAGAGCTGGTCGCTGTCGGCGGTGAAGGAGATGTAGTGGATTCCGTCGGTCACGCTCGCGCCGGTCGCGATGTCGCCGTAGTAGAGGTCGTGGAGTTCCGGATCCGCGTTGGCGAGCCCGTTGATGATCGCGCTCGTGTACATGAACTCCCGGGAGCCGGCCCCCGCTTCGCCCGAGAGCAGGACGACGCTACCCGGCGGTGTCCCCCCGTCGATGATCGTATCCAACTGTCGGATACCGAAGGGGATGCGGTCCATGCCCCCAACGAGTGGGCGGGCCCGTTTACTACTTGCGGCGTGTTCGACCGTCGAAACGCGGAATCAGGCGTCGATCTCGAGCCCGCAATTGGCGGGGGCGGTCACGACGATCCGGCCGTCGACGCCGACGGCGTCGAGGGCGTCCCGGGCGGCCGACCGGGCGTCCTCGGCCATCCCGGCGTCGGTCAGCGCGTAGACCGCCGGGCCCCACGAGGACTGGCCGGTGCCGGTAACCGCGGGACACCCGGAGAGTTCGTCGACGATCCGGCCCGCGGGCGGGCGGTAGACGCCGCCCTGCTCGTCGGCGTACCAGGCCCCGTTGAGCCGGCCGAGTTTGGCGACGCCTGCGCCGAACGTCGTCCGGTCGCCCTCGGCGGCGGCGGGGAGGACCCGCCGGAGGAGGACGCCGCCGATCTCGTCGGCGATACCCGGATCGGCGCGTTCGACGACGGTGCGCATACTCTCGTCTTCGGCGTCGCCGCTTCGGCCCGGATCGGTGTCGGGGACGACGACGACGAACCGCCAGTCGGTCGGGAGTTCGTGGTGGGCGGTCACCGGCGGCACCGTCCACGCGCCGTCGGCGGGCGGCGCGGCCGTGAACAGTTCTGTCGGGTGGCCGCCGTCGACGACGAAGCCACCGCGCTCTGCGACCGCGACGCCGACGCCGCTGCGGCCGCCACGGCCCAGCGCCGGGGCGCGCTCGCGGAGTCGCGGCTCGCGGTCGTGGGCGGCCGCGACCGCCGCGAGCGTCGCCATCGCGAGTTGCGTGCCGCTCCCCAGACCGACGTGGCGGGGCAGCCGCTCCACGACGGTCAGGTCGACGCCGGCCACGTCGAGCAGGTCGACCGCCGTTCGGGTGTGGGCGGCCACGGCCCCGTCGTCGCAGTGGACGCCCTCTGCGGGTTCGGCCTCGATCACGACCCGCGGTTCGTCGAGGGCGACGCCGACGCCCCCGTAGAGGCGTTCGCGGGCCAAAGAGAGGTTCTGGAAGCCGAAGTGCAGGCGCGCTCCGGCGGCGACGCGAACGGACATGGAGCGAGATATTCACTCGGCCGGCATGGCAGTTGCGGGTTCCGGCCGAACCGGTTCGGGGACGAAACGACCATCCGGTCCCGGAATCCGGGAAGTTAAAGCGCCAGGGTGGCAATCCTACGGCCATGAGCCAGCAACCGCAGGAACCCGACGCCGAGCGGACAGGGTCGGGCAAGCCCGACGACCTCCCGAGCAAGGAAGTCACCGAGGGCCGAGACAAGGCACCCCACCGCGCGATGTTCCGCGCGATGGGCTACGACGACGAGGACCTCTCCTCGCCCATGGTCGGCGTCGCCAACCCCGCCGCCGACATCACGCCCTGTAACGTCCATCTGGACGACGTGGCGAACTCCGCCTACGAAGGTATCGACGAGGGCGAGGGGATGCCCATCGAGTTCGGTACCATCACGATCTCCGACGCCATCTCGATGGGGACCGAGGGGATGAAGGCCTCCCTCATCAGCCGAGAGGTCATCGCCGACTCCGTGGAGCTCGTCGCCTTCGGCGAGCGCATGGACGGCCTCGTGACGATCGGCGGCTGTGACAAGAACATGCCCGGGATGATGATGGCCTCGATCCGGACGGATCTCCCCTCCGTGTTCCTCTACGGTGGGTCGATCATGCCCGGCGAGCACGACGGCCGCGAAGTCACCATCCAGAACGTCTTCGAGGGTGTCGGTGCGGTCGCCGACGGCGAGATGAGCGAGGACGAACTCGACGATCTCGAACGCAACGCCTGCCCCGGCGCAGGGTCCTGCGGCGGGATGTTCACCGCCAACACGATGGCCTCCATCTCGGAAGCATTGGGCTTCGCACCGCTTGGCTCGGCCTCACCGCCCGCCGAGGACGAGAGCCGCTACGAGGTGGCCCGCGAGGCCGGCGAACTCGCCGTCGAGGTCGTCCGGGAGCGGCGCAAGCCCTCCGACTTCCTCACGCGTGAGTCCTTCGAGAACGCCATCGCGCTGCAGGTCGCGGTCGGCGGGTCGACGAACGCCGTCCTCCACCTGCTGGCGATGGCCGCCGAGGCCGGCGTCGAGCTCGACATCGAGGACTTCAACCGCATCAGCGCCCGCACGCCCAAGATCGCGGACCTCCAGCCCGGCGGCGAGCGGGTGATGAACGACCTCCACGAGGTCGGCGGCGTGCCGGTCGTCCTCCGTGAACTGCTCGACGCCGACCTGCTCCACGGCGACGCCCTGACCGTGACCGGCGAGACCATGGCGGAGGCCATCGAGGCCTACGACCCGCCGGAGATTTCGGATCTGGACGCCGACTTCCTCGAAACCGTGGACGACCCGATCCACGAGCGCGGGGCCATCCGCATCCTGACGGGGAACCTCGCCCCGGGCGGCGCGGTCATCAAGATCACCGGCGAGGACCACCTCCACCACGAGGGGCCCGTCCGGATCTTCGAGGACGAGGAAAACGCCATGCAGTACGTCCAGGAGGGCAACGTCGAGAGCGGCGACGTGATCGGCATCCGCAACGAGGGGCCCCGCGGCGGCCCCGGGATGCGGGAGATGCTGGGCGTCACCTCCGCCGTCGCGGGACAGGGCCACGCCGAGGACGTGGCGCTCTTTACGGACGGCCGCTTCTCCGGCGCGACCCGTGGCTTCTCCATCGGCCACGTCGCACCCGAGGCCTACGTCGGCGGCCCCATCGCTGCGCTTGAGGACGGCGACACGATCACCATCGACATCGACGACCTCGAACTGTCGGTGGACCTCTCCGAGGCGG
This sequence comes from Halorientalis sp. IM1011, assembly GCF_001989615.1. Classification (NCBI taxonomy): domain Archaea; kingdom Methanobacteriati; phylum Methanobacteriota; class Halobacteria; order Halobacteriales; family Haloarculaceae; genus Halorientalis; species Halorientalis sp. IM1011. Next base: position 2,556,389 of record NZ_CP019067.1, on the reverse strand, counting down.
AGATCGAGCGCCGCCTCGACGAGCGGGACCTGCCCGAACCCAACTACACGAACGGTGTGCTGGCGAAGTACGGCGAGATGTTCGACTCGGCGGCCAACGGCGCAGTGACGAATCCCGGCGCGAAGCAGGACTGACGTCCGCGCGACCGCGGTTCTCGCCGCGAGCCGACGGCTCGTGTGAAATTGACAACCCGTGAAATAGTCCTCCAATCAGATATAAGTGTATGGATAATCCATGCCCGGATTGCCATGGACGAAATCATCGAAGTAGCCGAGGTGGCAGCCGACTTTGGGTTAGAAGGCGCGATGGCCTGGATCGTCCGCATCATCGGGCTGCTGGTGCTACTCGCGGGGGCGGGGATGTGGCTCGTCGCCGATATGTCGTTGCTCGTCCTGCCGGCGGCTCTGATGGTCGTCGGGCTCGTCCTGCTCGTCGCACCCAGTATCTTCCTCCTGTTTCTCGAGTAGGGCGAATAGTCCTGTGACAGGTCGTCAGTTCAGCCGGATCGTCACGTTGCCGCTGTCGGTCGCGGTGTAGAACCCGGCGGCGTTCCGACCGGTCGTCACGTCCACCAGCAGCGCGTCGGATACGCCGTCGAAGTCCAGTCCCCACCCCTCGTTGTCGGTGACGACCAGCGTTGTCGCCCGCACGTCGGCGGCATCCCGGAGGGCGAGCCCGCTCTCACCGTTGTCGGTCGCCGTCGCGTTCCGGAGGCTGGCGTTGTTCGCGGGACCGAGTCGCAGGCCGGCACCGCCGTTGGCCCGAGCGGTGGTGTCCAGCAGTCGGCTGTCGTCGAATCCGTTGCTGGCCCGCAGGCCGTCCTGGGCGTTCTCCCGGACCGTCGTGTTCCGGAGTGTGGACGCCGTTACGTCACCCATCACGACGCCCCAGGTGTTGTTCGTGGCGCGGGTGTCTGCCAGCGAGAGGGTCCGGACGTCGGCCGCAACGACCCCGATCTCGTTGTTCCGGAGCGTGGTCCCGGTGACGCGGTCGGCGTCCGCACCGGGCCGGAGGGCGACCCCCCAGCGCTCGTTGTCGACCGCGCGGTTGTCGATCAACTCGACGGTGTCGCTCGCGGCCTGGAACCGGAGTTCCGGGTCGATCACGATACCGTCCCGGTTGGCCGCGGCCGTGACGTTCCGGACGGAGCCGGTCGCCACGCCACCGCGGTACGTGAGACCGATCTTCCACCCCCTCGTCGTGAGATTCGAGACGGTGACGTTCGTCAGCGTATCGTTGCCTGTGGGTTCGACCAGCACGCCGACGGCGTCGGAGTCGTTGCCGACGACGGCGTTGGCCTGGCCGTCGAGCGCCACGTCGCTGGCGGTGATCCTGAGGCAGGGAGTGGAGCCATTCCCCGAGAGGGTTCCGGCGAGTCGGTACTCCCCGGGTTCGGTGATCGACCGACAGGTATCGACCGGCGTCGCCTGTGCGGCAGTGCTGGCGGGGAGAACGGCGAGTGCCAGTAGCGTAATCGTGACCACCGCCACCACGTGTCCTGCGGAGAGCCGTCCGAATCGGCGCATCATGCCCATCGTAACGGTCGCTCGGGTGTTAGTTACGGACGGCGTGTCTGGGAGTAAGGTCGGCTTGTCCGGGTCGACGTATCGAGCGAGTCACCGCCGAGCGCTCACAGCCGGATCAGGGTGAGGTCGATCTCGACGTCCCTGTTCGCCTTCGCGATGGCGACCAGTACCGTCCCGACCAGCAGGACGACCGTCCCCGCGAGGAGATAGGCGACGAGCATCATCGACCTACCCCCCGGTGCCGGTACTCGTCGCGCTGTGCCCTCCGTGACCCGTCGGGGCCGCTTGAATTTCGGGACATGGCTCTCTTGGTGTGTCCGTCGGCAGGTGCGGACTGGGCGAGACGCCGCGACGGCGTCCCCCATATCGACCGACGGCGGGCATCTAAAAGGGCTTACTGGGGGTGTTTCCGGATTTTCCGGGATGTGATTGGCTAGCACTCGATCGGGCGTCCTCCCGGGTCTCGGTCACGCCGTCGTGACCCCCGCAATTTTCTTGAGGCTTTGCCGTGTATTCGAATACACAATGAAGACGGTCAGGGTCGACGAGTGGTTTCACGACTACCTCAAGACGGAGAAGGAAGATAGCGAGACGATGGGCGAGGCACTCGTCCGACTAACCGGCGCGCCGGCACCCGATCCCGACCTCGTCGCTGGGGTAATCTCGGCAGAAAAAGGCGAAGAGATGAAAGATCGGATCGCGGAGATGGATCGGTCGAGCGCGCGAGACGTTCGGGAGCGGATGGTCGATGATTCTTGATACCAACTATCTCATCGACCTGTTTAGTGGGGACGAAGCCGCCCACAGGAAGGCTCGGGAACTGAAAGCTGAGCACGAAATTCAGCGGATCCCGACCCCAGTGTTGGCAGAGTTGGAATACGGTGCTGAATTCGCTCTCGACCACGAGGAGCTGCGGTGCATCGAGAACCTGAGCCGCATGTATTCGGTTACGGAACTCGACGCGGAGATGGCGAAACGGGCGGGGCGGCTATTCGCACAGGCCGATCCAACCGAGGGTGGAGACTCCGGAGCCGATATGGTCGATGCGATGGTGGCCGCACTCGCCGATATCACCGGTGAGGCCGTCGTGACAGACAACACGACGGATTTCCAGCAACTCGGTGTACCTGTCGAAACGTTCTGATCGAGTCGAAAAAACGTTCGACTCACTGGTACCGTTCCAGAAACAGTTACCAGAGTGTAATTTCAGTTAGTGAGTGTGACGACTGATGATGCTCCATCTCCGTTCGCGGTTCTGTTCGTGCTCCTCGTCAGTATGATTGGCGGCGGTGCTCTGTTTGGAATGGCAGGCGCAATGCTCGGAACTGTAGTGGGGATAGCTCTATTTTTTATCACACATCGAGAGATAGAGGAGCACGACGACTGATTCCAGAGAGGCGATCGCTCTCGTCGTACACCCAGTCGTATTTCCCGCCACGTGAAAACGAGCGGGTCACCTATCGCGCAGGTTCGTGACGTCCAGCAGGCCGGTCAGGTGGTCGGTCTCGAAGTCGGCGTCGGCGACGACGAGTTCGTCTCCCGTCGAGCGGGCGGTCGCGGCGATCAGGGCGTCTGGCGTGGTCAGCCGGTGACCGTCGTTCATCAGTTCGTCCTGAATCCGGAGAGCTTCGAGGGCGATGTTCTCGGAGAGGTCGAGTGCCTGCACACCACCGAAATCTTCCCGGAGTCCGGTCACGTCAGTCTCGCCCGAGCCGAGTCGCCCGTCGATAACCTCGTAGACACAGATGGTGGAGGTGAAGAACGGTTCTCGGCCGTCGAGGTACTCGACCACGTGATCGACGTCCCGCAGGTAGTCGATGATAGCCGACGAATCCAGAAACGTCATCGGCGGTCGTCCCACTGCTCGCGCGATTCGCGGATCCGCTCCTTGGCGCGTTCACCCTCTTGGTCCGACCACGCACCGGCTCTGATCGGCTCTTCCTCGCTGGCGATCCGGTGCAGGAGTTCGTCGAACGTCTCGTCGTCCCGCTTCAACCGCTCCAGCAGGGCCTTCGTCTCGTCCGACACGCGGATGCTCGTGCTCATACACGAGCGTATGCAAGCTGTATACAAACGTCTTGTGCCGCTCTTAGCCACTCGACTCTTTCGTATTTCCGACGCCGAATCCCGTGTTTTGGGGCCGAAGAACGTTCTATGCACAAGCATCCGCGCGAACGAAGTGAGCGCGGTTCACCGGCCGCGAGCATCGCTCGCGGCCGGCAGTTTTTCCCCAAGTTTTTACGAGGAGCGGTAGCGGCGAAGCCGCTACCCGACGAAGTAAAAAGTGGGAGTGGGACTACCGGAAGACTCACTCCGTTCGTCTTCCGTCGTCCCACGTTTCACGCTCGCGACGCTCGGTCGCTCCGCTCCATCGCTTGCGTCGCGTGAAAAGTGGGACCGCCGAGATTCGAACTCAGGTCCGACGCACCCCATGCGCCGAGGATACCGCTACCCCACGGTCCCGCACTCGGGAAGAGGAGGGTCCCCGGATTAAGGGTGTCGTTTTGCGCTCAGACCAGTACGCGTTCTAACTCGACGACGGTCCCCGAATCACCGTCGGGGTCACCCACCAGCCGACCGAGACAGATCGCCGTCCCGTTCGGGGTGTAGCAGGCGGCGAGCGGTCGATCCGCCACGTCGTCGGCGTCGAGAGCGGAGTCGATCACGCCCGGTGCGTACACCGGCGCGCCCTCGGCGACCTGTGCGGCGGCACTGGGAGCGATGGTCACGGCCGGTAACGGTTCCAGGGCCTGCTCGGCGGGCTGAACTATCTCTCGCAAAGGCCCGTCGTCGCCGTCCTCGGTCCACCACGCCAGCGCGTCGGCGAGGTCCTCGAGCGTCACCAAGTCGCGGTCGTCGAACTGGCCAGTAGAGGCCCGGCGCAGGTGGCCCATGTGCGCGCCGGTCCCCAGCGCCAGCCCGAGGTCGTGACAGAGTTTGCGGACGTACGTGCCGCTCTCACAGCGAACCCGCAGGAGTGCGCGGCGGTCCTCCACCTCCAGCACGTCGAGATCGTAAATCTCCCGGACCCGGAGCTGGCGCTTGACGGCGCTCTTGCGAGGCGGTTTCTGGTAGATCCGACCCTCGAACTCGGCGGCGACCGATTCGAGGTCGACGGGGGCCTGTGCGTGGAGTTCGAGGACGGCGACGTACTCCTTGACGGCGTCGTCGAACACCTGGGCGGCGCGGGTGGCGTCGCCGAGCAGGAGCGGCAGACAGCCAGTGACCTTGGGGTCGAGCGTACCGGCGTGGGCGACGCCGTCGATGCCGCCCGGCACGGCGTCGGCGACCATGTCCCGGACCCACGCGGCGACCTGGTGGGCGGAGGGGCCGGGCGGTTTGTCGAGGTTGACGACGCCGAACTGGAGCAGGTCGGCGACGGATCGGTCGTCGGGACCGGGGCGGTCGACCATCAGAACTCGTAGCGGACGCCCTCGACGGGGTATTTACCCTCGTCGGGATCCGGGTCGTAGGACTCGGCGGCCGACAGCACGAGCGAGAGGCAGGCGTCGGCGTCCCAGCGGGCGGTGTTCACAGTTAAATCGTAGATCGAGCGGTCCTCGATGTCGATGTTGTAGTACTCCCGATAGCGCTGGGCCTCACTGGCGGCGCGGGCGCGAGTCTCTTCGAGCACCTCGTCGAGGGGTTTGTCCTCCCGGTCGGCGATGCGGTCGGCTCGCACGTCGAGGGGTGCGTCGAGCCAGACCCGGAGGTCGGCGTACTCGGCGGCCATCCAGCCGGCGAGTCGCGATTCCAGGACCAGCTCGGTCGACTCACGGGCGGTCTCGCGGAGCCGGCGGTCCAGATCGCGGTCGATCTGGTCGTCCTCCTCGGCGAGTTCGTTGAACTCGACCAGCGAGTAGCCGCGGTCGTCGGCGAGCGCGCGGAAGATGTCACCCCCACTGACGTGCTCGTACCCGAGCGCGTCGGCGAGTCCCGCGGCGAGCGTACTCTTCCCGCTGCCCGCGGGGCCGGAGACGGTAATCAGCATATCAGTCCTGCGTTGGTCGCGGTAAAAGAGGTTGTGTCTTCGGCCGAAACCCGGCGAACCGCCACACTGGTCTGCGAACTGCACCGCCGGGGAACGACGGCCGGGCGACCTGCTGTCCGTTCCAGACCCGGGCTTTTGGGGGTGGCAGCCCTCACCGTATCCATGGAGGTATCATGGACGGTGAGCCGTGCGCGGGCGGCCTGGGCGCTCGTCGGCCTCGCCGTGGCGGCGCTGGTCGCCTACGTGCTGGTATCGTTCGTCGGCGCGCTGGCAGTCGGCGTCTTCCTCTACTACGCGGTGCGGCCGGCGTACCGGGCGATCGAGCGGCGGTTCGGGCGAAGCGACCTCAGCGCCGCGGTCACGCTGGGGCTGGTCGGCGTCCCGATCCTAGCTGTGCTGGGGTACGCCGGGCTGGTAGCCGTGCGGGCACTCGACCGCTTCGCCGCCCACGCGAACCTGGCCCGGTACCGATCGCTACTCGCTCCGTATCTCGACGTGGCGTCGCTGACCGAACCGCAGGCGCTGCTCGGACTCCTCGGTGGCAACCTGGGCCGGGCCGCGGGCTATCTCGGCCTCGCGACGACGTGGGGGATCAGACTGTTCGTCGCCGTCACCGTGGCGTATTACCTGCTGTGTGACGGGGACCGCATCGCCGACTGGTTCCGCGACACGTTCGGGGACTCGTCGGGATCCGTCGCCTTCGCGGAACGCGTCGACGCCGACCTGACGAGCATCTACACGGGGAACCTGCTGGTGATCGGCGTCACGGCTGCCGTTGCGACCGGTGTCTACGCCGCACTCGGGGCCGTCGCCCCGGCACCCCTCGCGATCAGGTTTCCGATCCTGCTGGGACTGTTGACCGGTATCTTCACGCTGGTGCCTGCGGTCGGGATGAAGCTGATCTGGGTGCCCTACGCGCTGTCGCTGGTCGTCCGGAGCCTGCGCGCGGAGGCCGGCCTGTGGTTCCCCGTCGTCTTCGTCGTCGTCACGTTCGTCGCCGTCGATTTCGTTCCGGACGTGTTCGTCCGATCGTACCTCTCGAAGGGGGGTCTTCACATGGGGCTGCTTCTGTTGACGTACGTGCTGGCGTCGATCGCCTTCGGCTGGTACGGAATCTTTCTGGGGCCGATACTGCTGGTGGTGGCGATCCACTTCGCCCGCGAGGTGGTCCCAGCGCTGGTCAGCGGCGAAGACGTAAGCGTCGAAAACGGGTGAGGACTCAGGTCGGCGTCGTCTGGATGTTCAGCGACTTCCGGATGATCTGGGTGAAGCCCATCGAGCAGAGGAAGTACCAGAGGATCCAGGCCTGCAGCGGGCCGAGAACACCCTCCGTCCAGCTCGTCGTTCCGATCAGCGGCAGCGTGATCGTCTGGGGGTGGATCGACTGGCTGGGCGAGAGCAGCATCCAGTACATCCACAGGAACACGGGGATGGTGAGCAGCATGATCCAGACCATCGGTCGGATCTGCTCTTTGAACATCCCCATCTGGTCGCCCATGGCGTCCATCTGTTCCTGCTGTATGCGGTCCAGCGCTTCCTCGTCGCCGCGTTCCTTGGCGTCCTTGCGGCGCTCCTGAATCTCCTGCATCTGCTCCTGGTACTCGCTCATCTTGTCCATGTCCATCAGGTTGGCCTGCAACAGCGTCGAGTACAGGCCCGTGAGCATGGCGAGCACCATGACGACGACGTAGAAGGGGAGCATCGCTTCCAGCGGCCCGAATAGAACGTCGAGCGTCCCGCCGATGACGTTGCGGACCGACGGCAGCGAGTAGCCTGCCATCATCCCCAGCGCACCGACACCGGCCAGTTTGTCGTAGCTCGACCACGAGGACTCCTCGTCGCCGTCGGCGGCCGCATCGCTCACCTCGTCGTCGGAGAGCGCGTCGCGGACGCCGTCGGGGTCGTCGACGACGAACCCGGATCCGTCGGCGTCGACCAGCAGGCCCTTCTCGATGAGGCGACCCCACTGGCCGCTGGTCATCTCGTCGCTGACGTCGCTCCACTCGACGGTCCCCTCGGACTCGGCGGCGTCGAGCACGACCTCGAGCGCGTCCAGCAACTCGCCGTCCTCGCGGGCGAGCGACTCTACTTTCTCGGCGGTACGTGGCATTGTCGGGACTCTAGGCACCACCGCTAATCAAGCTTTTACTCTGTCCTCGGAAAACGACCGGCCGACGGCGTCGATCCGGTCAGCTCTGCGCTTCGATGGCGTCCTCGATGTCCGCCCACACCTCGTCGGGAGTCTGTTCGCCGTCGATCTCGACGAAGCCGTCGTGGTCGCGGTAGTGGTCGATGACGGGCGCGGTGTTGTCCTCGAACACGTCGAGGCGGTTGTTCACCGACTCCTCGTTGTCGTCGTCACGCTGGATCAACTCCCCACCACACTCGTCACAGACGCCCTCTTCCTCGGGCTGGTCGAACTCGACGTGGAAGTTCGTCCCGCAGTCGTCACAGACCCGGCGGCCGGTCAGCCGGTCGACGAGTTCCTCGCGGCTGACCGAAAGCGAGAGGATCACGTCGAGGTCGGTCATGTCTTCGAGTTCGTCGGCCTGCTCCATGTTGCGCGGGTAGCCGTCCAGCACGTAGCCGTCCGCGCTCTGGAGCGCCTCCTCGACGATGGCGTTCACGACGGCGTCGGGCACGAGGTCACCCGCCTCCATGTACTCGCGGGGCGTGTCGTACTCGGTGTCCATGTCCGAGATGTCCATGTCCTTGTTCGCCCGCAGCGCGTCCCCGGTGGTGACGTGTTCCACGTCGAACCGCTCGGCGATGCGGCTGCTCTGTGTCCCCTTGCCTGCGCCCGGCGGTCCCAGAATCAACACGTGTGCGTCTGCCATGTGCTCGGCTTCTCCACCACGGAACTTCTACCTGTTGCTCTCGAGTTGACCACCCCGACCTCCACGAAGGACCCCGCTTTTGTCCCTGGCCGTCCTCGATTCCGGTATGACCGCCGAGGGGAGCGACGCGGCCGAGAGACGGACGGCCATCGCGAAGGCCATCGTCGCCCACCGCAAAGCCGGCAGCGAGTCGCCCGTCCGGTTCGTCGCCGGTTCGTCGAGCGGCGACGAGGCCGCGGACAGCGGGTCCACCCCCTCCGACGACCGGCCGGCCGTCGAGTACCGCGACCGCGAGATTACAGTGTGGGTCGACGGCGACGAACGCGACCGGCTGGACGCCCTGCTCGAGGACTTCCACGTCTTCAAGATCGCCCAGCCAGCCACGCGCAAAGCCCCCGACGGTGAGATTCACTGCTCGGCCATCGCGGACCCGAAACACGCCGCGGACTTTCTGGATCGCCTGTTTCTCGACGTGTTCGAGCGATCGGAGGGGTACGACCTCCGGGTCGAGAAGTGACGGGAGTCAGGCGCCGTCTTCGAGGGTGATGACGAAGAGGGCGAGTACTGGGACGATTTCGAGCCGCCCGATCCACATCAGGAACGTCATCCAGAGCTTCGAGACGGGCGAGAATTCCAGATAGCTCCCGAACGGACCGACCACGCCGAATCCGGGACCGATGTTCCCGATGGTCGCCAGTGCCGCGCTGAACGCCTCAAGCGTCGAGATGTCGAAGCCGATCCGGGCCGCGTCGAGACTGAGGAACACCGCCGAGACACCCATGAGGACGAAGTACAGCACGGTGAACACCAGGATGCCCCGGACCGCATCCTCGTCGACGACGTTCCCGCCGAGTTTGACCGGCTGAACCACGTCGGGTCGGGCGGTCGTGTACAGTTCCCGGCGGAGGGCCTTGATCGTCACCAGCCAGCGGACCACCTTGATCCCACCACCGGTCGACCCGGCCGAGCCACCGATGAACATCGCGAACAGCAGGATCATCTTCCCGTGGGTGTCCCACTCGGCGAAGTTCGACGTGGCGAACCCCGTCGAATTCAACAGGGACGCGATCTGGAACGCCGCCTGCCGCAGTGCGTTCTCGGCGACGCCGTCGGTCGCGCCGCCCAGATCACCGAGTGCGGGGGCCGCGCCGCGATAGAGGACGAACGCCAGCACGGCGACGACGACCGCGATCGCACCCACGTACGCGCGAAACTCGGTGTTCTCGAAGATCGCGTCGAACTCGCCCCGGAGGACGTGCCAGAACAGCGCGAAGTTGACCCCGGCGACGACCATGAAGGGGATGAACACCCACTGCACGACCGCGCTGAAGTACGCGATGCTCTGGGCCTGCGGGGAGAACCCGCCGGTCGGCAGCGTCGAGAAGCCGTGCGCGATGGCGTTGTAGAGGTCCATCCGCGGCGCGAATTCGGTGAAGCTCAGGCCGTAGAGCAACAGCATCAACAGGAGGGTGAACCCGACGTAGATGAGCCACAGCGCCCGCGCGGTCTCGGCGATCCGGGGCGTGAGCTTCTGCAGTTCCGGCCCGGGGGCCTCGTTTTGCATCAACTGCGCGCCGTTGACCGCGACCTCGGGGAGGATGGCGATCATCAGCACGATGATCCCCATGCCGCCGAGCCACTGGATGAGCTGTCGCCACAGCATGACGGCGTGGGAGTGGCGCTCCAGTCCGATCTGTCCCAGTACCGTCGCGCCGGTCGTCGTCACGCCGCTGGTCGCCTCGAACAGCGCGTTGACGGGGTTCGCGAGCGTCGAAGCGGTCCCCTGCCCCGCGAGGAAGAAGGGAATCGCCGCGACGACCGCGGCGGCCAGCCACGACAGCGAGACGAGCAGGAGCGCTTCCCGGGCTCCGAGGTCCGGGTCCGAGTCGAGTCGTTCCAGCGCCAGCCCCGCGGTCACACCGATTACCAGCGAGACCGCGAAGACCCAGACGTCCTCGCGGTAGACGACCGCGACGAGCAGCGGCAACAGCATCGTCAGCGAGAAGAACTTGACGACGGTCCCGAGGAGGCTCAGACTCGCGCGCCACTCGAAGGGCGTCCCCGGAACGCGTGACGTGACGCGAGACACGTCTGCCGTCACTCGACAGGTCGACATGAATCCATCGGCTTGGGCCGACCGCCCCGGGGTCAGGTCTCCGTCAGGACCGCCAGTACGCGGGCGTCAGGATCACCAGAACGGGGATGATCTCGATGCGGCCCACCCACATCAGGACGATCATCGCCAGTTTCGTCGTGTCCGGGAAGTGAAGGTAGCTCCCGTAGGGGCCGGCGGCACCGAAGGCCGGCCCGATGTTGAGGAAGGTCGAGGCGGCCGCACCCATCGCCTCGAACTCGCCGACGCCGCCGGCCACCCGGGTCGCGTCGGTGACGACGAAGACCGTCAGCAGGGCGAAGATGACGAGACTCAGGAGGACGTACGCGTAGATGTCCTTGATCGTCTCCTCGTCGACCGAGGACCCGCTGAGCCGGACGGGGCGGATCGCCTCGGGGTGAATCTCCGTAAACAGGTCCCGCCGCAGTGACTTGACGACGACCAGCCAGCGCAGCGTCTTGATCGAGCAGGTCGTGCTGCCGGCCATCCCGCCGACGAACATCCCCAGGAACAGGATGTGCTTCGCGCCCGCCGACCACAGGTTGAAGTCGACCGTCGCATAGCCCGTCGTCGTGACGATGGAGACGACCTGAAAGAGCGCGTGCCGGGCCAGCGGTTCGACGCGGTCGAACTGCCCGCCGCCGGCCAGAAAGACGGCGGTCAGCCCGGCCGCCCCGAGGACGATCGCGAGGTAAAACTGGAACTCGTCGCTCTCTCTGAGCCGGCTCGGATCCCCCTTGAGCAGGAAATAGAGGAGGACGAAGTTCGTCGCACCGGTGAACATGAACAGGATCGTCACCCACTGGACCGCCGGGGAGAAGTAGCCGAGACTCGCAGGCTGGGGAGAGAAACCGGCCGTCGAGACCGCGGTGAAGGCGTGGGCCACCGCCTGATACACCGTCACGTTCGGGGCCAGCCCGGCCGCGTGCAGGGCCAGCCACGACAGCACCATCAGCGCCGTCAGGCCGACGTAGATCATCCCGAGGAGTCGCGCCGTCTCCTCGATCCGTGGCGTGAGTTTCGTGAGATCCTGGGTCTGTGTCTCGGTCTCCATGAGCTGTGCGCCACCGACCGAGATCTGTGAGAGGACGGCCACGGCGAGCACGAGTATACCGAGCCCACCCATCCACTGGAGCAGCGACCGCCAGAGGTGGATCGACTTCCCGTGGGCGTCGAAGGAGTCGATCACCGTCGCCCCGGTGGTCGTGACGCCGCTCATCGACTCGAACATCGCGTTCACGGGATCGGCTAGCACGCCCTGGCCGGCGAGGACGAACGGGATCGCACCGACGAGCGCGATGGCCAGCCACGTCAGCGCGACCATCAGGTACGACTCCCTGAGTCCGAGGTCGCGCCGGTCGAACCGTTCCAGCGAGAAGCCGGCAGAAATCGTCAACACGAGTGGAATCAGGAACGGGACGACCGCCTCGCCGTACCACGCTGCGACGGCAGCGGTCGCGGCCAGTGGCAGGGTCAGGGCCTTCAGCACCGTGCCGATGAGTGTCGCGCTCGTCCGCCAGTCGACCGCAACGGGGCTCACAGTTTCTCGGTCACTTCCGAGAGCGCGTCGGCGTCGCTGAACACGACGACGTGGTCGCCCCGCTCGATCACGGTGTCACCACGCGGTTTGATGAGCGAGTGGCCCCGCGTGATCGCCCCGACGACCACCCCGTCGGGGAGTTCTGCCATCGACTCCTGGATCGGGCGATCCACGAGCGCGCTCTCGGCGTCGACCTCCAGTTCGATGACCTCGGCGCAGTCGCCCTCGATGATGGCGACGTTCTCGGCGCGGCGCGCCCGGGTGAACCGGGTGATCTCCTCGGCGGTCGCCTCGCGCGGACTGACCGCCACGTCGACCCCGACGGCCTCGAACAGTTCCGTGAACTCGCCGGTGTTGACGACCGCGACGGTCCGTGCCGTCCCCATCCGCTTGGCGATGAGCGTCGAGAGGAGGTTCTTCTGGTCGTTGTCCAGCGCCGAGACCAGCACGTCCGCCTTACCGACGCTCTCGCGTTCGAGCAGTTCCTGATCCGTTGCGTCCCCGTTGAGGACCGTCGTGTTCGGGAGGTTCTCGGCGAGCCAGCGGGCGCGGCCCTCGTCGCGCTCGAACAGTCGGGGCTTGTATCCGCTCTCTTCCAGCAGGCGCGCGACCTGATACCCGATCTCGCCACCGCCGACGACCACCACGTCGTTGGCCTCGTCCGCCTGCGGCGCGACCGCGGTGCTGAACTCGCGCATGCTCTCGGGACTCCCGATCGCGACGACGTCGTCGTCGGCCTCGATGACCGTCTCACCCGTCGGGACGAGGACCTCGTCGTCCCGGAGGATGGCGGCGAAGGTCAGCGAGTCGAAGCGGTCGGCCTCCGCGACGGTCTGGCCGGCCACCGGACTCTCCGCCGGGATCTCGAACTCGGTCATCTGGACCAGCCCGTCGGCGAACATGTCCACGTCCTGGGCCGTCGCGAGGCCGATCACGCCGACGATGGATTTGGCCGCCAGCAGGTCCGTACAGACCATGAAGTCCACGTCGAAGGCCCCGCGACGCTGCTCCCAGGCGCGGAGGTACTGCGGTTGTTTCACCCGGGCGATTGTGAAGGGGTCGCCGACGATGGCCGACACGCCGCAGGTGACGATGTTCGTCTCGTCGCTGTCCGTGCTGGCGATGAGCATGTCCGCCCCGCCCACGCCCGCCTCTTCGAGCGTGTCCAGATCCGTCCCGTCGCCCTCGATCGGGAGCACGTCGTGTGAGTAGGTGAGTTCGTCTACGCGCGCGGGATCGGTGTCGATCACCACCACGTCGTGATCGGACGCGAGGCTGGCCGCGATACTCGAACCGACCTGCCCCGCGCCGACGATGATTACCCGCACGGTCGATCACCAGCACCCGTCATTGGGAGTCCCTTCCGGCGGGCTACTCAAGAGAATTTCCCTTCCTCCGGTCCCGCAGTCGAGACCGCATGTCCGAGAAGTTAAGGTCGGTCGACTATCAGTCCCGCACATGATGGGACGGATTCGGTCACGAGAAAGGGGAATCGGACCGACCGAACGGTGGCGCGCGGACGGACCACGATGACCGACCTCTTCGATCGGGTCCTCCTGCCGGTCGCGAGCAGGGATGACGCACGGACCACCGCGCGAGCGTTCGATTCGTACGGAGCAGACGCCGACCGCGTCGTCGCCGTCCACGTGATCGAGAAGGCCGGCGGCGCTGTCGACAAGGCCTCCGTCGAACAGCGCGAGGAGGAGGCCGAGAAGATCTTCGCCGTCGTCCGCGAGGAACTGGGCGAGGGCGTCGAGACCGAGATCGCCTACGGCACGGACGTGGCCGAGACGATCTTCGACGTGGCCGACGAGATCGACGCGACGGCTATCGTCTTCACGCCGCGGGGCGGGAGCCGGTGGGTCCAGTTGTTGACCGGCGACGTGGCGCTGGACCTGATCACCGAGACGGATCGGCCCGTCGTGGTCCTCCCTGACGAGGAGACCGACGGAGGGGATGGATGAGCGACGAGGAACTCGCCAAGGACCTGGGGCCGCTGGCCGCGCTGACCATCGGCGTCGGGACAATGATCGGCGCGGGCATCTTCGTGTTGCCGGGCGACGCGATCCAGCTGTCCGGATCCTTCGCCGTCGTCGCCTTCCTCGTCGGCGGTGGGATCGCCCTGCTCACGGCCTTATCGGCCAGCGAACTCGGGACCGCGATGCCCAAATCGGGCGGCGCGTACTACTACGTCAACCACGCACTGGGCCCCCTGTTCGGCTCGATCGCCGGCTGGGCCAACTGGCTCGGGCTGGCCTTCGCCTCCGCCTTCTACATGGTCGGATTCGGCGAGTACATCGCTGCCATCGCCGGACTGGGCGAGAAGATCGACTTCGTCGGCGGACTCGTCGGCCTCGTCCGGCAGGTGGGACTGGGCTCGGTCGCCGACTGGATCCGTGCGACCGTCGGCCTCGGCGTTCTCACCGCAGACACCGTGACGTTCCTGGCGGTGCTCGGCGGCCTCTTTTTCATCTCGGTCAACTACGTCGGCGCGAAGGAGACCGGCCGGCTCCAGAACATCATCGTCGTAATCTTGATCGCGATTCTCACGGTCTTCACCATCGCCGGGGCGCTCCGGGCCGATCCGGCGAACCTCCCGGAGGCCAGGGGATACGGCCCGATGATGGTGACGACGGGCATCATCTTCGTCTCCTATCTCGGGTTCGTCCAGATCACGAGCGTCGCCGAGGAGATCAAAGACCCCGGGCGAAACCTGCCCCGCGCCGTCATCGGCAGTGTCGTCCTCGTGACGGCCATCTACGGCCTCGTGTTGATCGCGATGAGCGCTGCGGTACCGCAGGGCTTCATCGCCGCCGAACAGGGGGCCGGCAACATCGTCGTGGTCTCGGCCGCCCGGGAGTTGCTCGGCCCGCTCGGAGCCGTCGCCATGCTGTTCGGTGGCCTGCTCGCGACGGCTTCCTCTGCGAACGCCTCGATCCTGGCGTCCTCCCGCATCAACTTCGCCATGGGCCGGGATCGCCTGATCACGCCCGCGCTGAACGACATCCACGACCGGTTCGCGACGCCCTACCGCTCGATCGCGGTCACCGGCGCGCTCATCATCGCGTTCATCGTCGGCGCGAACGTCGTCGGCGGGGACGCCGTCGTCTCGCTGTCCAGCACCGCCAGCTTCCTCCATCTGGTGATCTACGGCCTGCTCAACATCGCGTTGATCGTGATGCGGACGGCGGATCCGGCCGACTACCAGCCCGACTACACCGTCCCGCTGTACCCGTTCACGCCGATCCTCGGCGCGATCACCTCCTTCGCGTTGATCTACTTCATCGAGCCGACCATCGTCACGCTCGGGTTCGGACTGGTCGCCGCCGCCGTCGCGTGGTACTTCGTCTACGCCCGCACGCGCACCGAGAAGCAGGGCATCCTCGGCCAGTACGTCCAGGCACGCTCCGAGGACATGCCCGATTCCGCTGTGGCTGCGGCCGAGGGTGTCCAGCCCGACGGCGGCCAGTACAGGGTGATGGTCCCGCTGGCCAACCCCGAACACGAGACGGAACTCATCACGCTCGCCAGCGCCATCGCGAAACAGCGCGACGGGAGCGTGCTGGCCACCCACATCGTCACTGTCCCCGACCAGACCTCGCTGGCCTACGGGGCCGACCACGTCGACGACCTCGACGCCGAGTCGGCCGACCTGCTGTCCGCCGCCGAGGCCGACGCCGAGACGTTCGGCGTCCCCGTCGAGACCCAAACGATCCTCTCACACCGCTCCTTCGAGGAGATTTTCACCGCCGCCGAGTCACACGAGGCCGACCTCGTCGTGATGGGCTGGGGCCCCGACTCGCACGGTTCGCCGGGCCGGGCCGAGTCCGCCATCGACGAACTCGCACAGGATCTGCCCTGTGACTTCCTCGTCCTGAAGAACCGGGGCTTCGACCCCTCGCGCGTGCTCGTCCCCACCGCCGGCGGCCCGGACTCCGAGCTGAGTGCCGCCACCGCGCAGATGTTACAGGCCGAGTACGACTCCGAGGTGACCCTGCTGCACGTCGCCGACGACGAAGACACCGGCCGAACCTTCCTCTCGGAGTGGGCCGAGGAGAACGGCCTCGGGGACGCCGACCTCCGGGTCGAGACCGGCGACGTGGAAACGGCCATCGAGACCGCCGCCGGGGACGCGACCCTGATGATCATCGGCGCGACCGAGGAAGGCCTGCTCGAACGGCTCGTGCGCGGGTCGCTCGTGCTCGACGTGGTCGACGAGGTGGAGTGCTCAGTGTTGTTAGCCGAGAAAGCCCGCGACCGGTCGCTGCTGGAACGCCTGTTCGGCTAGCGGATCCAGGTCACGAGGATCGTCCGCATCAGCCCCAGCGCGTACCTGACCTTCGGCTTCTTGCTCTCGCCGTGTTCCCGCTCGGCGATCGTGACCGGGATCTCCCGGATACGCAGCCCGTTCTTGCGCGCCTCGATGAGCAGTTCCGGTGCGCTGAACTGCTCTTCGGTCAGCGTCAGGTCGTCGAGTCGCGACCCACGGATCGCCCGGAACCCGTTCGTGCAGTCGCTGATCTCCATGTCCGTGAGCAGGTTGATCAGCCACGTGAACGTCCGGATGCCGACCTGCCTGACGGGGCCGTTGCCCGAGCGGTCGGTCCCGATGTAGCGCGAGCCGACGACGTAGTCGGCGTCGTCGTCGACGATCGGCCCGATCAGGTTGTCGAGCTGATCGATCGGGTGCTGGCCGTCGGCGTCGATGGTGACCACCACGTCCGCCCCGTTCTCCCGCGCAATCTCGAAGCCCGTCTTCAGCGCGCCGCCCTGCCCCTGGTTGATCGGGTGTTCGACGACCGCCGCGTCGGTCTTGCCGGCCCGGCGAGCGGTCGCGTCCGAGGAGCCGTCCGAGACGACCAGCGGCACGACCTCGTACCCTCGGACCGTCTCTGGCAGGGAGTCCACGACCGACTGGACGCTGTCGGCCTCGTTGTACGCCGGGATGACGACGTAGACCGTTCGTTCCCCGTCACCGTGGATATCGGCCTGATCCACGGTGAGACTCCGGGTGAGTTCGGCGATCGTGAGCTGCTGTTCGCGAAGCCGGCCGATGACGTACAGCACGAGCGCCATCAGCAGGACGGTGGCCACCAGCGAGATGACCAGCGGCCGCCGCTCGATCCGCAGAACGTTCCCGAGCGCGTTGAACAGGTCGGGAAAGACTGCGATCACCAGCGTGCCGGCCGCGATGGCCGTCGCCACGCCGAACTCCGTCTTCGAGAAACTACGCCGGTAGCGTCTGAACCCCCAGAGGAAGGTCAGGAGGGCGACGGCCACCAGCACGGCCGTCAGCGTCGGGCTGTCGAGGCCGGTGGCCTGAAAGGGCGACCCAGTGGCCAACATGCTAATTGAACTTCGATTTCGTGAGAACCGTTAAATGCGTTGTGTCTCGGCCCGCACACAGGCCCACAGGGCCGCGTACGGCCCGCTCACCCCGCGTCCGCGTACCCCAGATCCTGCAACTGGCGTTCGACCTCGTCGGACACCTCCGTCCGGTCGACCGCCACCTCCTCGCCGCCCTCCGTCATCGACACGTCTGCGTCCCGGGCGATCAGTTTCCGCTCGAAGTCCTGCCACGCGACCGTCGCTTTCTCGTGCCAGGGCGCGACCGTCACCGCTTCCTCGGTCGCCGCCTCGGTCAGGTCCGTCCCCTGCCAGGCATCGGGCGCGTCGATCCCAACCCCGGCCGCCAGCGTCGGCCCGATGTCCAGCAGACTCAGCCTGTCGCCGGTCGTCTCGACCCCGTCGAGAACGACTGGCACCCGGATCACCGTGTCGGGCACCCGCCGGCGGTACCCCTGGTGGTAGTAGTACTCCTCCTCGCCGAACTCGTCACCGTGGTCGGCGGCGAAGGCGAAGATCGGGTCCTCGCTGTCGATCTCCGTGAGGACGCGCTCGATCCGGTCGTCGACCCGACCCAGCGCGTCGCGGTAGGCCGACGTGATGATCCCGCGTTCCGCGTCGGTCACCTCCGAGGAGCCGAACCAGTGGCGACCGCCCGACGCCTCGGCCTTGCGGTCGATCGCAGAGGGAATCGCGTCCTCACCGGTGCCGTAGGGTCGGTGGCTCTCCATCTGGTGGACCCAGAGGAACCGGGGCCCGTCGGCGTCGTTGAACCGCTCGATGGCCTCGTCGACCACCTCGTCGTCTTCGGGCAGGTCGTCCATGTTGGCCTCCATCGGATAGACCCGGCGGTACACCTGCCGGACGATGTCGAACGAGCCGAGATACTCCCGGAGACTGCTCCGCCGGTTCGACGCGGCGTTGCCCGACCCGGACATGTAGTTGTCGTAGTGGTCGAAGCCGTCGTCGAACCCGAAGGCCGGATCGGCCTGTGCCGTCGGCACCAGCCCGATGGTCGTATAGCCCGCCTCGCTGAACGCCTCGGCGATCGTCGGCCCGACGACCCGCGACTGGACCGACGCACGCAGCCGCGAGGACTGCAGCGCCGCCAGACTCGGCCGCGTGTAGTGGCCTGCAGTCACGCCAGTCAGCACCTCGTGATCGGAGACGAAGGGCATGGCGTCGACGAAGTCCCGACGAACCGAGTCCGCGGTCAGCAGTACGACGTCTTGCATGCAGTTGCCGGAGAACGCGGGACGCCGATATTAGGTCTTCCGCCTCGCCGCCGTCGCGGCGACCTCACACGCCAGTGATCTCGATTCGGACGCCGCCAGCCTCGCTCTCGGTCAGCGTGCGCTCCCAGTCGTGGGCGTCGACGACCTCGTCGACGATCGCCAGCCCGAATCCGGTCCCGTCGTCGGCCGTCGAGTAGCCGCTCTCGAAGACCGACTCCCGCTCCTCGGCCGGGATCCCCGGCCCGTCGTCTTCGACGAAAAAGCCCGTCCCGTCGGCGAGTGCCCCCACGCGGATCGTCACGTCCTCGCCGCCGTGTTCCAGTGAGTTGCGGAAGAGGTTCTCCAGCAGGTGCTGGAGGCGGGTCGCGTCCGCCGTGAACGTCAGGTCGCCATCGACTTGGAGGGTTGCCTCGCCGGCGTCGACCATGCGCCAGGACTGACGCGCGAGGCCGGACAGCGTCACCGATTCCGTCTCGTCGATCGGCTGGCCGTGGCGGGCCAGTGCCAGCACGTCCCGGATCATCGTCTCCATCCGATCGAGCGCCTGACTGGCCGTCCGCAGGTTCTCGTCGTCGCGACTGTTGCGGGCCAGTTCCAGACGAGACATCGCCACGTTGAGCGGGTTCCGGAGGTCGTGACTGACCATCCCGGCGAACCGATCCAGCCGCTCGTTCTGCCGTTCCAGTTCCCGCCTGTATCGCTCCCGCTCCGTGATGTCAGTAAAGACGATCAGTCGCCCCAGGGTCGCCTGGCCAGCGGCGAAGGGACTCTCCGAGACCTGATAGTACCGGACGCCGTCGTCGCTGGCCCGCTCGACGATCCCCTCCCCGGAGTCGAGCGCGTCCGTCACGTCCGGGACGATCGTCCAGAGCGGGTCGCCGAGCACGTCCCCCCGCAGTTCCGGGAAGCGGTCCCCTGCCCGGTCGTTGTAGTCGCGAATACGATCCGCGTCGTCGACGACGATGATCGGATCGTCGTGACTGCCGGCCAACTGGACCGACCGGAACCGGTCGAGGTAGACGAAGGCGACACCGACGGCGAAGACGGCCACGCCGAGCGGTTCGTAGGTGATGTCGATGAGATACGGCGTCGCAAAGCCCACGATGTCGAACACGATGGGCAGCCCCGTCGCGCCGACGAGCGCCAGCAGCGGCGTCGTGTCGTACCCGACCTGTGCGAAGTACTCGAAGAGCATGAACGCCCCGACGATCGCGAGCGCGTACGACAGCCCCATCACGATCCAGTGGAGCGGTTCGTGCGTGACCGCGAGATGGGGAAACGGCGTCGCGGTCGGCGTCGCGGAGAAATACAGCCCGTGGACCGGGTTCGTGAGCTTCACCGCCACGATCGCCAGAAACACGCCGACCGCGACGCGGCGGAGGCTCACGTCGCGGTGCAGCGACCGATTGGTGTACGCCGAGCAGAAGTACAGCCACGGACCGACGGTCGCGAACCCGACGACGAGTCCGACGAGATAGAAGCCCTGTTTCAGTGGTTCGGTCGGCGCGAGCAGGAAGCCCACGTGCGCGAGTGCCCAGCCACCGCTCGTGACGAGTAGCGCCACGAGACCGCGTCGCGTGTCCGTGTCCTCGATCCGGGTGACCCGGCCCACGCTGGCGAAACAGCCCACCGCCGCCACAGCGAACGCCGCGATGTAGGCGACGAATACGGGATCGACGGCCGGAACCAGCTCCATTCGGTGAAAAATGACGGGAGACGGGCAATAAGCTACCGGTCGCTTCGAGCGAGCGCACGTACGTCCCGATACCGAACCGCGGTCGAGAGAGAAGAACGGGTGCCCGGTGTTAGCCGAACATCTGGCGCATCATGGGGTGCATCTCCATGAGCTGCTCTTCTGCGATCTCCTCGTACAGCTTGTACGTGATGGAGACCGTCAGCAGCAGGCCGGTCCCACCGACACCACCGATGGTGCCGAGCATGTTGGCCATCACGGCCAGCAGGCCGACAAGCGCGCCGCCGATGACGGTGACCTGGGGGATGTACCGCTCCAGAACCTTCTCGATGACGCCGGGGTTCTGCCGGAAGCCGGGGATCTGCATCCCGGAGCCGTGGATCTGCTGGGCCGTCGCTTCGGGGCCCATGTCGGTCGTCTCGACCCAGAAGATCGCGAAGATCGCGCCACCGATGACCATGAACGTCAGGTCGACGGAGACGCGGATCGCGATCTGCCAGAGTTCCGCAGTGGTCTGACCGAGCGCCGGGATCCAGTCACCCGGGCGCTGAATCGGCGCCATGTAGTAGAACAGCCCGCCGGTGGGCTGGGACTCCGAGTACGTGCCGAGCCAGGCCGGCATCCCCGCTCCGAGCTGTGCGTTCAGGATCCGCCCCAGGAACTGGAGGTTCGCCTGCAGCGCACGCACGAGGATCATCGGCAGGACGCTCGCGTAGATCAGCTTCACCGGGAAGCGACCGCGCGCGCCCTTGACCCGTGCGTTCGACAGCGGAATCTCGACGCGCACCGACTCGGCGTAGACGACCACCACGAAGATGAAGATCGTCGTCGCCAGCCGGATCAGGCCGAATTGCGAGCTCATGAGCACCTGCTGGAGCCCCGAGCCGAACAGCGACCCGATCGGCTGTTCGCCGATCGCGATCAGGATCCAGGACGGGAAGAACCCGACCTGTTCCGAGCCGATTCCGGGCAGGGCGAAGAAACCGCCGATGAGGCGCTGGCTGACACCGGCGACGATGAACAGACCGACACCGGAGCCGACGCCCCACTTCGAGATGACCTCGTCCATGTAGAGGATGAGGATCCCGCCCATGAACACCTGGGCGAAGATCAGCATCTTCACACCGGCGAGCCCGATTCCGAGGCTCTGTGCGACCTGCGGGCTCGCGGGCAGGAAGTTGCCGGCGAAGACCATCGGTAGCCCCGTCAGGATACACATCACGATCACCAGCAGCTTCTGGAGACCCTGGTAGAGCACCTGGTCACGGGGGTTGTTCTGGGTGTCCAGTCCCAGCAAGTCCGCACCGCCGAGCAACTGCAGGACGATGGATGCGGTGACGATGGGACCGATCCCAAGCTGGAGGATCGTCCCCTGCCCGCCGGCGAGGATCGAGCGGAAGCGCCCGAAGATGTCGCCGCCTGCTGTGCCCAGTCCGTACAGGTAGACGTTCGTCAGGAAAAAATACAACACCAGCACGCCGGCCGTCCAGGCCAGCTTCCGTTTGAACGGAACGTGGCCCTCCGGCCGTGCCACTGAGGGCATGCGGGTGAGTACCGGTTCGGCGGTTTCTTTCCAACCCATACTACGCGGACCCTTCTTCCTCGCTTGTATCCTTATCGGATTCGTCTTCGCGTTCGGCCTGTCGTTTCTCGCCGCGTTCGGTGAGCTCCGCGCTGCCACCGGCCGATTCGAGCAGTTCCCGGGCCGACTCGGAGAAGTCGTCCGCGAGGACGGTCAGTTCGTTGCGGACCTGCCCGCCGCCGAGGACCTTCACCGCGTCGACCTCGTGGCCGTCCTCGACGACGTCCCGCACGTCGATCCGGAAGCCGCCGTCGGTCTCTTCGGCAACGCCGTCGGCCGCCAGTAGCGCGGCGTCCTCGTCGAGTTCGCGGAGGTCGATCTCCGCGATCTCCTCTTTGAGCTTCTGGGGGCGCTTGAACCCGGACTTGCCGAGCGGTTCGTAGTTGTGGAACTCGTGTTTGTCACGACCGGCGCGACCGCGGCCACCGCGGTGACCCGCGCCACGACGGTTCTTGTGACTGCCGCCGCCGTGCGTCCGCGAGCCGCGCTGTCGTTTCTTTTTGCTCGTCATTGTTATCGCATCGCTGTGAGGAGATCGTCGATCTCCTCAGTTGTGTGTTTGCCGAGCTGTCCGTCCGTGGACGCCGGGCCCTTCAGGCCGTCGTGACCGCCACGGGGCGGGTGCAGTCGGAGCACCGGTGCCAGACCCTGCTCGCGCAGCGTCGTCTCCTCGGCGATCAGCGCGAAGGCGAGGCCGTCGATGGCGTCGTAGTCCGTGTTCTCGGCGACCCACTCGTCGTCGATGTCGGCGTCGCCCTCGAGGGGTTCGCCTCGCGTCTGCAGTAGCGTCTCGACGGTCGCCTGACTGGGTTCGCCGTAGGCGACGTAGTCGTTGACCTTGTGGATCATCCCGCGGTAGGCGTCGGTCTCCGGCACCAGCGTGCAGTGGTTCACGTCGTGGACGTTCAGCATCTCCAGCGTGTCGCTGACGTCCTCGGCCATGTTCACGTCACCGCGGATCTGGACGAGCGCCTGCATCACTCGATCACCTCTCGTTTCTCCATCGTTCGCTGGGGCACGCGGGCCTCGGCCGTGTTCTGCAGGGCGTTGAACGTCGCCTTCGCGAAGTTGACCGTGGTCCGGGTGTTCCCCGAGGAACGGGTCCAGATGTCTTCGATCCCGGCGAGTTCGAGAACGTGCCGGACGGTCTCCCCGCCCGCCAGTCCCAGCCCGCGCGGGGCCGGCTGGAGCTCGACCTCGACGCTGCCCGCCTTGCCGGTCGTCCGGAGCGCGACGGTGTGGGGTCGCCCACAGCCACACTCCCAGGACCCGCAGCCACGGGAGACGTCGATCAGGTTCAGCTTGCCGATGTCGATCGCCTTCTGGATCGCACCGCCGACCTGGTCGTCACGCCCCTCGGCGTAGCCGACGAGGCCGTCGCGGTTGCCCACGACGACGACACACCGGAACTTCACCCGGCGGCCGGAGTCGGTCATCCGCTGGACCATGTTGATGTCCAGCACTTCGTCTTCGAGGTCGGGGACCAGCTGGTCGACGACCTCCGGTTCCTTCAGCGGCAGACCGGAGTTGAGGGCCTCCTTCATCGAGTCGATCTCGCCCTCCTGTACCTTCCGGCCGAGCCGCGTGCGCGGTTCCCATCCGTTGCTCATAGTTCAGCCTCCATCAGTGTCTCTCGCACGTCGCTGAAGTGCGACGGCAGCTCCGTGGCATCGAACTCCCCGGAGTACAGCGGCTCGTCGAGCTGTTCGGCGTACTCGGCGATGTGTTCGCCACTGGTGCGCTCCCAGTCGGCGAGCACGCTGTCGTTGTGGGGGATCTCGAGCCCGGCGTCGATTGCACCTTCCTGTACTGCGAACACCTTACTGCCCGGCGTGGCGGTGTTGAGGCCGATGTCGAGCACGGCCTCCTCGAATCCGTTCGCGAGCGCGCGCTTGCCTGCCAGCAGTCCCGTGAGATAGGCGGCGGGCAGGTTCCCGGTGGGAGCCTCCCAGCCGAACTCCTCGAGATCGCTGGAGTGTGCGCTCGCGACCGTCTCGTCGCCCTGCGGGCCAGTGACGATCAGCTGCGCCGTAGTATGCTGGTTGCTCTTGCGAGCGACCAGCCGGGGTTTCCCGGATTTCAGCAGGCGCAACCTCTGGTGGTAATCGGTTCGTGCCTCGCGGCGACGCCGCATCGGCACCTTGTATCGTGGTCCTGTTGCCATGTCATTCGCCTCCGTACTGATTGTCGATGAATCGCTCCATGTCGGCGACGCTGTCGAACTCGCCACCGCCAGCCTGGTCGTAGAGCTCGCGGTACTCCGAACTCGACAGGTCACCGTCGTCTCGCATCTCGCGCAGCCGGTTCCGCTGTGCGCGGATGCGGCTCTCCCAGTCCTCCTTGGGGTCCTGGCGGCCGCCGGACTTGCCCTTCCGGGAGCCGGCGTTCTTCTGGTGGCCGTAGGCGCGCTTCTCGGCGCGCTCGCGGGCCCGGCCGCGTGAGTTGCCCTTCGCGTCCTCGGACTGGATCGTGCCCTGGTCGATCAGTTCACGAACGTCCTCGCGCGTGATCGCGTCGGCGATTTCGCCCTGCTCCTCGGGGTCGAACCAGATCTTGTTCTTCCCGACGTCCAGGATGTCCGACGCGAGCCGTTTCTGTGCACTCAGATCCGTCATTCTTCGACCTCCACTTCGACGTAGGTGGGGTTGAGGACGCGCACGCCGCGGTCCTCGGCTTCCTCTTCGATGCGTTCGCGCTTGCGGCCGCCGACCTTCGAGGCGATCCGGACCGCCTCGCGGTCGCCGTCGACGCCTTCGAGGTCGTCCACGTTGTGGACGCGAACCTCCTCGAAGCCGCTCGGGTGTTTGCCCCGAACCGCTTTCGGGGTGCGGAACCCGGCCTGAACCGTGTCGCCTTTGCCCTTGATGCCGCGGCGCTGCTTCGAGAGCTGGCCGCGTGGGCGACGCCACGAGGTGGGCACCCGCTTTTTCTTGTGGTAGTCCTGGCGGTTGAACTGCGGTTTGCCTTCGCGTCCCCGCTGGTTAAGGAGCCGCTGCTCGTTCTCGGAGAGGTCCGGCGTCTTCTCGGTCAGCCCGCGGGCCTGGAGTTCCGTCTCGACGTCCTCGGCCTCCTCTGGTTCGGGCGACTCGTCTTCGACTTCGGCCTCGGTCTCCTCGCTGACTTCGAGTCCGCCCACGTCCGCCTTGATGCGGGCCGCCAGCGCGTTGCCGATGCCGTCGACTTCGGACAGGTCGTCCTGGCTCGCACCGCGAACGTCGTCGACCGTCCGGTAGCCTTCGCCTTCCAGCGCGGCCGCCTTCGAGTCGCCGACGCCGCTGATGTCGGTCAGGTCGTCGTAGGTCTCGTCGGCCTCCTCGGCCGCCGAGTCGTCGCCTTCGACCTCCGCGTCGGTCTCGTCGTCGACTTCCACGTCGCCGACCTCGGCCTCGATGCGGGCCGCCAGTGCGTTGCCGATGCCCTCGATGTCGGTCAGGTCGTCCTGACTCGCCTCCGCGAGGTCGTCGGTCGTCTCGTAGCCGGCCCCGCGAAGGGTCGCAGCGGTCTGGGTGTCGACGCCCGCGATGTCGGTCAGTTCGTCGTCGCCAGCCTGCTCACGCTCGGCGGCGTCGCCGGCGAGTTCTTCCTCGTCGACCTGCGTGGCGTCGTCTTCGGCGGCGACTTCCTCTTCGAGTTCGTCGTTGTGAGCGTCCTCACCACGTCCCTCTCTGCTCTTGTCTTCGTCTTCTGTCATCAGGCCTCACCTCGGTTCGGTTTCGCGGTGATGTAGACGCCGTCCTGGAACACCCGGATGTCCTTGTCCTTGACCCGGGTGAGCTGTTCGATGTCGGCGGCGGTCTGGCCGACGGCCTCGATGTCCGAGCCCGTCAGGGTCAGTTCCTCGCCGTCGACGCTGACCTCGGTGTCCCCGTGGATGGTGGTCCGCCGGGGCGCTTTCTCGCCGAGGAAGTTCTCGATGACGACCTCGTCGTTCTCGACGCGGACCTTCATCGGGAAGTGAGAGTAGAAGACTTCCATCTCGTACTCCCAGCCCTCGGTCACGCCGTGGAACATGTTCCTGACGTGACTCTCGAAGGTGCCGAGCGTCGAGTTCGTCTTGGCGTCGTCGTTCTCGCTCTGGATGACGACCGCGCCATCCTCGATGGAGACGTCGACGTCCGGGTACCAGAGCCGGCGCGTCACACTGCCGTTGGGACCCTCGACGCTGAGGTCGAGATGGTCCATCTCGGCGCTTACCTCGTCCGGAATTTCGAGTTCTGTGCGTGGCATTGTCAGTATACGTAGGCGATCACCTGGCCACCGATGCCCTCCTCGCGGGCCTCGTAGTGGCTCATGATCCCGTGGCTGGTGGTCACGACGAGTGTGCCGTAGTCCCGAGCGGGGAGGAACCGCTTCTCCCACTTCTCGAACTCGTCTGCGCCCGCCGAATAGCGGGGCTTGACGGGGCCACACTCGTTGATCGCACCCTTCAGTTCGACCTCGAACTCACCGGCTTTGCCGTCGTCGACGAAACTGAACCCGTCGATGTACCCGCGGTCGTAGAAGACCTCGAGCACGCTGCCGATCTCGTTCGAGGCGGGCGATACCGTCTGCTCCAGATGTCCGACGCTTTCGGCGTTGTTCAGCCCCGAGAGCGCGTTGGATAGCGGATCGTTGCCTGTCATGAGTATTTCCTGAAGCCCATGCCGCGTGCGATCTCGCGGAAGCACTGACGACAGAGGTAGATGTCGTACTTGCCGACCAGTCCCTGCTCGCGACCACACCGCTGGCAAGAGCGGAGTTGCTCCGTGCGTTTCGCCGTCTGCTCGCCGGTGGCGTCGCGGACCTCCTCGGTCTCCTCGCCCTCGGCGTCGGCTTCTGTCTCGCTTTCGCTCATTCGTTGACCTCCACGTCGTAAGCCGCCTCGACGTACGCGACTGCGTCGTCGGGGTTCAGTCGGTGGTTCGACGGGATCGACCGCGAGGCCTTGTCACGCTTGGCCACCCGGTAGCCGGGGCGGACCATGTTGACCGTGACGTCCAGCCCGTAGATCCCGATGTTCGGATCGTACTCCTGGCTCGGGAAGTCCGTGTGTTCCTCGACACCGAAGCTGAAGTTGCCGGTGTCGTCGAACTGGGACTTCGAGAGGTCGACGAGCGGAATCGCCGTCTCCAGGAACGACTCGGCTTCCTCGTCGCGCAGCGTGACCTTCGCACCGATGGGGTCACCCTCGCGGATGTCGAACTCGCCGACGGTCTCCGTGGCCGTCGTCCGGACCGGCTGCTGGTCCGTGATCTCGGCCAGGATGTCCTCGGCGTTGGCCAGTTCGCGACCGCCCTGCCCGACGCCCATGTGGACGACGACCTTCTCGATGCGCGGTTCGCGCATCTCGTGGAAGTCGCCACCGGATTCGCTCTCGGAGCTCATTCGTCGTCACCTCCTTCGACGAAGTTCTCGTCGATCACGACGACGTACTCCTCGACGGTCTCGAAACCGTCGTCGTCCTCTTGCTCGACGAGGACGTTGTTCTCGGAGCTGCCCGGCGTGATCTGGATCTCCTCGATCCGGCCGATGTCACCGGCGTGTGCGCCGGCGACCGCCGTCACGAGTTCGCCTTCCTGGTAGGGGAAGTGGGCCACGATTTCCCCGTCGTCGTTGTCGACGACGATGGAGTCGTTGCCGCCGTACTCGCTGTCCTCGTCGACGGTCAGCGTCTGGCCGTCGTGCAGGGTCAGCTGTACGTCCCCACCGGGGATGTGCTGTTTGTTGACGATCTTGCCCAGCTTCGAGCCCGCCGACTCCTCGTCGATGGGCGTCAGGGCGAGCCGTCCGCCCTCGCCGGGGAACACGCGGTAGTACTCCTCGCGCTCGGTGAACGCCAGGATGTCGAACATCCCGACGGGTCGTTCCTCGTCCGAGACCGCCTTGCCGTTGATCAGGACGTTGTCCTGGTTGAGGGCGTAGCGGGCCTCCTTCCGGGAGTCGGCGTACTCCAGTACGTCCCGCAGGACGATCAGCAGGGGGACCCCTGCTTCGCCGTGCGGACCGGCGTCTGCCTTCACCGTGAACGTCTCGGTCTTGCGCTCGACCGGCCAACTCTTCGGGACGGAGAGTCGTTTCTGATGTTTCGTCATGCGCTATCCTCCTCCGATTCGAGTCGCGCCTGCCGCCGCTCGTCCTCGAGGTCGAGGGCCGTCACGCGGAGGTTCGACGCGTCCAGCGGCCGGGGCACTTCCTCCCCGTCCGCCTTCTCCAGCGTCACGTCCTCGACGTGGACGACCTGATCGGTCAGGTCCACGGCGACGACCTCGGCTTCCTCGCCGGCGTGGTCGCCACGCAGGACCTCGACCGTGTCGCCCGCGTTGACGCGGACGTTTCGCTGGCCGTACTCCTCGCGGAGGTCGTCGGCCAGCGTCGCCCGCACCTCGGCGTGGCGCTCGTGCAGCGGCGCGCGCTCGGTCTGGGTTCGCTGTTTGTGTGGTTGTCGTGTCATACTATCATCGTAGCCGTGCTCGCGATGGAGCCGAACCGTTCGGCGACCTCGCGAGCGATGGGACCCTTGATCTCGGTCCCGCGGGGTTCCTCGTTCTCGTCGATGATGACCGCCGCGTTGTCCTCGAACTTCACGCGTGTGCCGTCCGGCCGCCGGATCGGCTTGCGCTGGCGGACGACCACCGCTTCGAGCACCTGGCGACGCATCTCCGGCGTCCCCTTGGTGACCGAGACGGTGATCTTGTCACCGAGGCCCGCTTTCGGGTGGCGGTTCAGCGTCCCGGAGTACCCCGAGATGCTGACCACCTTGAGCTGGCGTGCGCCTGTGTTGTCGGCACACGTGATCAGCGAGCCCTTCTCGAGGCCCTGGGTGACGTCGGCACCGAGTGCCTCCATCAGTCGTCACCTCCAGCGGCGGCCACCTCGGTGGCGTCCGCCGAGGCCACGCGTTCCACGACGACGTGGCTTTTCGTCTTCGAGAGCGGTCGTGTCTCTGCGATACGGACCGTGTCGCCCACCTCCAGGTCCACGCACGGGGGTGCGTGAGCCGGGACGCGCGACCGACGCTTCATGAATCGGTCGTACTTGGGCACCTTCACGTCGTACTCGCGTTCGACGATCACGGTCTTGTCCATGTCCGTGGAGGCGACCTCCCCTTCGAGCGTCTGCCCACGCACACTGAGTGTGCCGTGGAACGGGCAGTTCTCGTCGGAGCAGGCCTCCTCCGGCCGTTCTACGTTAAGTCCTAGCGCCATTTCGAATCACCTGTTCGTTCCGTGCGCCGCGCAGGCCGCGCGACCAACTGTTCGCCCTCGACAGTGACCGTTTCACCGCCGGGAAGATCGAACTCGAACGTCGCGTCGCCCTTCGGCACTTGCCACACCCGCTCTGCCGTACTACCCTCTATCGACAGGGTCCGCGTCGTCTCCATCACGACCTCGCCGGCGATGCCGACGAGATCGGGGTTGGACGCGGCGACCACCCGAACCGGGCGGCCGATGAGTTCGTGTCGCGTGAGCGTCGCGGGTGTCAGTGGCATCGTTATTCCTCGTCCAGGTCGCCTTCTTCGCGCTGGATCGTCTTGATCCGGGCGATGGCTTTCCTGATCTCTTTGATCTCGCCCGGATTCTCCGGGCGACCACCCGCGGCCTGCACGGCCCGGGTGTTCAGCAGTTCCGTCTCCAGATCCTCGAGTTCCGCCTGCCGTTCAGGCGGCGTCATGTCGCGGATCTCGTCGGTGTGGATGATCGTCATTGCTCATCCTCCTCGGCCTCGTCGGCCTCGTCTTCCATCTCGTCCATCAGCTCTTCCGCTTCGGCCTCGGTGTCCTCGTCGACTTCGGACTCGATGGCGTCGTCGAGTTCGTCGATGTCGACGTCGTCGGGTTCCTCGTCGGGCACCTCGACGTCTTCCTCGACGATCTCTTCGTCGAGGACCTCCTCGGCGACGTCCTCGTCGGCCGGTTCGGCCTCGTCGGCGTCCTCCGGCGGCGCGCCCGTCGAGGGCTCCTCGTCACCCTCCTCGGGTTCGCCTTCGAGGAGTTCCTCGACGCTCTCGCCCTCGACGTCTTCGACGTAGTCCTCGACGTCCGCGTCCTCGTAGATGCGGAAGTCGTCGGGGAGCTGGGCGTTCGGCGGGATGATCTTCACGTCCACGCCGATCGTGCCGAGCTTCATGACCGCCGTCCCCTGACCGTGGTCGACGATGGTCTCTGCGGGCTCACCGTTGTGCTTGATGTAGCCACGGTTGAACTTCTCCACGCGTGAGCGTGCGCCCGTGACTTTGCCCGAGAGGACGATCTCGGCCCCGAGTGCGCCGGCTTCCATGATCCGGTCGATCGTGGTGTGACCGGCCTTCCGGAAGTACCAGCCGCGTTCGAGGGCGTTGGCCAGGCGATCGGCGACGATCCGGGCGTTCAGGTCCGGCTCTTCGACCTCCTGAACGTCGATCTGGGGGTCTTCGAGGTTGAACCGATCTTCGAGTTCGGTCGTGACCTTCCGGATGTTCTTCCCGCCCTTGCCGATGACCATGCCGGGTTTTTCGGCCTTGAGGACGATCTGGGTCCCCATCGGCGTCTTGGCGACGTCCATGCCGCCGTAGCCCGCACGGCCCAGTTCGTCGGCGAAGAACTCGTCGATCTGGGTCCGCTGGAGGCCGTCCTCGATGAACTGGTGTTCGTCAGCCATCAGTTCTCGACCTCCTCGAGGATCAGTTCGACGTCGACTTCCGGGGAGTTCCACTCAGTGGCCCGCCCCATCGCGCGGGGCTTGCGGCCGCGGGTCTCGCCGACCTTGTGGGCGGCGACGTGGATGATCTCCATGGACTCACCGTCGAAGCCCTGGTTGTCGGCGTTGCCGACCGCGTTCTCCAGCAGGTCGAGGAAGGCCTCGCTGGCCTTCTCGGGGAAGCGACCGGCGTCCCAGCCGTCGATGTCGTTGCGGTGGCCGACGCCCGAGTTGTGGGACTTGAAGGGCACCGACTGCTCTTCGTTGACGACCGCTTCGAGGTACTCCGTGGCCTCGTCGGCGGTCATGCCCTTGATCTCGCGGGCGATGGCCTTGCTGTGCTTGTGGCTCATCTGCCGTTCCCGAAGCATCGCTTTCGCCGTCGTGTCCGGGTCCGGGTCGATTGAGTAGCTGATTCCCATGTGTTACTTGAGTGGCACGAACTTCGAGGAGCGGGTCGCCCCGATCCCGGCCTGTCCGTGCTCGACGGATGTCCGTGTGAGCTGGAACTCGCCGAGGTAGTGGCCCAGCATCTCCGGCTCGACCTCGACGCGCTCGAAGCTCTGGCCGTTGTGGACGGCGAACGTGAGTCCGATCATCTCCGGCAGGATCGGCATGTCCCGGAGGTGCGTGCGGATCGGATCGTTCGCGGTCTCCTCCTCGCCGGCCTCGCGGGCCTCCTCGAGCAGCTGTTCTTTCTCGTAGGACAGGCCGCGCTCGATGCTTCGCCGCTGGCGTGCGGGGAGCAGTTCCGCGACCTCGTCGACGTCCATGTCCTGCAACTCCTCGAGACTGTGACCACGGTAGGAGAACTCTCCCTCGTGGCCGATCTGGTACTCCGAACTCATTCAGAACCACCCTTCCCGCCGCGGCCGGTCTTCCGGGAACTGATGTCCCCGACCTTCCGGCCCGGCGGCGCGTTCCGCGAGATGGACTTGGGCTTGCCCGGGTGCTGGCGACCGCCACCACCGAACGGGTGGTCGACGGCGTTCATCGCCACACCGCGGACGTTCGGCCACTTCGTCCCTCGCGCTTTCATCTTGTGGTACTTGTTCCCCGCCTTGACGTGGGGCTTCTCGGTCCGACCGCCACCGGCGACGACCCCGATGGTCGCCCGGCAGTCCGGATCGAGCCGCTTGATCTCCCCCGACGGGAGCTTCACGACCGCGACCGAGCGGTCGTGAGTCATCAGATTGGCGGAGACGCCCGACGCGCGGGCGAACTTCCCACCGTCGCCGGGGTTGGCCTCGACGTTACAGACCGGGACCCCTTCCGGGATCTCGGCCAGCGGCATCGTGTTGCCGGGCTCGATCGCCGCGGAGATACCGACCTGGATCGTATCGCCCAGGCCGATCCCCTCGGGCGCGAGCACGAGGCGCTGGTCGCCGTCGTCGAACTCGACGGCCGCAACGGGTGCGCTGCGGGCCGGGTCGTGTTCGATGTCGACGACCGTCCCGGAGACGACGTCTTTGTCTTCGAGCTTCCGGTGCGACAGGTCCGCCTTGTAGCGGTGTGACGGGGCCTGGAACGTCGGGCCACCGCGACCGCGTCGTTGTCCCTGAATTCGTCGTCCCATGATCAGAACACCCCGATCCGGGAGGCGATCTCTTCGGCGTCGTCCTCCTCGGAGAGCGTCACCGTGGCCTTCTTCTCGCCGTCCATGGTGACCATCGTGTTCACGTCGACGACGGTCACGTCGAACTGTTCGGCGATGGCGTCGGCGATCTCGCCTTTCCCCGCGCCGGTGTCGACGACGAACTGGAGCTTGTTCTCGAAGTCCATCTTGTTCATCGCCTTCTCCGTGACGTGGGGGTAGCGGATGATCGAGCTCATCGGTCGGCCACCTCCTCGAGCGCGCTCTCGGTCCAGACGGTGAGCCGGCCGGGCTGGCCGCCGGGCGCGAGGTCTTCCGCGTTGACCTCCCGCGCGGTCGCCACGTCCGCGCCCGCGAGGTTGCGGGCGGCACGCGACGGCTCCTCGCTGGTGACGAACAGGATCGAGGACGGCCGACGGTACTTCCGACCGCGGGTCTTCCCCTGACCGGCCTTGATCTTGGTCTCGTCGGCGCGCTCGATGTCGTCCTCGAGGCCCAGCGCCTCCAGCACGTCGACGACCTCCTGGGTCTTCACCAGGTCCTCGAAGTCGTCGGAGACGACCACGGGGAGTTCGACGTCGTCGTCGAACTCGTGGCCGCGCTCCGCGACGACCTCGGCGTCGGTCGTGGCCGCGACGGCCGACCGGACGGCGAGTTTGCGCTCCTTGTCGTTGATGTCTTGCGTGCGGTCCTTCTCGGACTTCGGCGGGTGGGCCCGGCGGCCACCGACGGCCTGGGGCACGCGTCGTGCCTGTCCGCCCTCTCGGGGGACGTGGGCCATCCCGCGGCCGGAGCCGAACGACTCGGCCGGCGTTCGCAGGCCGGCGTACTCGTCGCTCCCGTAGTCCTGTTTCCGGTTTGCCTGGGCGGCCTGCACCGCCGACCGGATCAGATCCGGTCGGAGCTGCGTGTCGAAGACCTCCGGGAGGTCGACCTCCCCGTCTTCGCCGCCGTCCAGGGTACGTACTGTCGCGTTCATCCTTGGTTACTCTCCTGAGACACGTAGCGCACCTCGGGATCGAGGCGCGGCTGGTCGTTCGGTCGGACCGCCGGGCGGAAGCGCAGCAGGCGCTTGTCCGGCCCCGGCAGCGAACCCTTCACCAGCGCGTACGGCCCGTCGACCTCGCCGTAGTTGACGAAGCCGCCGTCGACGGAGGGCTCGTCGCCCTCGCCGACGTCGACGAGCCGCTTGTTCAGTTCGGTCCGCTGGTGGTAACCCATCTGCCCCTGCTGGGGGACGGTCGAGCGAACCCGCGAGGGGTTCCACGGGCCGAGGTTACCGATCCGGCGTCGCCAGCCCTGGCGCTTGTGCTTGCCCTTCCGCTTCTGGACGCCCCAGCGCTTGACGGGACCCTGCGTCCCCTTGCCTTTGGTGATGCCGGAGACGTCCATGTACTCGCCCGCGCGGAACACGTCGTTCATCGCGTGTTCGCCGCCCTCGTCGAGCAGATCGAACGCGAACTCGACGCGGTCGGAAAGGGAGCCACCGCCGACGCGTGTCTCCATTACGTCGGGCTTTTTCTTGGGTACGCTGGGGACGGCGTCGGGGACCGAGTGCGTGATGACACGCACGTCCGCGAGATCGCCGTTCTCCAGCGCGGTCTGTACTTCGTCGCGAGCGCCCTCGGCGTCGTGCTCGTCGGGGAGATCGAGGGTCCGGTCGAGTTCCGGGTGGAACTCGTCGGTCCAGACCTCCGTGAGCGGTCGCTTGCCGTAGGGCGTGTCCTCGTAGGCTCGCACGGCGACGGCGCGCATCGGCGGCGTCTCGACGACCGTGACGGGAACCGTCTCCTCCATCCCCTCGCGTGGGGAGTCGGGCTCGTCGTTGATCAGCACGACGTGTGTCATGCCGGCCTTGTAGCCGGCGAAGCCCTGGAGGCTCGGCTGTCCGTCGTCGTCGGGCCAGGTGTTGAAGCGCGGCACTTCACTGGCCGACCGCGAGCGCGGGCCGAAGCCCAGCGAGCCTTTTCGTGGTCTGCTTGGTTGTGGCATGCGTTGGTCACTCCGTGAGTGAGAGGCAGGCGAGCACGGCGAACATCGCTTCTTCCGTTCGCACGACCTCGCTGCCCTGATTCGGAACCGCGTTCAGCCAGAGGTCGAACCGGGACCCATCCGGTTCGTCCGCGGGTAGATCCGTCCGTTCTCGCTCGGTCACTTCGCCGCCCTCGTCGCCGCCCGGTGGGGCGACACCGAGTATCTCCGGGAGACCGCGCTCGGGCGACCCGAACGCGACCGTCATCCCTCGCGGTGCCGTCTCGGCGACGATGTCGCCGAGACGGTCGACACTCAGCTGTTCGCCGTGCCGTGATGTGGCAACGCGAACACCGGCGTCGTCACGCGAGAGCTCCGTCGAGAGGTCCGACGCCTCGACGACGAATCCCGGCGGGGACTCGTCGGCGAACTTGGCGCGGACCGGCCGTCGCGAAGAGACCCTGATGGATACGCGCTCCCCCTCCGCCAGCCCGCCGTCGGGCTCGGGGAGGGAGATCGGGTGTTGCAGTCCGCAATTGACCCGAACGCGTCCGTCAGATCCGACCTCGGTCACGATTCCCTGTCTTAACGACCCCGAATCGTCCGATCCGGAGCCGGTCCGTGAGGCGACGCGGAGCGGCGGCAGGACGCCCGCGTACTCCAGTTCGTCCCGCTTACCCCACGCCTCCTTTCGGAGGTATGGCGGCGTCGCGGCGTACCGCAGCACGGTTTCGACGAACCCGTCACCCCATCGGCCCTCCGCCCCGGAATCGGGGAAGACGACCAGACGATCGACCCGGAACACCGTCGCCGCGCGGGCGACGTAACCGATTTTGCGAGTTGCCTCGCGTTTGTCCTCGGCTTCCCGGGTCAGCGATGACGGCACGAGCACGCTGACTGTCATGCCGTGACGCTTCCACGCCACGCCACTAGACTGTGCCGAATCTACTCTACTGCCAGGTTAAAAAGGACCCGCTTCGCGTGCGCGTTGGGGAGCGTTCACACGGGTCAGCGGTCCGGCACGTTCGACCCCAGCCACGCGCCCAGCGTCAGCCCGTAGATCGCGTGACTCACGTGGAAGATCCAGCGTTCGTCGGGGTCCAGATCCAGTCCGAGCACCCGCTCCAGCATGACCCGGGTCCCGAACACCGACAGGAGCATGGCGTACCCCGTCGCCAGAGCCGTCCCCTGCCACTCCTCGCGGGCGTCTGACCCGCTCGTTCGGGGGACGAAGACCGCCCCGAAGGCCGCCCCCGCTCCCATCCCGTAGCAGAGGTGGAGCACGAGCGCCACCAGGGGATAGTCCGTGGGCTCCCCGTTCCCGACGAAGCGCGCCCAGAACTCCGCCGTCGGCGGGAGCGAGTCGGTGATCGGGATCCGGAACGCGGTCATCACGACCGTCGCGACGGCCCCGCCGACCAGACCGAGACCGAGCGCGTCACGGCGGGAAACCCGACCCGGGGATCCGCCACGCCCGTCGGCTTCGTCAGCGGGTTCGCGGTTCCAGTCGGTCGATTCGGTCGCCGCGGGGTTCGAGTCGGTCACCGACGGCACGTCCACGGCGACGGCGGTATGCGTACTTGCCGCTCGGTCCCCGACTGGCACTGGCCCCTCAGCAGAACTGGCCCGGATTCGGCCGGTGGACATAGCCAGCCTGCACGCGACTCGCATCCCAGACCGTCGTTTATGCCTGTCGGCGTGGAACCGCCGCCATGATCGGACGCACCCAGTGGGCCATCCCGGAGGGGTACATCCCGGAGACCAGTCACGGGCCGCCGGAGATGGAGAGCCACGAGACGATCTGCCTCCTGAACGCGACGGAGGCGGCCGCCCACGCCGAGGTGACGGTCTACTTCGAGGATCGGGAACCGGCCGGTCCCTACGAGGTGACGGTCCCCGCCGAGCGGACGGTCCACGTCCAGTTCAACGAGTTCGAAGAGCCCGAGATCCCGCGGGGGACGGCCTTCGCGAGCGTGATCGAGTCGGATCGGCCGGTTGTCTGTCAGCACACGCGTCTGGACTCTCGGCAGGCCGAGAACGCGCTGTTGTCGACGGTGGCGTACCCGGGAGATTCGTAGGTTTCGTTCGGGAGTGACTGGCACGCCGCCCGGCGGTTTCGGACCGATTCGGAAGCCTTATACCTTCCACCATGGTTACTGTGTGATGTAGTGAAGTAGCGCGCTGGTGGTGTAGTGGTATCACAGGACCCTGCCACGGTCCTAACCCGAGTTCAAATCTCGGCCAGCGCACTTTTGCGACGAACAATTCCGACGAGCGACGCGTAGCGTCGCGAGTCGTCCGTGAGTCGCAAAGTCGCCCAGAG
This sequence comes from Halorientalis sp. IM1011, assembly GCF_001989615.1. Classification (NCBI taxonomy): domain Archaea; kingdom Methanobacteriati; phylum Methanobacteriota; class Halobacteria; order Halobacteriales; family Haloarculaceae; genus Halorientalis; species Halorientalis sp. IM1011. Next base: position 2,519,984 of record NZ_CP019067.1, on the reverse strand, counting down.
ATTTGAAGTAGGACAGAGCTGTCGCTTACTGTCCGGAGCCGGCTTCGGACTCCTCTTCGTGGTCGCGCGCCTCGGATTCGGTCTCGATCTGGACGGTCGTGCTGTCGGACGGAGGGTCCTCGCCGTGGGTGTCGCCGCGGCCGCGCTGGCCGCCGTCGCCGATGTCGACGGGGAGTCGATCCCGGAGGTCGCCGGCGATGGACTCGACGCGGTGGCGGACGGTCTGGGTCTGTTCCTCGAACTGTTCGACGCTGCGGGCGACGTGGTGGACGCGGTCGCGGGGGATCTGGTGCATCAGGTCGTTGCCGTCCTCGTCGGTCCCTGTCTTGAGCATCCAGTGGTCGCGCGCGTAGACGAGTTCCTCGTTGTCGACGGTCTCCGTGACGGTGCCTTCCTCGGGGTCGTCGTAGGTGATCGTAGCCTGACCGAGTTCCAGTTCGTCCATGTCCAGTAGTATCATGCGAGGACGTATAGCCGCTGTGTCAGTGGATCGTTCGAACCAGACAGACAGGTCATCGTGGCTGGATTCGGACTGGCCAGTTCGTGGCTTTCGTTCCGAAAGTGTGACCGCTCGGCTGATTCGGAAACACAGGCGCAACCGGGGTAAGGGACGAGTGCATAGGTACAGGTATGACCCGAACGACGACGCGACTCGCGAGTGTCGCACTGGCGGTCGGTGTCGCACTGGCGCTGCTCCTGGCGACTGGCGGGGTCGCGGCGGGCCACACGGGCGACGACGGGATGCACCATCACGACGGGTGGATGGGGAGCCACGCCGGCGGGATGTGGGGTGGCTTCGGCTGGCTCTGGATGCTCGGCGGTCTGCTCGTCGTGCTGGCGGTACCCGCGATAGCGGTGTACGCGCTGTCGGCGCGGGGCGGGAGCGGAACCGCCACCGGGGCCGACGACGCGCTCACGACTCTGCGACAGCGGTACGCAGCGGGCGAGATCGACGAGGAGGAGTTCGAACGCCGACGGGAACGGCTCTCCGGCGGGGAGTGAGCGCCGAAGGCAACGCACATGTGTTCGCCGGGTGGACGGTGAGACATGATCGGTGTCGTCGGTGGCGGGGTGGCGGGACTGGCCGCAGCCCACCGGCTCCAGCGGGCCGGCCACGAGGTACAGGTGTTCGAGGCGAGCGATGACGTGGGCGGGCTCGCGGCTGTCTACGAGACCGCCGGCGATCCCATCGAGAAGTTCTACCACCACCTCTCGAAATCCGAGGAGACCATCGTCGAGGTGGCCGAAGAACTGGGGCTGGGCGACAGCATCGAGTGGCGCGTGGGGGAGAACGCCTACTACGTCGACGGCGTCGTCCACCCGCTAGACAAGCCCTGGGAGATCCTGGCCTACCCGCACCTCTCGCTGTACGACAAGTTCCGGCTGGCGATGCTCACGATGGAAGTCGACGTTCGCGGCGGGATCCCATCCTTCGACACCTACGACGACCTCGAAGACTTCGAGGACGTGCCCATCAAGGAGTTCCTGCTCGAACACACGACCGCGAGCGTCTACGAGAACTTCTGGGAGCCGCTGCTGTCCGCCAAGTTCGGCTCGCGCAAGGAAGACGTCAGCGCCGCGTGGCTGCTCGGCCGGGTAAAGTTCCGCGGCGAACGCGACCTCCTCAAAGGCGAGATCCTGGGCTATCCCGAGGGTGGGTTCGCGCCCTTCCTCGACGCGCTGGTCGACGCCGTCGGTCGTGAGAACGTCACCACGGGCGCGCGGGTGACCGACCTCGGGACCGCCGACGGGCGCGTCGAGTCGCTGGCCGTGGAGACCGCCGAGGGAGGCCAGAACCACGAGGTCGACGGGGTCGTCGTCGCCGCGATGCCGGACGTGCTGGAGGGGCTGACGGGCTATCCCTGCGAGATCGACTTCCAGGGAACGGTCTGTTCGGTCTGGAGCATGGACGAGTCGCTGACCGACACCTACTGGCTGAACCTCGCCGACGAGGCTCCCTTCGGTGTGTTCATCGAACACACCAACTTCGTCCCGCCGGAGCGCTACGGCGGCGAACACCTCTACTACACCGCCAGCTACGTCCAGGACCTCGACGAAGACCTCTGGGGGATGGACGACGGCGAAGTGGAAGCCCACTGGCGGGACGGCATCGCCGACCTGTTCCCCGACTTCGATCCCGCGAGCGTGAACTGGGTGGAGACCGCCCGCAACCCCCGGACAGCGCCGGTCTACGAGCGCGGGTATCTCGACATGGTGATTCCGTACGACCTCTCGGAGGCGGTCGCCGACGGCGTCACCTACGCCGGGATGGCCAGTCGCGCCCAGTACCCCGAGCGCAGTCTCAACGGGGCTATCGAGGCCGGCTTCGCCGCTGCCGACGTGCTGTCGGAGTGAGTCAAACCGACGTTTGACCCTCCAGAAGACAGGTTATCCGTGGCTGCGTCGGATCGGGCATGAAACGCCGCACGGTACTGGCAGCGCTCGGCGCGACGACGGCGGCGACCGCTGGCTGTCTCGACCGGTCCGGGAACGGATCGACGCCGACCGACACGGACAGGACGGGGACTGGTGGCGGGACTGAGACACCGCCCGGAACGGCGACCGACGAGAGACGGACCCCGATGGCACCTTCCGGTCGATTCGACGGGGCGGACTGTCCGTCCTTCAGCGACGGCGTCGACCGGACGGTCTGTTTCCATGCGCTCGAACCCGGGTCGGCCGAGGTGTGGGTCGAACCCGACCGCGAGGTGTTCGAGCCGACGACCGGCGACGACACTCTGGAGACGATCACGTTCACACTCCACAACCAGTCCGGCGGGCCGTTCGGGCTGAACCCCTACGCCTGGGCGATAGAGCGACGGACGACCAGTGAGTGGGAACACGTCGCCCCCGACGAACACGTCGAACCGTGGACGACCGTCGAAGACGACGGGACGTACACCTGGGAGCTGAGCGTCGAGACCCACCCCTCGGGGGACTGGGAGAATCACCGGACACTGGTCGAAGACCTCGAATCGGGCGTTTACGCGTTCACGATCACGGGATCACTGGGCGGAGACACGGGTGGATCCACCGGGGTCGAGTGCGTCGTGCTGTTCGAGGTGGATCGTTGAACGCTGATCAGTCCGCGCCGGCCTCGTCGGAGTCGACACCGGGGGCGTCCGCCGGGTCCACGTCCTCGGGTTCGTCCTGTCCGCCGACCACGACCTCGCCGTCGTCGGTCTCGACGTACACGTCGTCGGCGAACCCGCCCTCGGCGTGAGGGTGTTCGGGGTCGTCGAGTTTCTCGGGGGTCGACGGGGCGTCGGATATGCCGTCGTCGGGCCGGAAGTCGCCGAGCGGGTCGTCGATGGTGATCCCCCAGCGCTCGAAGAAGTCCGCGTAGCGGTCGTAGTGGTCCGCCAGTTCGTCGCCCGGGAACTCCATCATCTCCGTCCAGCCGTGGTTGTAGAAGTCGAAGTTGGCCTGGACGTGGGTGATCTCGCGGGCCTTCGCCTCGGTGTAGCCCGAATCCAGCGCGGCGACGTAGGTGTCCATCGTGGCCTCGAAGAAGTCGTCGAGGTGGGCGCGGCGGGCCTCGCGGTGGACCGCGTCGGCCTTGTCGAGGAAGATGGAGGTGTGGAGGTCGACCAGACGGTCCTCGACCCGCTTTCCGATGACGGGAGCGGTCAGTGCCTTCTTCGCGGCCCAGTGGCGGACGTTCTGGCGGATCTTCATCTCGACCCATTCGTAAGGACGGGATGTCCTAAAACGTCCCGGGTTCCCGTCGGTGACCGGTTCCGGACCGGTGTGCGGGCGGACCACGAGATGGGACGGTCGGCGACGCGAAACTCTCTCGGATAGCAATGCACATTAGGCCCGGTATGCAAACGACGCGTTATGAGCGCGTCGCACGTAATCATCGGAGACGGTATCGCGGGGAGTTCCGCGGCGGAGACCATCCGGGAACAGGACCCCGATGCCGACATCACTGTCGTTACCGAGGAGGGTGAGGCGCTGTACAACCGAATTCTCATCAAGGAGTTCGCCAAGGGGAAACTCCCCGAGGCCCCCATCTCGATCCACGAGGAAGACTGGTACGCCGAGCGGGACATCGACCTCGCACTCGATACGGTCGTCACGGGCGTCGACACCGACGCCAAAGTGGTCCACACCCACGACAGCGGCGACATCGAGTACGACAAGCTACTCCTGGCGAGCGGGGGGACGCCCACACAGCTCCCGGTCGACAACTCCGACGCCGAGGGGATCCACCACTTCTGGACCTTTCAGGACGCCCGGGCCATCCGCGAGCACGCCGACGAGTCCGACACGGGCATCGTCGTCGGGGCGGGACTGCTCGGGATCGACCTCGCGGCCATCTGTGGCGCACAGGACATCGACGCCCACTACCTGATGCGGGGCAACCGCTGGTGGCGTTACGCCCTCTCGCTTGACGGTGCCGAGATCATCCACGACGCGCTCGAGGAGAACGGCGTCACGCCCGTCTTCGATTCAGGCGTCGACCACTTCACGACCGACGACGACGGCGTCGTCACCGGTGCGGTCGACCCCAACGGCGAGGAGTTCGAGGGTGAGTTCGTCGGTGTCGCCATCGGCCTGAACTTCAACACCGAGTTCCTCCGGGACACCGACATCGAACTCCAAGACGGCATCGTCGTCGACGAGTACATGCAGACCAACGTCGAGGACGTCTACGCCGCGGGTGACGTGACCCGGTTCTACGACACCATCCTCGACGACTACACCCAGAACGGAGCCTGGGGCTCGGCCAAAGAACAGGGCGCGGTCGCCGGGCAGAACATGGTCGACGGTGACGAGGCCGAGGAGTTCCGCTGGGTCTCCTCGTACTCGATCACGCACTTCGACTTCCCCTTCCTCTCCTTCGGTCACCCGACGCTGGGCGACGATCACGCCGAGCGGAAATACTCCGACACGGAGTGGCGGCGACTCGCCTTCAAGGACGGCAAACTCGTCGGCGGCGTCCTCATCGGCGACCTGGCACCCCAGTCGAAGTACAAGCAGCTGATCCGCGAGGAGCGGGACGTCGCCGACCAGAAGGAGGTCCTGCTCGAACAGAGCGTCGATCTGGAGAACCTCGACGCGCCCGCTGCCGCCGAGTCCGAGTAATTCACCGATCACCCGCGACGGTCGGACCAGCTTTTTCTGACGGTCCTTCGAACAGTTTCACATGCCTGGACGCCCTGCGGAATCGCGGTCTCTCCGGATCGTCGGCGCGCTCGTGGCGCTGGTCGCCGTGATCGGCTTCGCCGCGTTCGACTGGGAGTGGGGCGGCGGCGACCCGCTGCCGACGCTGCTCGGGGTCGCCGCTGCCGCACTCGCCGTCGGCGTGACGCTGTATCGACGGCTCGATCGAGGGTGACGCCCTCGCGAGCGGCGGTATCGAAGGCGTTTTCTCCGGCGCGGGCCGAGCGGGGGGTATGAACGGCGGGAGCAGCGACATGACCCTTGCCTTCGATCTGAGCGCGCTCAAGGAACTGGCACACCCCGATTCGGTGTTCAACGACGCGCGCCAGTGGAGCGAGTACGTCGGCGTCGTCTCGGAGAAGCCGACCTACGTCGTGACCAACTTCACGCGCAAACACCGGATCCGCCAGGACTTCTTCTCCGGCCCCCGGGGTCGCGAGGAGAGCCTCGAAAACGTGAAGGGACAGTTCGAGACCGAACGCCACGTCTTCGTCGGCACCGACGAGGACGACGAGGCGCTGGCCGAGGCCGCCGGCTGGGAGTTCCTCCACGTCGAGGACGCCGCCGAGGCCGCCGACTGGGAACTGGGCGAACCCGACAGCCCCGACCAGCAGGTCGAAGACAGCCGCGACGACTGGCCCTGAATCCGGCAACCCTCGCTCTCGCCCGTACGACTTTTTCGATCGGCGTGGTATCGACAGCCGTGACCGACAGCAACGTCACGGTCGACGTGGAGGTAGAGGTGGAGGTCGACAGTCAGGAACTCGACGTCGCGGTCGGCGACGCCCGGGAGTTCGAGGCCGAACTCGACGCGCCCGGCCTGGAGATCGAGGTCGAAGCCGAGGTCGAGGTCGCGGGCGACGAACCGGCGAGCAGCCCAGACGAGTACGTCGAACTGGACGCCGAGGACGAAGCGGGCGAGGCCGAAGACGACGAACCCGAAGCCGAGGAGAGCGAGTCCGGGAGCGAGGACGAGGAGGCCGGTGGGTAGTGACGGCAGGGCCGGAGCCGACGACCACGGCGTCTATCGTCCGGGTCCGTCCGCCCAAAACGGTTTGGTCGATCGGAGCACACGTTCTCCCGAATGTCCCTCGACATCGAGCGGGCCCTCAGCGACGGTCTCGACCGGTTGCTCACGCGACCCGGCGCGTATCTCGTCGGTGCGTTCCTCGTACTCGGGGTGGCCAACGTCGTCGTCGCACAGTCACTGACTGAGCTCGCGGCCGAGTTCGTGATCGAGGAGTACGGACAGGAGCTGGCCGAAGCGGGCTCGCTGGACGAGTTCCGGAGCCAGGTCGGCATGTCGCCGTTCGCAGTGGGGCTCTCGCCCACGCTGCTGGCCGTGGCGTTCGTGGCACTGGCGTTCGTGGCCGAGGCGGTCGGCATCGTCGCGGTTCGGGTGTTCGCTGCCGCCGATCCGGAGCGGCTGCCCGACGGAGTCGCCGACGGCCTGCCGCTGGCGACCGTGAACGGGTTCCTCGCTGGCATCGTCACGTTCGTGATCGTCACCGTCGGGTTCGTCGTCGGGCTGATCGGCCTCATCATCGGCGGGTTCGTCCTGGGGGCGTTCCTCGTGGTCTCGCTGGTGTTCGTCCGGCAGGCGGTGGCGCTGGACGACGAGAACGCGATCGGGGCGCTCGGCCGGAGCTGGGACGTCGCGAAGGGGAACCGCTGGTACCTGTTCGCACTCGTGCTCATCCTCGCCGTCCTCGGCATGGTTGTCGGCGGCCTGGGCGGGCTGGTCGCCGGACTCCTCGGTCGGACGGTGAGCACACTGGTCAACGCCGTGATCGGCGCAGTCGTGGGCGTGTTCGGCATCGCGGTGACCACGCGGGCCTACCAGCAACTCCGCCCGACGGGCGATGCCGGGACGGGCGTCGACGGGGCTGGAGGCGACGGAACGGGTGTCGACGGCGACTGGGAGACCTCGGAGAGCCGGAGCGACGGGTACTGAGCCGCGTCGTCGACCCGCGGCGTTTAACCGGGCGCGAGTCGTACGCGACGGCGATGGCAGAACCGCGCGTGCCGGGCGGCGAGGACGACGACCTGGAGTTGGCCTGTGGCCAGACGCTCAGCCCCCGGGAACTCGACCTGGGCGTCCGGGAGTTCGACTGTGACTGCGGCGACGCACACGGAGTCGTGATGGACGTCCACCCGCTGGGACGGTTCGTCCCGGAGTCGCTGGCGGACGTGTTGCGCGCCACGGTCGAACCCGCTGACGAGTTCGACGAGTTCACCACCGCCCACCTGATGGGGATGGTGATCGAGGAGTTCCCCGGTCGGGTCGAGAGCGCCGACCTCTCCGACGACGGTGACGTGGGCTACAGCGCCGTCTGGGTCACCGACTTCGACTCGCGGGAACTCCACGAAGTCGTCGTCGAGTTGCTCGTCGAGTTGATGGAACACGCGATGAGCCACGCCGGCGACGACGACGCCATGTCCGAGTTCGAAGAACAGATGCTCCAGTTCGACGTGAGCGAGTTCGTCGAGATCTACCGCGAGCAACGCGAGTTCGAGTCCGAACACGACACGGCCGCCTGAATCCTGAACGGCACCGCCCGGGAGACGGAATTACCCGTCGCCCTCCCCCTTCGTCGCACCCGACGCGCCCCCAGTCCGTCGGGAATCTGTTGATTCTCCACCACTTCCGGCGGTGACACTGGTCGTATGACGGGAGCCGACACGAACGAGGAAGTGCCGTCCGGGGGTTTTCGCCGAACGGCCGTCAGACGGGCGTCTGACGACATTTAATGTGATAGTAGGGCATGCGTATGTGTATGCGCTTACGTCAGGGTCGGTTCGAACGCATCCGCACCGTCCTCGACGAGGCGGACGCCGACGAGCCACTGACGGCGCGGGAGATTCTGGACCTGCTGGACGAACACGGCGAGGAGTTCGACAGCGCGCACCAGATCGCGACGGTACTGGGACGGCACGCCGAAACCGGCGACGTCGAGGTCATCCGCGACCGGCCCTACCGGTACCGCTTCCAGGACGGCTCCTGAACGGGCGCGTCGCCGCTCGGCTGCGTCCGGGGTCCGGTACCGGGTCGTTCGGGTGCCGGCCGGCGACAGTGTTCCGACTCGTAGCGGTATCGGTAGGTGAATCTTGCCAGTCCTCACGTTGGGTGGAACACGAACAGAGGGGTCCAGAATACATAAGGGATATAGCGGGGACGGCTAAACGTAACGACAACGCAATGTCGTCCGGCAGAGATGGCGTGACCAGGCGGCAACTCCTCGCCGGCGGCGCGACGGGCGTGGCCGGCGCGAGCGCCGGCTGTCTCGACCGCCTCCAGTCGCTTCTGGGCTGGCGGGCCAGCGGCCAGACGACGCTCCGAATCAAGACACTCCCGGCGGATACGGATCCGTACGCCCTTCGGCTGGCGCGGGCAGTCGGGGAGTGGTTCCAGACGGCGGGGGTAGACGCCCGGGTCGTCCCGACAGCCGAGGACGAACTCCGCCGGCAGATCCTCGTCAACCACCAGTTCGACCTGTTCGTCGGACGGATGCCGGATGTGCCTCGGGAGCCCGACGCCCTGTACTCGCTATTGCACTCGACGGGCGCGCAGTCCCCGGGCTGGCGCAACCCCTTCGGCTACTCGAACGCACGGGTCGACGACCTGCTTCAGCGGCAGCGACGCGTGACGGGACAGGAACGACGGGACGCGGTGACGACGCTCCAGCGAACGATCGCGCGCTCCCAGCCGTTCAGCATCCTCGGGTTCCCGGAGACGATCCGGGCGGTTCGGACCGACAGGTTCACCGGCTGGGAGCGGGCGGATCTGGATTCGCCGATGGGGTATCTGGCGCTGGAAGCGACGCCCGAGGCCGAATCCAGTCCTCGCACCCTCCGGATCGGGACGACCTACGGGCAGGAGATCCAGAACCTCAATCCGCTGGCGGTGCGCTACCGCGACAACACGATCCTGACGAACCTGCTGTACGACCCGCTGGGGCGGGCCTACGACGGCGACCGGATCGAGCCGTGGCTGGCCGACCGCTGGTCGTTCGAGCGCCGCGACGGGGAGCTCCAGGCGACGGTCCGGTTGCGGCCCAACCAGCGCTGGCACGACGGCGAACCGCTGACCGCCGACGACGTGGCCTTCACCTACGAGTTCGTCAGAGACACGTCGACGCCGGACAGCGACTCGTTCGTCCCCGTCCCGCGGTATCACGGACAGGCCAGTCTGGTCGAGAGCGTGCGGGCCACGGACCTCCGAACCGTCGAGTTCACGTTCGGGGACTGCTCCGAGCAGGTCGCCCGGCGCGCACTCACAGTGCCGGTCCTGCCCGAACACGTCTGGCAACAGCGCCGCCGGCCGGCGACCCTCGGCGGCGTCGACGTGGGCGGGGAGGTGACGGAGGCGCTGGTCACGAACAACGTCCCCGCGGTCGGGAGCGGGCCGGTGGCCTTCGAAGAACAGCCCTCGGGCGTCGAACTCGTCTTGGGTCGGTTCGACGAGCACTTCCTCCACCGGACCGACGCCGGGGAGTTCCCGGAGTCGATGGCCGGCGGGCTCCCCTTCGATCGGCTGGTCGTCCGTGCCGACGTGTCCGACGGGATCGTCGTCTCCTCGGCCGCCGACGGGACCATCGACGCCGCGGTCAACGGGATCGGCGTCGACAGCGCGGAACAGATCGTCGGGGCCGACGAGCTCAAGTTACTGACTAGCCCGTCGAACTCCTACTACGTCCTGGGGTACAATACGCGACGGACGCCGCTGCACAACTACCAGTTCCGACGGGTTCTGGGGCAGTTGATCGACCGGGGACACCTCGCGGACGAGGTGTTCGACGGGTACGCGACGCCCGCGGCGAGCCCGCTCGCCGGGACGGACTGGGTCCCGTCGGACCTCGAGTGGGACGGCGACCATCCGCTGCTCCCCTTCCTCGGATCGGACGGACAGATAGAGTCCGAACGCGCCCGACGGGCCTGGGGCGAGGCGGGCTACCGCTACGAGGGTGGCAACCTCGTCGGACGGTGATACCGTGAGCCTGCTGGAACTCTCCGCGCGAGTGCTCGGGGTCGTCGGGGCGATGCTCGTCGTCGCCTCGCTGGTCCTCGTCGGGCCGGCCCGACTCCGGGCGACACGCGAGAACGTCCGGGAACGTATCCGTGAGGCCGGACCGGCCGTGGCCGTCCTGGCCGCCGTTTTGCTGGTGAACAGCCTCATCCGGGACGTGAGCGGCGACCTCTCGCAACTGGTCGGCGTCCAGATCACCTACCGGATCTACGCCATCGAGGGCGAGCTCGTCGCGCAGATCCAGTCGATCGCCTCGCCGGTTCTGACAGCCTACTTCTCGAACGTGTACGTCTACGGCTACGCCTTCCTGATGATCTTCCCGCTAGTGGCGTACTTCACGCTCGACGACCAGCGGCCGATGCGGGAGATGACCATCGCGTACATCCTCAACTACGGGATCGGGCTGATCTGTTACCTCGCGTTCATCGCCTACGGCCCGCGCAACTTCATGCCCGACGTGGTCGACCCGCTGTTGTACCACCACTGGCCCCGCTCGCAGTTGCTGACCAGCGAGATCAACCGCAACACCAACGTCTTCCCCTCGTTGCACACCTCTCTGTCGGTGACCGTCGCGCTGATGGCGTACCGGACCCGCGACGCCTACCCCTACTGGTTCCCCGTCGCCGTCTTCGGCGCCGCCAGCGTCGCCATCTCGACGATGTACCTGGGGATCCACTGGGCGACCGACGTGGTCGCCGGCACCGTGCTGGCCGTGTTCTCGGTCACCGCCGCCGAACGAATCCGGGCGTTCACGGACCAGCACGACGGGTCGGTCCGCGAGCGCGTGCGTGTCCTCGCCGTCTGGCGGGACTGAACGCGCCGGTCACGGTGACGACCGTCCCGTGTGAACCTGCCACAATACGAATTTCGAAATTCGGTTACGATGCTCGCAATCTATCGCCGGGCTTATTACGATGAGCGAACTGGGAACGGACAATGACAGACGGATCAGAGGACCGCACGATTCTGTTGATCGGGAGTGGGCCGATCAAGATCGGACAGGCCGCGGAGTTCGACTACTCCGGTGCGCAGGCCTGTCGCGCGCTCCAGGAGGAGGGGGCGCGGGTCGTGCTGGTCAACTCCAACCCGGCGACGATCATGACCGATCCGGAGATGGCCGATAAGGTGTACATCGAGCCGATCAACACCGAGGCCATCGCGGAGATCATCCGGAAGGAACAGCCAGACGGCGTCATCGCCGGCCTCGGGGGCCAGACCGGGCTGAACGTCACGGCCGAACTCGCCGAGGAGGGCGTGCTCGAGGAACACGACGTGGAGGTCATGGGCACGCCGCTGGACACCATCTACGCCACGGAGGACCGCGACCAGTTCCGCCAGCGAATGGAGTCGATCGGCGAACCCGTCCCCGAGTCGGTGACCATCGAGTCCATGGACGAGGTCGAGGACGCCGTCGAGGCCGTCGGCGGCCTCCCGGTCATCATGCGGACCACCTACACGCTGGGCGGCCAGGGGTCGGGCGTCATCGGCGACATGGACGAACTGAAGGAGGCCACCCGGAAGGGACTCAGTCTCTCACGCGACAATCGCGTGATGATCACCGAGTCGATCGACGGCTGGATCGAACTGGAGTACGAGGTGATGCGGGACGCCGACGACTCCTGTATCATCATCTGTAACATGGAGAACATCGACCCGATGGGGATCCACACCGGCGAGTCCATCGTCGTCACCCCCAGTCAGGTCATCCCGGACGAGGGCCACCAGGACATGCGCGACACGGCCCTCAAGGTGATCCGCGAACTCGGCATTCAGGGCGGCTGTAACATCCAGTTCGCCTGGCACGACGACGGCACGCCTGGCGGCGAGTACCGCGTCGTCGAGGTCAACCCCCGCGTCTCTCGCTCCTCGGCGCTGGCCTCGAAGGCGACCGGCTACCCCATCGCCCGCGTCACCGCCAAGGTCGCGATGGGCAAGCGCCTCCACGAGATCGAAAACGAGATCACGGGCCAGACCACCGCCGCTTTCGAGCCGGCCATCGACTACATCGTGACGAAGGTGCCCCGGTGGCCCAAAGACAAGTTCCGCGACGTGGAGTTCGAGCTCGGGCCGGCCATGAAGTCCACCGGCGAGGCCATGGCCATCGGCCGGACCTTCGAGGAGTCGATGCTGAAGGCGCTCCGCAGTTCCGAGTACGACCCCGCCGTCGACTGGGCGGACGTGAGCGACGACGAACTCGAATCAGAGTATCTGGAGCGGCCGACACCCGACCGCACCTACGCCATCTTCGAGGCGTTCGAGCGCGGCTACTCCGTCGAGGAGGTCAACGCCCTCACCGAGATCCGCGAGTGGTACCTCGAACGGTACAAGCGCATCGCCGATTCCGCCACCGCGGCCGCGGCGGGCGACTTCGCGGCCGCCGCCGAGGAAGGGTTCACCGATCAGGAGATAACGGCCATCGCCGGCGGCGAGTTCAACGACACCCACGCCTCCTGGCTCCCCGACCGCGACGAGGCACAACAGGTCGACAGCGAGGAGGTCGAGGCCGATGGTGGAAGCGTCACCGTCGAGCAGGTCGACGCCGAGACCCCGGACCGCGCGTTCAAGCAGGTCGACACCTGCGCGGGCGAGTTCGCCGCCTCGACGCCGTACTACTACTCCGCCCGGGAACCGCTCTCGGGGCTGGGCCGTAACGAGGTCCAGGTCGACACCGAGATGGAGAGCGTCGTCGTGGTCGGCGGCGGCCCCATCCGGATCGGGCAGGGCGTCGAGTTCGACTACTGTTCGGTCCACGCCGTCCAGGCGCTGGAGGCGATGGGCATCGACGCCCACGTCGTCAACAACAACCCCGAGACCGTCTCGACGGACTACGACACCTCCGAGGGCCTCTTTTTCGAGCCCATCACCGCCGAGGAGGTCGCCGACGTGATCGAGACGACCAACGCCGACGGCGTGATGGTCCAGTTCGGCGGCCAGACCTCCGTCGACATCGGCGAACCGCTCGAAGCCGAGATCGAGCGCCGCGGCCTGGACTGTGAGATCATGGGCACCGCCGTCGAGGCGATGGACCTCGCGGAGGATCGGGACCGCTTCAACCAGCTCATGGACGATCTGGGCATCGCTCAGGCCGAGGGTGGTACGGCGACCTCCGAGCAGGAGGCCCTGGAGATCGCCCGCTCGATCGGCTACCCCGTCCTCGTGCGCCCGAGCTACGTGCTGGGTGGGCGCGCGATGGACGTGGTCTACAACGACGAGGACCTCGAGACCTACATCGAGGAGGCGGTTCGCGTCTCTCCGGACAAGCCGATCCTCATCGACGACTTCCTCGCCGACGCCGTGGAACTGGACGTGGACGCCGTCGCCGACGGCGACGACGTGCTCATCGGCGGCATCATGGAACACGTCGAAACTGCAGGTGTGCACTCCGGCGACTCCGCCTGTATGATCCCACCGCGCTCGCTGTCGGACGACGTCCTCGAACGCGTCCGCGAGGTCACCGAAGACATCGCGACGGCGCTCGATACGGTGGGCCTGCTCAACGTCCAGCTCGCCGTCAAAGACGAGACGGTGTACGTGCTGGAGGCCAACCCGCGCTCCTCCCGTACCGTGCCCTTCGTCTCGAAGGCGACGGGCGTGCCCATCGCCAAACTCGCCGCGAAGGTCATGGCCGGCGCGAGCCTGGAGGAACTGGACGTGGACGAGCAGATCCCCGACCAGGTCTCCGTGAAGGAAGTCGTCCTGCCCTTCGACCGCCTGCCGGGCAGCGACCCGCGGCTGGGCCCGGAGATGAAATCGACCGGTGAGGTCATGGGCACTGCCGGCTCGTTCGGCAAGGCCTACCAGAAGGCCCAGATGTCCGTCGGCAAGCCGATTCCCACCGAGGGCAACGCCATCGTCGACCTGCCGGTGATCGGCTTCGAGGACCACTTCGACGTGGAGGATCTGGAGGACGCCGACATCGAGGCAGTCAAGTCACGCCTGCGCGACGGCGAGATCGACCTCGTCGTCTCGCGCAACCGCGAGATCCTGGAGGTCTGTGTCGAGGAGACGATCACCTACTTCTCGACCATCGAGAGCGCCGAGGCGGCCCTCGAGGCCATCGAGTCCTCGGACCAGCCGCTGAACGTGCAGGACGTGGCCACCCGTCCCAAGGACACCCGCGACTGGGGCGACTACTGAGGCCGCGACGCCGTCGCGACCCGCTTTTCTCCGTTCGCTCTCACGTTGCAGTAGCCATTTCACCGACTTCGTGGTATATCCCCGCATGGAAGGGGGACTGGGACAGTCACGGAGCGTCGGGACCGCATACACCGAGTACCTGCTGGACGGGGCGCTGATCGGGGCCGGCGCGTACGTGGCCGGCTACCTCGTCACCGTCCTGTTCACGGTGCTCGACGGGTTCGAGGTGGCCGGCGACGTGCCGGCATGGACGGCGATCGGATGGGTGTTCTACGGCGCGCACAACGTCCCGATCGAGACGAGCGGCGGGGCCGCCGACGAACTGTCGACCGAGAGCGCGAGCGTCTTCGAACTGCAGGGTGCCGTCGCCGCCCCCATCTCGGAGCTTTCGAGTACGGTACCGCGCGTCCTGTACCTGCTCGTGCCGGTGGCCGTCCTGCTGGGCGCGGGATACGTGGCGTACAGGGTGGCAGACGAGCGTCGACCGGGGCCGGTTCGTGCGGCTACACTCGGGGCGTCGGTGGTGATCGGCTACCTCTCGCTCGCCGTCGTCGGCGCGTTCGTCTTCGAGCACTCGCGTTCGCTGACCGTCCAGGGCCGGACGGCGCTTTCCTTCTCGGCGGGCCCGGACCTCTTGCTGGCGGTCGTGCTCGCCGGACTGGGCTACCCGCTCGTGCTCGGAGCGATCGGTGGCCTGCTCGCTCGGCAGGGCAGCGCGAACGACCAGGCACGGATCTGACTCGACTCTGGGGGTGTGAGATAACAGTCTCTAAGTACCCACACAGGTTATCGGGGAGACGTGTCGGAGGGGACGGGATATGCTAGATAGGGACAACAGTACGACGCGGATCGTCTCGGGAGTGGTCCAGATACTCGCGATCGCGGTGGTGGGGATCGTCGTGAGCGTGCTCATCGCGGCGTTCACGGAGAGCCTGGCGGCGGCGCGGACGCTCGCGACGATCGCGGGCGCGCTGGGGACGGTCGTCCTGCTCGTGATCGTCGGCTGGTACGCCAGACGGCTTGAGGAGGCCACGGCCGAGAGCCGGAAACTCCGCCGTCGGCCGTACGTCAAACGCATCGTCGCGACGGGGATCGACCGGATCCTGGAGTGGCTCACGACAAACCGCGACCGCTGGGATCGGACGAACCCACCGGCCGGGATGCCGACCTACCCCGAAATCGAGGACACCGGGGTCCCAGACGACGTGGTGGCCGACATCTCCCGGGACTACCCCGATCTCGTCTCGGACGTGAGCGCCTTCCTCACCGCCTCCCGGGAGTACCGCGACGCCTGGCAGGAGCTCCACACCGACCTCTCCCGGATCGTCGACCACGCCTTCGAGCTCTCGGACCCCCCCGAGGTCATCGACGACGTGGTCCCGCAGAACTACGAGGGCGCGGCCCGCGCCGAGGGCGTCGACCCGTGGGCCGAACCCAACGAGTTCGTCGACGACCACCCGCGCCTGTTCGCCCGCCTCGTCCTGACCAACCCGGAACCGTCCCTGAACGGAGCCGCCTACCTCGACACCGAGGATTACGCCGTCCTGCTGGTCGACGAGTTCCGCCGCGAGTTCATGAACCTCCGCGGCGAGGACGAGATCGCAGACCAGATCGACCTCGTCCACCGGAAACTGGAGACGCTCAAGGAAAACGACGAGAACATGGAAGAACGCCTCCAGGACGTGCGCAGCCAGTACCTCGACGAGTACGAGATCATGGAGACCGAACTCGGCGAGATCAGGGCTGGCGGGCGGAGTGCGGTGTAGTGCGGTCGGAACGAGGTCTGGGGTCCACGGGCGCGTGGCATAGGCGATGCGCGCCGACTCGTCCATGCTCGCGACTCACGACGTGCCCGTCGAGGGGATTACCGAGCCGGTGACCGGAGATGAGTGGAATTGGGTCGGTCGAAAAATCGCTCAGTGTATGTGCGAACTGAACAGCTGGTTCACTCCATCAAATCTAGAAAGAAGGGCACCTGCTCTGCTCTTACTCGGAACTAACATTAGCCAGCTGAATCATAGATTGCGAATCTTCGATACTTACGGACTTCCGCAAAACGAGAGAAATTCAACTACTAATCATCTCTTTAGGAGGTGTAAATTGGTATGTGAGCCACAGTGAAGCGGTTAGAGCGAGCACTCCGGCGCTGACCCAGATCCATATGGGGACAAGCCCGTAGATCTGTATCTCGATATACCAGATGACCCGGAAGACGATGGTGAGGCTGCAAATCATCGCGATTGCTGCTATTGCTGGCCGTTGATTCCCTGTCCGATACGAATAGACACCCGCCCCAATTATTCCGAGTCCGACAAGTCCCAGAATAACTTCGACCATGATTACGAAGGCTGCGATCGGCCCGGATTCAAAGAATGCCAGTCCGAGAAAGTGGATCGGCAGTACGATTACGAGGGTACCTACAACAACTGCTAAGAGACCCCAAAATCTCCTGCTTGTAGATTTGCTGAATCGTCTCATAATTCGAAGGAAAATCCTATAGCAAAAAGTTTTGTGTAGTGAATGACATAAACGGCAGGTTATGGCTCCTCGGTATTACGTTGTGGCCGAAAGCATCGACACCAGTTTGTTGAATGGACATCCTGTACTGAACGATAGGGCGGTATCTGTACTCCCATCATTGAGCACTCTGGGCTGACTTCCCGTACCGGCAAAGACTGAAGGCCACTGCAGTGGTATTCTACCCTATGTCGAAGCAGATGAATACCGTTGTCTCAGGTGACGAGTCAGAGATTCACGACGAACCCCACATTCAGGGCCGACGAATCACCGTCAGCCACATCCACGCGCTGGTCGAAGAGCGCGGCCTCGACGCGCAGACGGTTGCGGACCGCTTTGACCTTACCGCCGCGGACGTCTACCACGCACTGGCGTACTATCACGACCACCCCGAAGAAATGCGAGCGGTCGAAGAACACCGGCGAGAGCTTCACGACGCCGCAGAAGAAGACCCCGAAATCGTCACCGGCCCCGAAGATCTGCCGGAATCGTAGTATGCAGGTGTCGTTTTTGCTTGACGAGAACATCGCGGCTCCGCTGGCCGACAAGCTCGACAAAGCTGGCCACGACGTAGAGCGTGTCGTCGACGTGGGCGAGTTGGGCGAAGGCGTCGACGATACCACAATTCGCCTGTACGCCGTCCAAGAGGGCCGTCTCATCGTCACCAGTGACGACGACTTCGTCCAGATGTCGGCTGACTCACACAGTGGCGTGTTCTATGTCCCCGACCAGTCGCTTCCCCCGCACGAACTCTACCATATCATCCAGCGGGTTCTCGAAGCATTCCCCAATCGAGAGACATTGGATACAGTGACGTACATCACTCCTGATTGGTTGTGACCCCGGACCAAGTGAGTAGGCCCTAATTCATCTGTACTGAGCACCAGCATCCGCGCCGAGCAGGGCGGGACCGAAGGTCCCGCTGGCAGCCGGCGCGTCGTCGTTCGAAAGGCGCTTCGCGCCTTTCGTGATGACGAGAGAGCTTTGCTCTCTCGGACCACGCCGGCGACGAAGCGAGGCGCGGTTCACTCGACGCGAGGCGGAGCCGAGCGTCGAGGTCGTTTTTCCCCAAGTTTTTGCGATGGGGGGTTCGCCCCAAGGCGAACCCCCCGACGTAAAAAGTGGGTTTTAGTCCTCGGCCATCGCCAGCACGTCGTCGAAGAAGCCCTTCGAGTCGTTCGGACCGGGGTTGGCCTCGGGGTGGTACTGACGGGTGATGATCTCCAGCTCGTCGTTCTCCAGCCCTTCGGGCGTGTCGTCGTTGACGTTGATCTGGGTGACCTCGAGCTTCTCGCCGGGTTCGGCGACGGTGTAGCCGTGGTTCTGGGTGGTCATGACGACCTGATCGGTCCGGAGGTCACGGACGGGCTGGTTGACCCCGCGGTGGCCGAACTCCATCTTCTCGGTCGAGCCGCCCAGCGCGCTGGCGACGACCTGCTGGCCGAGACAGATGCCGGCCATGGGCGTCTCGCCGGCGTAGCTGTCCACGAGATCTTTCGTCTGTTCGAAGTTCTCGGGGTCGCCGGGGCCGTTGGAGATAAAGAGGAGGTCGGGGTCGATCGCGGCCACGTCGTCCTCGGTGGCGTCGTAGGGGAGGACGTGGACGACGGCGTCGCGCTCGACCAGCGAGTCGATGATCGAACCCTTCGCGCCGCAGTCGATCAGCGCGACCGTCTTCCCGTCGCCGTCTTCGTTGAAGACCTCGGGTTCGCCGACGCTGACCTGCGCACCGATCTCCGTGTGGTCGGACATGTGCTTGCACTGCTCGAGTTCGGCCAGCGCGTCCTCCTCGGTGGCGTCGGGGCCGGCGGCGATGCCACACTTCATCGCACCCTCGTCGCGGATGCCGGTGACGAGTTCGCGCGTGTCCAGGTGATCGACGGCCGGCACGCCCTCGGATTCGAGCCACTCGGCCACGTCCTCGGTGAGTTCGCGGGCGACGACGCCGCGCGGGTGGACGCGGTCGGACTCGAAGCGCTCCTCTCGGACGCCGTAGTTGCCGATCAGCGGGTAGGAGAAGGTCAGGATCTGCTCCTCGTAGGAGGGATCCGTCAGACTCTCCTCGTATCCCGTGTACGCGGTCGTGAATACCAGTTCCCCGCGGGTCGTGCCCGGAGCGCGGGAGCGCGCCTCGACGACGCGTCCGCCCTCGATAGCCACGTAGGCGTCCGTCATTACGAGATGCGTATCCGTTCGGCGCGGATAAGTGTTGCTTTCGAAGCGCAGTTACGAATTTCGCAATCCTCAAGTACGGCGGGTGAGTACCCGCAAATCTCAATGGACGAGCTGGACCGGCAGATCCTGAGCATTCTGCGACGGGACGCCCGGACGGCCTACACGGAGATCGCGGATCGGGTGGGGACCTCGGAGGGGACGGTCCGGAATCGCGTCGAACGGCTGGTCGAGGACGGCGTCATCGAGCGCTTTACCGTCGCTACGTCCACCGGGAACGTCAAGGCGATGATCGAGATCAGCGTCGACGTCAACGTCGACACCGCTGCGATCTCCGATCGCATCGTCGAGTGGCAGGAGGTGGACTCGGTCTGGCAGGTCTCGGGGGAAGAGGACATCGTGCTGGTCGTCGACGCCGCCGACACCGAGCGGGTCAACGAGTTGATCACGAAGGCGCGGGAACTCGACGAGGTCGTCTCGACCAAAACCCGTCTCATTCTGGACGAACGGCTCGGGTGAGCGAGGGGAGGTCGCCAAGCGCAGGCCGGGGGAACGCACATACCGCTCCCGACCGAACGGACGGGTATGACACTCGACGTGGAGGTACCCGACCCGCCGCGGCTCAGCGGCCCGGGCGACCCGGGCGACTACGACGCCGTCGACGAACCGGAGGAGTGGACCGGTGACGAGGAGGCCCGTGAGGCACTGTCGGACATGCTGTCGGCCGGAGCGTGGGAGGACGCCTTCGAGGAGTGGCGCAGGGGAACCTCCCTCTCGGTCGAGCAGTTCCGGGCCGCCCGCGAACTGGGAACCTTCCAGCACCTCGACTTCCACTACAACCCCACAGCGGAGGACGTGGGCTACCGTGCGCCGTCGCTCCCCGAGGGCCCCGACGCGCTTGCGGAGGCGGGGCTGGACCGGGACGACGCCCGGGAGATCGAGGGGGAACTCGACGACCTCGGTCGGATCGTCAGCGAAGTCCTCGAGAACGACTACATCCACCGCTCCTCCGAGGAGTTCGGTTACGACTGGGAGTGATCGCGGCGGACGCCGCTGTCGGCGGTCACTCCTCCCCGGGTGGTGCTCCGACACCGGGTGTGGTCCACTCGGGTTCGGTCAGGTGGCCCTTCTCCGAGTGGATCCGACGGTAGAAGGTCCGGAGCAGTCGGTGGGGAAGCCAGGTGTCGATCCGCGGGGCGACCCGCCCGTCGCGGATGGCGTCGACGACCGCCGCGGGCGTGAGTCGGTCTGCGTCGACGAGCGTGTGTGCGCGGCCGACCTCGAAGGCGTAGTGGGCGTCGCTACCGCCGACGATGGGGAGGTCGTGGGCCTCGGCGAGGCGCTCGACCCAGTTCCGCGTCCGGGGGTGTTTGCCGTTGATCTCGATGGCGTCGAAGGGGGCCTCGACCTCCCGGACCGTGCTGTTGCGGTAGGGATGGGCGACGATCGCAACGCAGTCGCGGTCGTGGGCCAGGTCGACGACCTCCGCGGGGTCCATCCCGCCGACCTTCGTCGCGGCGGGCGGGTCCGGTCCGATCACGAGGACGTGGCCGCGGGCGGTCGACACCTCGATGCCGGGAATGGTGACGAGTCCGGGGACCGCGTAGTCGACGGCGTAGTCGTGGTTGGTGAAGGCGAGGCCGTCGAGACCGCGGTAGCGTGCGACCGCGGCCAGCGCTCTCGCGCCCACGGGGTCGGCGGGCGTGGGTCGCGACTCGAACCCGTGAAACGACCGCGTATGCGTGTGGAGGTCGACTGCGAACACGGCCGCAAGGAAGCGGTAAGAGTCCTTTTGCGTTCTGTCCGCTTCGTTGCGGGTAGTGACCCATCCAGAACGCCAGTCGGACGGCGAGTCGATGGACGAGGGGTCGCGGGCCGCGACCGAGCGTGTCCTCGTGTTGAATCCGGTGAGTGGCGACGCCGACCACGCCGACCGCGTCCGCGAACTGGCGGCCGACCACGGCTTCGCCGTTCGAGAAACCGAGGGCGAGGGCGACGCCGAGCGGTTCGCCGCCGCGGCCGCCGACGAGGGGGCCGACCTCGTGGCCGCAGCGGGCGGCGACGGGACGCTCAACGAGGTCATTTGCGGACTGGTCGAGGCCGACGCACTCCCGGACGTGGGGTTCGCCGTCGTCCCCGCTGGAACGGGCAACAACTTCGCCGAGAACGTCGGGATCGAGGGGATCGAACACGCCTTCGAGGTGATCGAGTCGGGCGAGCGCCGCCGGATCGATCTGGGGTTCGCCGACGACGCGCCCTTCCTGAACTCGGCGATCTGCGGGCTGACCGCCGACGCGAGCGCCGACACCGACCCCGAATCGAAGTCCGAACTGGGTGTGCTCGCGTACGTCGTCGAGACACTCCGGACCGCGGCCGACTTCGACGGCGTCCCGCTCGAGATCGAGGCCTTCGGTGAGGTCGGCGGTGAGACGGAGTGGTCGGGGACGGCGGTCCTCCTGCTCGTGGGGAACGCCCGCTGTTTCCCCGCCCGTGGCCGGAGTCAGGCCGACGTGGAGGACGGCCTGTTCGACGTGACCGTCGTCGAGGAGCGGCCCGGGTCGAACCTGGCCGATCTCGCCCGCACGACGATGCTCGAACGTGTACTCGGCACCGACGCCGACGACGTGACCCGACTGCGAGCACCGGCGCTGTCGGTGACGGTCGCCGAGGACGATCCGGCCACGTTCAGCCTCGACGGGGAACTCCGGACGACGAGTGCGGTCCACCTGCGGACGGAACCCTCGGCCGTCCAGCTCCCCGTCGGGACGGCCTACCAGCCCGATCCGGAGTCGGACTGACCGAGCTACCTCGATTCCTTTTTCAACCCGCTGGTCGATTGCACAGGCATGAGTTCAGAGGAAACGTCCGACGGGGCGGACGCCGCCGGGGCCGACGGCCCCGCACACGAAAACGCCCGGCAGGCGGTCGTGAAGGTCGACGAGGACGACACCGAACTGGGGACGGTCAACCGCCTCGACGCCCACACCGGCGACGGGATCCGACACCGCGCGTTCACGTCGCTGCTGTTCGACGAGGACGACAACATCCTGCTGGCCCAGCGCAGCCCGGACAAACGGCTCTGGGACACCCACTGGGACGGCACCGTCGCCTCCCACCCCGTCCAGGGCCAGAGTCAGGAGGCGGCGACCCGCCAGCGCCTCGAAGAGGAACTCGGCGTCACACCCGACCAGTACGACGACCTCGAGGTGACCGACCGCTTCGAGTACAAACGCTACTACCCCAACGAGGGCATCGAGTGGGAGGTCTGTTCCGTGTTGCAGGCCACCCTGACCGACCGGTCGCTCGATCCCGATCCCGAGGAGGTCGCCGGGGTCATGTGGGTGCCCTACGAGCGACTCCGCGAGCACCCACGGTGGTACCGCCAGCTCCGGCTCTGCCCCTGGTTCGAGATCGCGATGCGCCGGGACGACCAGGACTGACCGCGAATTCTCGACGGTTCACCGCTCTCTCGCCGTTTTCGGTGCCCGCTCGCCCGACTATCCGACGACGGAGAGCAGTGCTGCTGCTCGTCGTGTGTAGTCGCGAAAAATGAAGTGGTTAGTCGGCGTCGCGGCCCGGATTAGCTGCCCGAGTTGCTCGGGGCGTCCGGGTTGTTCTCGACCGAGTTCTCGCTGAACTCGATGTAGAGGTTCTGGACGATCTCGTTCTCGCCCGCTGGTGCGGGCAGGCCGACGTCGTTGTTGACGGCGGTGGCCAGGAAGCCGCAGGTCTCCTGGGTCGCTGCGGGAATGCTGAAGGTCCCGTCGACCAGCGTCGCGCGGGCAGTGCCGTCGTCCTGGATCGGACCGGGTTCGCCGGTCAGGGCACCGCTCTCGCCGGTCGTCCCTTCGACGTTGACCTCGAGGCCACAGCTGTCGTCGAGTGCGGGATCCTCGAGGTACGAGAAGATCGGCGCGTTGAACGACGCCTCACCCGTCTCGGCGTTCAGGTTGCCGGTGATGGTGTCCGTCGCGGTGTTGTTGGCCGGGACGGTCCCCAGCGTGGTGTTGTCGAACGGAATCGGCGGGAACTGGAAGTTCTCCGGCGAGACCGTGTAGTCACCCGTCGACGGGTCGTAGTCGGCCGTGAACTTCACACAGCCCTTGGACTCGTTCTCGGGCACACCGTTCGGACAGTCCGGGAGGTCCGACCGCAGGGAGTTGTTCCCGACCTGCAGGTAGCCGCTCTCGGCCCACGCAGTGAACGACTGGTAGACCGGTCCGGACTCGCTGAGCGAGAAGTTCTGGCTCGTCGTCTCGCCGGCCGTCACGGTGACGGTGGCGTTGTCGGCCTCGTAGCCGTCGGCGGTCGCCTCGACCGTGTAGTCGCCTTCCTCGACGGTCAGCGAGTAGCTGCCGTCGGCGGCGGTGGTCGTGGACTGCCCGCCGGCCGAGACGGTCGCGCCCTCGATGGCACTGTCACTCGCGTCGGTGACGGTGCCCTCGATGGTACCATCCGTCTGAACCGCACTGAGCGAGAAGTTCTGGCTCGTCGTCTCGCCGGCCGTCACGGTGACGGTGGCGTTGTCGGACTGGTAGCCATCCGCGTTGGCTTCGACCGTGTAGTCGCCTTCCTCGACGGTCAGCGAGTAGCTGCCGTCGGCGGCCGTCGTCGTCGACTGGCCGTCGGCCGAGACCGTAGCGCCTTCGATGGCGCTCCCGCTGTCGTCGGTGACGGTGCCCTCGATGGTACCGTCGTTCACGATCTCGGTCAGCGAGAAGTTGGCCGTGGTCGTCTCTTCCGCGTTCACGGTGACGTTCTGGGAGTCGGACTCGTAGCCGTTCGCACTGGCTTCGACCGTGTAGTCACCTGCCTCGACGGTCAGCGAGTAGCTGCCGTCGGCGGCCGTCGTCGTCGATTCGCCGTCAGCCGAGACGGTTGCGCCTTCGATGGCGCTCCCGCTGTCGTCGGTGACGGTACCCTCGATGGTGCCGGTCGTGACAGACTCGGTGACCGTCACGTCGGTGGACGCGCTGTCGTTCTCGCTGCTGACCGTCGCGGTGTAGTTACCGGCGTCGCCCTCGGCCGTCGTCCACGAGAGCGAGACGTCCTCGCTCCCGCCAGCGTCCAGGTCGACCTCCTGGCTGTCCTGCACGCTACCGGCGACGTTCAGTTCGACCGTCTGCGTGCCGGCGGATTCGCCGGTGTTCTCGACGGTCGCGTCGACCGTCAGCGTCTCACCTTCGACGACCGGTGAGTTGCTGCTCGGCGTCGTGACGTCGAAGTTCGCCGGGGCCGCAGGGCCGTCGTCGACGGACTTGAGCGTGACCACGCCGTCGTCCTCGTTGATCTGACCCTCGACTGTTTCGCCGCCCTGGATGGACGCCGAGACGTTTACCGGGTACTCCTCACCGAAGAAGAAGAACGCCCCCACGCGGAGCGTCACCGAGCTTTCGGTCCCGTCGGCCGTCACGGTCTTCGTTTTGTCCGCGACCGTAACGTCGACCGTCTCCCCTTCAGGTGCGGTGTACGTGACTTCGACTTTCGAGACCTTTCCGGTGAACAACGTCTCTTTCGTTACCTCGGCGGTAACGTTCCCGAATTCCGCCTCGTCCGTCGTCTGTGTCGATACTCCTGTCGCCGCTGCGGGCTGGACCGCCACCATCCCCATCGCCACTACGGCGATAAGCAGTGCAGTCAACCCGACTGAGTACAGTAACTTTCGATTTGCTTGCAAGGTTTGCATTCCGCTACCCCCATGTCCGCATAAGTCGTTCATCATATATAATATTTCGCTTCAACTTTGGAGTAATTTACGAACTATATGGTGAAATTAGGTGTCGTCTGATGGCGCGCGTAACCCCGTGCAGAGAGTTTTCAGGGCTGGTAACTGGTGAGTCGGCTTTTTGCCAGTGGCCGTCGCCAGGGGGAATATGGAGGTCGAGACGTACAACTCGCTGGGCGGTCAGGTCGCGCTCGTAACCGGCGCGACCCGCGGGATCGGAGCGGCCATCGCCGCCGACCTCTCGGACCGCGGCGCGACGGTGTACGCAGGTGCCCGCGACCCAGATGACGTGACTTCCTCCGAGTTGCGCCCGCTGAAACTCGATCTCACCGACGAGGATTCGGTCGTCGACGCGATCAACTGCATCGACGACGAGAAGGGGCGTCTCGACGTTCTCGTGAACAACGCCGGCGTGATGGACAGTCGGTCCGCCCTCGCGGAGATGCCGACCAGTGTGATCGACGAGACGCTCGCCACCAACCTCCGCGGCCCGCTCGTGCTCACGAAGTACGCGCTCCCACTGCTGCTGTGGCGCAACGGGAGTCGCGTCGTCAACGTCTCCTCGGCCCTGGCGTCGCTCCGGGGCGACGCCGGTCGCGGGATGCCCGCCTATCGAATCTCCAAATCCGGCCTGAACGCACTGACCACCTACCTCGACGCCGAGTACGGCGATCAGGGCCTCGTCGCCAACGCCGCCTGTCCGGGCTGGACCCGCACGGCGATGGGCGGGCCGGACGCCGACCGCAGTCCCGAAGAGGGCGCGGACACGCCCGCGTGGCTCGCACGGTTCGAACCCGGGTCCCCCAGCGGGCAGTTCTGGCGCGACCGACAGGTAATCGACTGGTGACCACGGGACTCGTGAGTGTCGGCAGACCGATCAGTCGTCGCCCGAGAACCCGATCGCCGTCGCGTCCAGCGCCTGCCTGATCCCGGAGAGCGGGGGCGATCCGTCCGAGCGCTGTTCGTCCGGCTCCTCGTCGGCGTCCGGGAGCCACACCGTGACGGTACAGCCGCGGTCGTCGTTCTCGAACTCCAGGTACCCGCCGAACTGCTCGATCGTCCAGTAGACGACCCAGAGTCCGACGCCACTCCCGTGTTCGAGCGCCGTCTCCTCACCCTCCTCGAGGACGGCCAGTTCGTGTGGGTCGATCCCCGGGCCGTCGTCGGCGACTGAGAGCACCGCGAAGCCCTCCGCGTCCCGGATTCGGACGGTCACCGTCGGGTGGTCGCTGTCGTTGTGTTCGACGGCGTTGGCGACGAGTTCGTCGAGCGCGATGGCGATGGCGGGGTCGACCTCGACGGCCAGGTCCGCCGGCAGGTCGGCGGTGATCTCCGCGCCCGGATAACGGTCGCGAGCGTCCCGGACCTCGTTTGCGACGGTCTCACAGAGGTCGACCGTCACCGTCCCGTCCTCGTCGAACGTGCGCGAGACCTGCCCGACCTTGTCGCTCTGGTCCGTGATCCGGGTGGCCGTCTCGACGATCCGATCGAGGCGGTCACTGAGGTCCGAATCAGCCAGTTCGCGTTCGACGAGTTCCGCGTTGCCCGCGACGACGTTCATCTCGTTGCGGAGATTGTGTCTGAGCAGACGGTTGAGCACTTCGAGCCGCTGGCGCTGCTGGCGTTTGTCGGTCACGTCACGGAGGCTGATCAGCGTCCCGGCGACGGCACCCCCCACGCGGCGGAGTGGCGAGATCCGGACGTTGTAGTACCGGCCGCCCTCGTCGGTCTCCAGCGAGAGTTCCGTCTGGACGTGCGTGTCGGCGCCCCCGTCCAGTAGCGCGGCCACATCGGGAAAGACCGTCTCGACGCGTTCCCCGATGGCGGCGGCCTCCGACCGGTCGAGCAGCTCCGCGGCCGCGGGGTTGATGTCGGCGATCCGCTGGTTGTCGTCGAGGACGATCACGCGGTCCTCCATGTTCTCCAGGATCTCGTCGCGTGCGAGATGTCGGGCGACCGGGACGAGTTCCAGTAACTGGCCCCGCAGGATCGTGCCCGCGATGACGAGTCCGCTGAGCAGGAACCCGACGGTCGTCGGGTCGACGCCCGTCGGGAGATACCCGTAGATGTACAGCGCGTTCCCGACGAGCGGGACGAACATCGCCATCAACAGCGCGGTGGCCTGTGTCCGGTAGACCCCCTCCGCGAAGAGGATGACCCGCAACAACAGGGCCCCGCCGACCAGCACCAGCAGGTACGAGTAGATGACGTGGACGTGAAAGACAGTTCCGTGGGTGGCCTCGAACGCGACGAACCCGGCGGCCTCCGCGAGCGACATCTCCGTCCACAGCAGCCCCGGTCGCAACGAGATCGCGCCGGCGACCACGACCGGTTCGATCAGCAGGAGCGCGATCGTCCGAGGCGTGAGCCACTCGTCGTTGCCGGTGTACTCCAGTACGACCGCCAGCCACGCGATCGGAATCGCACACGAGAACAGCGTCTCCATGCGCGTCCAGAAGAACTTCGGCCCCAGCGTCGCCGCCGCGAGGTTCATCCCCTCGGCGAACGACCAGAGGCTCGCGCCGAGCATGAACACCCCGAGCGGGAAGGCACCCGGTCGCTCGCGGTGCTGGAACGCGAACGCACCGACACCGAGACCCACCACTGCCGAGAGGAACACGGGCGCGGTGTACGGCGTGTACTGCAGTTGCATCGCTCCGGTTATCGGACCAACGCCAACCCCCAGAATAAGGGTTCCCTCGCCGATATCAAAACTGAGAGCGGAACTATCCGGTCCGTGACCGCACCGCCGACCAGACCGCGATCGCTGCCAGCACGATCGCGGGGATCAGCGGCAGGGCGAGGTAGGTGTGTCGCCACCCCCAGCCGAGGGCGGCGACGCTGCCGCGGGCCACGGGCAGCACGTACAGCGCACCCGGGACGACGAGAAAGGCGACCACGATGGCGGCGACGAGGAGCCAGCCGCGCCAGTCGAACTCCTCGTCCACGTCGCCGACGGTGTTGCGCGGGTAGACGTCGCCGTCCGCGGGCCCGTCGGACTCCCGATCGGTGTCGCCGTCGCTACCCTCGACGGCGCCCGGTTCGTGGACGTAGCCGTCGTCGCTCACAGCTCGCTGTCGGGCCGCACGACGACCTTCCCAAAGCCTTCGCGGTCCTGGAGCATCTCGTGGGCGCGGGCGGTCTCGCTCATCGGCAGGGTGTCCCGGACGCGGGGCTCGAACTCGCCCTCCCAGACCAGTTCCAGCACGTCGTCGACCTCGCCGGGGGTGCCCATCGTCGAGCCGATGACTTCCAGCTGGTTCCAGAAGATGCGGTTCACGTCCGTCTCCGGGTTCGGACCGGTGGTCGCCCCGCAGGTGACGATCCGGCCGCCCTTCGCGAGGCTGGCCAGCGACTTGTTCCAGGTGGCGGCCCCGATGTGGTCGACGACCACGTCGACGCCGCGGTAGCCCGTGATGTCGCGGATCGCGTCGTCGAAGTCCTCCTGCTCGTAGTTGATGACCTCGTCCGCGCCGAGTTCTTCGGCGTACTCGAGTTTCTCCTCGCTGCTGGCGGTCGCGTACACCTCCGCGCCGACGTATTTCGCGATCTGGAGCGCGGCGTGACCGACGCCACCGCTGGCCCCCAGCACGAGCACCTTCTCGCCGGGCTGGAGGTCGGCCCGCGTCACCAGCATGCGCCAGGCGGTCTGGAAGACCAGCGAGGCCGACCCCGCGACCTCCCAGTCGACGTGATCGGGGACCGGCACGAGGTTGTCCGCGGGCACGGCGGCCTGCTCGGCGTGGACGCCCCGGACGTGTTCGCCGAGGATGTGGAAGTCCACGCACATCGTCGGCTCGCCGTCGCGGCAGAACTCACACGAGCCACAGGAGACACCGGCCGAGACGGCGACGTGGTCGCCCTCCTCGAAGCGGTCCACGTCCGCGCCGACCTCGGTGACGACGCCCGCGGCGTCGCTGCCGGGGATGTGGGGCATCTCCAGATCGATCCCCGGGAGGCCGCGCCGGGTCCAGACGTCGAGGTGGTTGAGCGCCGCCGCCTTCACGTCGAAGAGTACCTCGTCGTCGGCCGGGTCCGGATCCGGGAACTCGTCGTACTCGATGACGTCCGTATCGCCGTGCTCGGAGAACTGGACTGCCTGCATACCCTGTCGCTCGGGCGGCGGATGCAAAACGGTGTCGACTGTTCGAGTCCGCGCCTGCGGCGGGACTGTTTAGGGCGCGCGACCGGAAGGACCGCCATGGTCGATTTCCAGTCACGCGACACGCGCCGCTCGGTCGACGATGGAGACGACGATCCGTCGACCGCCGACGCGACCGGGGCGGACGAACCCGAAGGGCACGATGAGGGACACGACGACAGCGGGGACGACGGCGGACACGCTCACGATCACGACCACCACGAACACGACCGCGAGTCGCTGGGTGTGGCCATCGTGACGATATCGTCCTCGCGGACGCGGGAGGACGACCCCGCGGGCGATGCAATCGAGAGCGCCCTGACCGACGCGGGCCACGAGATCGCCGTCCGAGACGTGATCAGGGACGATCACGACGGCGTCCAAAACACCGTCGACGCCGTCGCGGGACGTGGGGACGTGGACACCGTCGTCACGACCGGGGGCACCGGCATCACCCCCGACGACGTGACCGTCGAAGCCGTCCGCCCGCTGTTCGACAAGGAGTTGCCCGGGTTCGGCGAACTGT
The DNA here is from genome assembly GCF_001989615.1 of Halorientalis sp. IM1011. Classification (NCBI taxonomy): domain Archaea; kingdom Methanobacteriati; phylum Methanobacteriota; class Halobacteria; order Halobacteriales; family Haloarculaceae; genus Halorientalis; species Halorientalis sp. IM1011. The sequence continues at coordinate 2,490,571 of NZ_CP019067.1, read as the reverse complement.
TCCGGCGGCGCTCCTACGACGATATCGGGACGAAAGTCGTCGGCACACGAGCGACTGCGGGCGTCGTCGACGGCGTCGTGGTTTTCTGTCTCCCCGGCAGCGAGAACGCCGCCCGCCTCGGGGCCGAGGAGATCATCGTCGAGCAGGCCCCGCACCTCGTCGGCCTCGCCCAGCGGGAGTGAGCTAGCTCGCTCGCCGCCGGGCGGCCAGCAGGCCGGATAGCACCAGTCCGAGCGCCGCCACGACCGTCCCGAATCCGGGACCGTTCGCGCTGGTCGTGGTATCGTCGGCCGCGTCGGTCGAATCGGCCGGGTCGTCGGCGGGTTCGGCCGCCGTCGGCCCGGGTTCTGTCACCGGTGGCTCGTCGGTGCCGTTCGGCGCGGCAGCCATCACGGAGAAGGCGGCCGTCCGGTTGCCGATGGTGGCGAAGTACTCGCCCGGTCGCTCCACCGTCGTCGCCACGGACGCCGTCCCCGTCCCGTTCTCGGGGATCGCGACCGGCAGTTCGTCGACCACGCCGTCGGTCCCGTTCGCACGCTGCTGGTGGACCGTCAGCGGCACTTGCTCCGTCTCGTTGTCGGCCCCGTCGAAGTCGACGGTGATCTCGACCTGCGAGCCCGCGTCGACGGTCTCCCGACTCGTCCGAACGTCCCCGACCGACACCGCCGAGTCGGTCGCCGTGTCGTTCGTCGAATCGTTCGCCGAGTCGCCGCGGTCGTTCCGTAGGTCTAGCGGGTTCGGCACGTCCGGGTTGATGTTCACGTCACCGACTCCTGCACCGTCCGATCCGTCGTCGGACTCGTCGTCGTCACCGTCTGCACCGTCGCTCTCGTCCGAGTCGTCCTCGTCCGACCCGTCGTTCTCGTCACTATCGTCCGAGTCGTCTTCGGAGCCGTCGTCGCTATCTCCGTCCTCGGACCCGTCGTTTTCGTCCCCGGAATCGCCGTCATGGTCGTCGGCGACCACGTCGATCTCGGTGGCGACGGTCGTTTTCCGACCCTGCTCGTCTCGCAGTTCCAGCGTGACCTCGTGAGTCCCGGTCTCCTCGAAGGTGTGCGTGACGGTCTGGCCCTCGGGACCGGTCTCGCCGTCGAAGTACCAGCAGACGTGCGTGACGCCGTCGGAGAGGCTCGTCGCCTCGATGGTGACGGATTCGCCGACGGTCGCCTCGGCGGGCGCGACGATCTCGCCGGTCGGTCCCTCGTCGGTCGCACCGACCTCGATCGTATGTTCGGCCGTCGCCGTGTTGCCGTTCTCGTCTTTCACGGTGACCGTCACGGTGTGAGTACCGGACTCGTCGAAACTCGTCTCGACCGTCGGTTCGACAGTCGTTCGGTCGACGGTGGTGTCGCCATCGAAGTTCCACCCGTAGCTCGCGATCCCGTCGCCGTCGGACGACGCACTCGCGTCGAGCGCCACCGTCTCGCCGACCGTCGTCTCCGTCGGGCCCGTGAGCGCGGCCATCGGCGTGTCGTCGGGGCCGTCGGCGCCGTCGCCCGAGTCACCGTCGTTTCCGTCGCCGTCGTCGCCGTTCTCCTCGTCGCCGTCACCGCTGTCGCCGCCGTCCTCGGTGATCGTCACCGTCGTCGTCGCGGTGTCGGTGTTGTTCGCGTAGTCCCTGACCGTGACAGTGGCCTCGTAGTCGCCGGTCGAGTCGTAGGTGTAGTCCGCGGTCGGGGTCGTCGTGTTCAGGTCGATGGTACCGTCGCCGTCGAAGTCCCAGCCGTAGCCGGCGATCCCTTCGTCGTCGGTCGCGTCGGACGCGTTCAGCGTGACCGACTCGTCCACCGCGGCGGTCTCCGGCTGGGCCGTGAGCGCGGCCGACGGCGGAGCGTCACAGCCCGAGTTGGAGATCGTCACGGACTGGTTCATGTCGAGGGTGGTCGTCTCGTCGGGCCCGGTGTAGAGCCGCCACTCCTCGATTCGGTCGTTCTCGTTGCCCGAGGCGTCCCACTCGCCCCAGGTCGCGGCCTCCTCGTTGAACGCGGGATCGACGGTGATCGAGACGTTCTCGCTCGCGGTGAGCCCGCGGAACGCACCGCCGTCGTTTCGGTTCTCGTACCACATCCAGTCCACCTCGCTTGTGGAACCCTGGTGGTTCCACTGGTCGTCGCGTCCGTCGTAGCCGTCGTCCTCGACGGCCCACTCGCCGTCGGTCGGAAGTCCGGTGAACGTCATCGACGTGACGCCGCCGTACGGCGCGTCGCCGTACTTGTCGTGGACCAGGACCAGACTGTATCCCTCGCTGCCGTGGTACACCAGGAGGTTGCTGACCTGGTTGTCCTGCAGGTGGGTCGTCCCGTTCGAGCTGTAGTTGTACGAGGTGTCGTAGTCGTAGAACCCCTCGACCGTCTCGTCCCCGTTCCCGAGCGGGTCGATCTCGTAACAGTCCTCGCCCTGTTCGACAGTGATCGTCACGTCGTCCGGGGACGCGGCTGTCGCGCCAGTTGGTACTGCGACCACACACAGCGCGAGCAGGAGGGCCAGCACCAGCGTTCCACCGCCGCGGATGGGGCCTGTGCGCATCACACTCCCCCCGTCGACGGTACCGCAGTCGTCACCAGTCGCCACCCACTCGCACGGATCTGTCCGCGAATAACGGGTCGGTTAGTTGCGCCGATCATGCGATAGCCCGGCCTACCGCGTATCCACTCATTGTTATGGGTGTGCTGACCGGGCGCAGTCGCCGCCTTCGCAACCGAAAAACAGGTCACTGAACGGTAAGGGACCGGATAGACGGCACGTGTCCGCACCTGCGGATACGCGACCGCTATCCAGTGCCTACGGGTCCAGTCTCTGGCCTTCGTCCGCACCGCCTGGGCCAGTCACCCGGGGAGCGGGCAGAGGCTCGCCGTCAGAATCGCCACCTCCTCGGTCTCGTTTCGCGCGCCGTGTGACTGACCCCGCTCGTGGAACACCACGCCGGGTGCGGTGATCCGCTCCTCGGTGTCGTCCTGAACGACGGTGACCGTCCCGTCGAGGACGTGGAACACGTTCGCGGCCCCGTCGTGGACGTGCGGGTCCAGTTCCGCGCCCGGACCCAGCGCGAACGCCTTCACGAGCACGTCGTCGCTCACCGCCAGTTCCTCGTCGATCACCTCACCCGCGTCCGGGTCGAGGTCGGGCAATCGATCGAACGTCATACTCCGACCTCGGTCGGGTCGGCCTTAGCGGTTGGGCCAACGCCTGTCGCTTTGCGTGGCTTTTAGCCGCTGGCGGCCCCACTCTGTGGCGATGGTAACCGAACTCGGGGACGACGTGTGGTGGTACGACCTGCTCGGGGTGAACGCCTATCTCGTCGACGACGGGACGGTGACGCTCGTCGACGCCGGCAACCCGTGGGACGGCCGCAACCTCGTGCTGGGCGTCGACGAGGCCGGCTACTCCCTGCAGGACGTGGATCGCGTCCTGCTGACCCACTACGATTTCGACCACGTCGGCGGTCTCGGCCGGCTGCAGGGACTCGACGCGACCGTCTACGTCGGCGCGGCCGACGAACCGTTCCTCACCGGCAAGGAGCGCCCGCCACTGTCGAAACACAAGGGGGCGCTCCAGAACGCGCTGGGGCCGTTCCTCAAATCCCCCGCCCTCACCGTCGAGACCGTCGCGGACGGCGACGAGATCGGCTCCTTTACTGCGTACCACACGCCGGGACACACGCCCGGCCACGTGGCCTACGTCAGCGAGGCGCTCGACGCGGCCTTCCTCGGGGATCTGGTCCGGGAGTCCGGTGGGAAACTGCGCCCCTCGCCGTGGCTCATGAGCTACGACACCGACGCCGTCGAAGAGAGCATCCGCGATCTGGCCGAGCGCGCGCCCGAATTCTCGATCGCGGCGATGGGCCACGGTACCCCGTTCGAGGAACGGGGCCGCGAGGCGCTCGACGATCTGGTCGACTCGATCTGATCAGTCTCCGGCGGCCTCGGCGGCCTCCTCGGCCACGTCTGCGGGATCGAACAGTTCGGGGTCGAGCGCCATGTGTGCCTGTCCCTTGACGAACTCGGGGAGCGAATCGGTCGTGTAGGCGACGATCCGGAGGTCGTCGGTGAGGTCGGTCGCGACGGGGATGGCGGTCGCCAGCGCGGCGTCCGTGAGGACGAACAGGTCCGCGTCGTGGATGCCCGCTTCCTCCAGGGCCGGGCGATTCGCGGTACCCGCTGCTCGCGTCACGGTGAATCCGGCCTCGGTCAGTGCCGCCCCGAGGTCGTGCTCGTCGGGGCCGGCGATGACTGCGTTCATACTCCCCCTCTGTCGCCCCCGGGGTTTGGCTCTCACGGTCGAGTCACGTCGGCCGACCGTCCGCCCCGGGTTCGGCGTGGGCGGCCAGTTCCCGCAGGACGACCGGTGAGGCACGGACGCGCGGGATCCGGAGTCGGTGCCCGTCCGCGTCGTAGACGTCCACGGTCCGGGTCCCGGCGAACCGGTCGACGAGCGTCGTCCGGACCCGCACGTGTTCGATCTCCGCACGGGGGACCGTTACCGCCCGCGACCCGAACGAGCGGCGAATCCAGCCCGGCGTGATCGTGACCGACAGCCGGGCCTTCCGGGCCGCGTCCCGGCCGACCGCGAGGCCGATCCCGACGAGCCAGAGGATCAGGCCCGTTCGCACCGAGATCGACGGCGACGGTAGCGACAGGACCAGTCCCAGCCCCCACCACAGCGACAGGACGAGGGCGAGGACGAGTCCGTAGATCAACCCGGCGACGGCCACCGCGAGTGGATTCAGGACCGGGATCGCACGGATCTCGGCCCGGATCGGTTCCGGACGGCCCGGCAAGTCGACGGCTGCCGGATCGGTGGCCGGGGAGTCACTCCCAACGTCGGCGGTATCGGCAGCGTCGGCAGCGGAGGGCATCGACTCTCCGGACTCGTGCCAGCGAAAAAAGCGGTGGGGGTCATTCGGCCCCGATCCGCCGGATTACTCGTACTCGATGGTCGCGGGCGGCTTGTGGGTCACGTCGTACAGCACGCGGGCGACGTTCTCGTTCTCGCCGGTGATCCGGCTCTGGATGCGCTGGAGCGTCTCCCAGTCGACGTTCTGGGCGCGGGCGGTCATACCGTCCCGGCTCTCGACCGAGCGGACGGCGACGACCCAGCCGTGGACGCGGTTGTCGCCCTTGACGCCCGTGGCCTTCCCGATCACGGCGGCCAGCGCCTGCCACGGGTCGTGGTCTTCGAGTTCCTCCTCGACCACGTGGTTCGCCTCCCGGGCCACGTCGAGTTTCTCTTCGGTCACCTCGCCGATGATCCGCACGGCGAGGCCGGGGCCGGGGAACGGCATCCGTTCTGCGATGATCGATTCGAGGTCGAGGTCCCGCGCGACCTCCCGCACTTCGTCCTTGTAGAGGTCCCGCATCGGTTCGACGATGCCCTCGAAGTCGATGCGCTCGGGCAGACCGCCGACGTTGTGGTGGGACTTGATGGTCCCCTCACTCTCGATGCGGTCGGGGTAGATCGTCCCCTGGACGAGGTAGTCGGCGTCGACCTCGCGGGCGACCGTCTCGAACTCCCGGATGAACTGCTCGCCGATGGCGTGGCGCTTCTCCTCGGGGTCGGTGATGCCGGAGAGGGCGTCCAAAAAGCGGTCCTTCGCCTCGACGATCCGCAGCGAGTCCATGTAGTCGAAGGTCTCGCGAATCCCCTCGGTCTCGCCTTTCCGCATCAGTCCCGTGTCGACGTAGACCGGCGTCAGTTGAGCGCCGATGGCCTCGTAGGCCAGCGCGGCGGCCGTCGAGGAGTCGACGCCACCCGACAGTGCGATGATGGCGTTTGCGTCGCCGACTTCCTCGCTGATCTCGTCGATCTTCTCGTCGATGAACGAGTCGACGTCGACCATCAGGCCTCCACCTCCTCGGGGTCGGCGGCCTCGGTATCGGTTTCCTCGAGCACGGTCTCCAGCAGGCCGACGAAGGGCGGACTGGCGCGGCCGGGCCGGGAGCGGAACTCGGGGTGGAACTGCGTGCCGACGTAGTAGGGGTGGTCGGACAGTTCCAGGATCTCCATGCGGTTGTTGGTGTGGCCCGAGAAGACGAGGCCGGCCTCTTCGAGATCGTCGATGTACTCGGGGTTGACCTCGTAGCGGTGGCGGTGGCGCTCGGTACAGGATGTGTCGCCGTAGATCTCGTTCGCGATCGTTCCGGGATCGATGTCGGTCTCGTGTGCGCCCAGCCGCATCGTGCCGCCCATATCCTCCATATCGTACTGCTCCGGCAGCAGGTCGATCACGGGATGGGGGGTATCCTCCTCGATCTCGGCGGAGTGGGCGTCCTCCAGTTCGAGGACGTTACGCGCGTACTCGACGACGGCCATCTGGAAGCCCAGACAGAGGCCGAGCCACGGCAGGTCGTTCTCGCGGGCGTACCGGCAGGCCTCGATCTTCCCCTGAATGCCGCGGGAACCGAACCCGCCGGGGACGACGACGCCGTCCACGTCGGCGAGTTCGCCGTCGTGGCCGTCCGCGAGGTCCTCGCTGTGGACCCACGTCGTGTTCACGTCGACGCCCGCCTCCAGGCCGGCGTGTTTCAGCGACTCGTGGATCGAGATGTAGGCGTCTTCCAGACCGTACTTGCCCACGAGCGCGATCTCGACCTCGCCTGTGGTTTCCCGGGTGACGAGTTCACGCCAGCGGTTGTCCCGTTCGGCCTCGGGCAGGGCCTCGGCTTTGAGGTCCAGTCGTTCCATCACGTACTCGTCGAGCCCTTCCTCCTCGACCATCAGCGGGACGTGGTAGATGTCCTCGACGTCGGGGTTCGAGAAGACGGCGTCGGTGGGCACGTCACAGAACAGCGCGATCTTCTCTTTCACGTCGGGGTGGAGTTTGTCCTCACACCGCCCCACCAGAATGTCGGGCTGGAGCCCGATCGATCGCAGTTCCTTGACGGAGTGCTGGGTGGGTTTGGTCTTCTGTTCGCCGTTTTTCGAGTAAGGGACGAGCGTGACGTGGGTAAAGAGGATATCCTCGTCGTCCTGCTCGTGGGCGAACTGGCGCAGGGCTTCGAGGTAGGGCATCCCCTCGATGTCCCCCACCGTGCCGCCTACTTCGACGATGCACACGTCGTGGCCCTCGGCGGCCTCCCGGATGCGGCGCTTGATGTCGTCGGTGATATGCGGGATGATCTGGACGGTCTTCCCGAGGTAGTCGCCGGCGCGTTCCTTCTCGATGACGTGCTGGTAGACCTTCCCCGTGGTGACGTTGTGGTCGAAGGTCATGTCGATGTCGAGGAACCGCTCGTAGTTCCCCAGGTCCAGATCGACCTCCCCGCCGTCTTTCAGCACGTACACCTCGCCGTGCTGGTAGGGGTTCATCGTTCCGGCGTCGACGTTGAGGTACGGGTCGATCTTCACGGCGGTCACGTCGAAGCCGGCGTTGGCCAGCAGCCGTCCCGTGCTCGCGGCGGTGATGCCTTTCCCCAGTCCGGACATCACGCCGCCGGTGACGAAAATGAACTTCCGACCCAGCTCCGGGTCGTAGTTCGTCTCTGATTCGGTCGGCATACCGACGGTGCGCGCGGGGCGCTCAAAACGGTTACGGGAAGTCCCGAGTGTGCAACGAATGCACACTTTTCGGTCGCGTGACCGTCAGGATCGCTCCCCGGACAGGAACGCGGCGACGGACTCGCCGATCCGGTCGACCTGTCCCGCGAAGAAGTGATCGCCCGGAATCGACTCGACCGCGTCCCCGCGCTCGCGGGCGCGCTCGACGATAGGTTCCCAGTCCACAGTGGAATCGCGCTCGCCGAACAGGACCTGTACTGGACAGGCGAGCGCCGACAGCGCCGCGACCGTGTCACGCTCGCCCAGCGAGGCCGGCGGTGCCAGCACCGAGACGGCGGCCGGTTCCGCGTCGGCCGCCGCGAGCAGCGCGACGCCGGCACCGAAACTGTAGCCGAAGATGGAGACGGCGTCGTAGTCGTCGCGAGCGGACGCGAGAACGTTCAGCGCGTCCCGGCGTTCCCCCTCGCCCTCGTCCCAGGGGCCGTAGTCGAAGCGCAGACAGGCGATTCCCCGCTCGCCGAGGGCCTCGCCCACGGCGCGCAGGCGGGGGTCCGACCGGGTGCCGCCCATCTGCGGATGTGGTGGGCAGGCGACGACCCCGCGGTCGGCCTCGGGAGTGTCGACGGTGACCCGTACCTCGCGGTCACCGGCGATGCGGCGCTCCTCGCTCATGTTGGGTTACAATCAGGTGTGAGAGATTTAAGGGCAGCGGTACCCAAAGGTTCCCATGGGCATCCTCTCGCGCGCCTCCTACATCATCCGCTCGAAGGTCAACGGAGTCCTCAACAGGGCCGAAGACCCCTCCGAGACGCTGGATTACTCCTACGAGCAGATGCGCGACGAACTCCAGAACGTCAAGCAGGGCATCGCGGACCTGACGACCCAGAAGAAACGGCTGGAGATCCAGCAGCGCCGCCTCGAGGAGAACGTCGAGAAGCACAACGATCAGGCCCGTGAAGCCGTCCGGCAGGACCGGGAGGACCTCGCGCGTCGCGCGCTTGAGAAAAAGAAACAGAAGATGAACCAGATCGAGGATCTGGAGAGCCAGATCCAGCAGCTCCAGCGCCAGCAGGACCAGCTGATCGACAAGAAGGACGAACTCCAGAACCGAATCGAGCAGTTCCGCACGAAAAAGGAGACGATGAAGGCCCGCTATAAGGCCGCCGAGGCCTCCAAGAGCGTCTCCGAGGCGATGACCGGAGCTGGCGACGAGATGGAGGACGTGGGCCGGTCCATCGAGCGAGCCGAGGAGCGTACCGAGGAGATGGAGGCCCGCGCGGCCGCGATGGACGAACTGCAGGAGACGGGGGCCTTCGACGACGCCCTGAGCGACGAGGACCAACTCGACCGGGAGCTCGAAGAGATTCGTACCACAGGCGAGGTCGACGCCGAACTCGACACGCTCAAAGCCGAGATGGGGAAAGACGAGGAGGGCGAGTCGGAGGCGAGCGAGACCGACGTGGACACCGAGCCGGCCGACGTGGACCCGGCCGACGTGGAGACGCCGGACACGGAGGAGACCGAGGTCAGCGACGAGGAACTCGACGCCGAACTCGAAGAACTGCGGGAGGAAGAGAAGAACTGAACGCCGGTGCCCCACCCCGATCGATCGACCGCTTGATGACGGTTTCCCGGCAGTTCCGTACTACTTTCCGAGCGGCGAGTGACCCCCCAATATGGACGGAGACGGCGGGACGGAGTCCCGGGAGGCGACCGAGGACGAACAGACCAGCGACACCATGCGGGGCCGGGTCCCGGGTAACCGGGTGAAGCTGTGGGTGTTGATGGAGGCGCGACGCTGGCACGTCGCGGCCACGTTGCTCGGCTTCGTGTTCGTCTCGCTGGTCGGGATCGGCGCGCTCGACCCGTCACCGCTCCGTGAGACGATGGGAAGCAAGGACCCCATCGAGACGACGTTCCAGGCGTTCATCACCGCTATCATCACCGGCGTCACGCTGGTCGTCACGATCAACCAGCTCGTGCTCTCCCAGGAACTCGGGCCGCTGGGCGACCAGCACGAACGGATGGAGGGCGCCCTCGACGTGCGCCGGCACATCGAGTCCGAACTCGACATCGACGTCGCGCCGGCCAACCCCAGCGCGTTCCTGGGAGCCATCGTCGGTACGGTCAGGGATCGGAGCGAGACCCTCCTCTCGGTCGCCGAGAGCCCCGACGAGTCCGTCATGGACCAGATCGAGACGTTCGCCGACAGCGTGACCGACAACGCAAACGAGGTCCACGACTCCCTCGAGGAGGCCGAGTTCGGGACGTTCGACGTGCTCTCGGCCTCGCTGAACTTCAACTACTCGGGGAAGATCTACGAGGCCCGGCGGCTCCGCGCCCAGTGTCGGGACGTCATCTCCGAGGAGACCGAGGACGCCTTCGAGGACCTGCTGGACGCGCTCGAACTGTTCGGACCCGCCCGCGAACACGTGAAGACGCTGTACTTCCAGTGGGAACTGATCAATCTCTCGCGCGTCCTGCTGTACTCGGCGCTCCCGGCGCTCGTGGTGTCGATCTCGATGATCACCTACGTGGACACGGGTGCCGTCTGGGGGTCGTTCCTGGGCATCGACACGATGGTCTGGGTCATGAGCGGGGCGGTGACCGTCGCGCTCGTCCCGTTCGTCTTCCTGCTCGTGTATATCCTCCGCATCGCCACGGTGGCGAAACGGACGCTGGCCATCGGGCCGTTCGTCCTCCGGGGTGCGGAAGACTCGGAGAACTAGTCCAGAAAGTCCGGCTCGGTCCGCTGCTCGCCGACCTCGTCGTCGAGATGGTCACGGAAGGCCGTCGGGTCCACGTCGTTTTCCTCGCGTTCCTTCCGGTCGCGCACGGAGATGGTCCCTTCGCTCTCCTCGTCGTCGCCGAGGATGAGCATGTACGGCACCAGATCCTCGTGGGCCTGCCGGATCTTCTTCTTGACCGTCCAGGAGCGCTCTTCGATGGTCACGCGGTGATCGCCGAGTTCGCGCTTGATCTCCTCGGCGTAGGCGATGTGGTCGTCGCTGATCGGGAGGATCCGCACCTGTTCGGGGGCGAGCCAGGTCGGGAACTTCCCGTTGTAATGTTCGGTGAGGACCATGAAGAACCGCTCGTAGGAGCCGTAGAGCGCGCGGTGGATCATCACCGGGCGGTGTTCCTCGTTGTCCTCGCCGACGTAGGTCAGGTCGAACCGTTCGGGCATGTTGAAGTCCAGCTGGACCGTCGGCCCGTCCCAGTCTCGCCCCAGCGCGTCCTCGAAGGCGAAGTCGATCTTCGGCCCGTAGAAGGCCCCGTCGCCGTCCTCGACGACGTACTCCATGTCCGCGCTCTCGAGGACGGACTCGAGCTGTGACTCGGCGCGCTCCCAGATCTCGTCGCTACCCACCGATTTGTCGGGTCGGGTGGCGAACTGCACGGTGTACTCGAGATCGAACGTGTCGAGGATGTCGAGGATGATGTCCATGATCGCCTCGACCTCGGACTCGATCTGGTCCGGGCGGACGAACAGGTGGCCGTCGTCGATGGTGAACGCCCAGACCCGGGAGAGACCCGAGAGTTCCCCACGCTGTTCCTTGCGGTAGACCTTGCCGTCCTCGAAGTAGCGGACGGGCAGGTCCCGATAGGACCACTGCCCCTGATCGAAGATGGTCGCGTGACCGGGGCAGTTCATGGGCTTCAGTCCGTACTCCTCGTCGTTCACGTCGAGGAGGAACATGTCGTCGACGTAGTTCTCGTAGTGACCGGACTTCTTCCAGAGTTCGGTTCGGAAGACGTGGGGCGTCTCGACCTCCCGATAGTCGTTTTCCCTGTTGAGGCCGGCCACGTAGTCGGAGAGTTCGTTCAGGATCGTCTTCCCGTTCGGGTGATAGAGGGGCAGGCCCGGACCAGTTGTCTCGTCGATGGAGAACAGATCCATCTCCTGGCCGATCTTGCGGTGGTCCCGCTCCTGGGCCTTCCGGCGCTGTTCGAGGTACTCCTCGAGGCCGTCCTCGCTGGGGAAGGCAGTGCCGTAGACGCGTGTGAGCATCTCGTTTTCCTCCTCGCCACGCCAGTACGCGCCGGAGATCTCCAGCAGCGAGAACCCGCCGATCTCGCCGGTGGACTCGACGTGGGGGCCCTGACAGAGGTCGTAGAACTCGCCCTGCTGGTAGAACTGGACGGGATCCTCGCCGGCGGCCTCGTCATCGAGGATCTCCTGCTTGAAGCGGTTGTCCTCGTACCGGTCGAGGGCCTCCTCGCGAGGGACCATGTCCCGCTCGATATCGAGGTCTTCCTCGATGATCGCGTGGGCCTCGTCCTCGATGGCTTCGAGGTCGTCCTCGTCCAGCTCGACGCCGGCGATGTCGTAGTAGAAGCCGTCGTCGGTGTAGGGGCCGATGGTGAGTTTCGCCTCGGGGTAGAGTCGTTCCAGTGCCTGTGCGAACACGTGGGCGGCGGAGTGGCGGAGTACGTCGAGGTACTCGTCGGCGCTCTCCGTGACGATCTCGATGTCGACGTCCTCCCGAATGGGGGCGTGCTTGTCGACGAGTTCGCCGTCGACGACCCCGGCGACGGTGTCCCGACCCAATCCCGGTCCGATTTCGAACGCGACGTCCTCGACGGTCGACCCCTGCTCCATATCGAGGGTCGACCCGTCGGGGAGCGTGACCGTGACCTCGCTCATACCCGTGCCAAGTCGGCACCGCGGGATAAGTGTATTGAGAACCGGGCGACCAGTTCGGTTCGCGGACCCGCCCCAGCCGATCAGGACTCGACGGGCCGTTCGATCGTCGGGTCGTCGATCCGGTCGGCGAGTTTCGTCCCGAGGCGGCGATAGGCCTGTGCGGCGTAGCTGTCCGGCGACGTAATCACGAGCGGTTCGTCTGCGGTCGCCACGTCGTCCTGTGGCACCACGCCCAGGATCTCGTGGCCCAGTTCCTCGCCGACCTCGGACACGTCGACGTCGTCGCGCACCTTCGTCAGGACGGCACCGACGATCCGGCCCTCGACGCGTTCGGCCAGTTCGCCGACCTTCCGGGCGTCGGTCAGCGACACCTCGTCGGGCGTCGTTACGAGGACGATCCCGTCGGACATCCCAGCCGGCACCAGCGTCTCGTGGGAGAGCCCCGCGCCGGTATCGACGATGACCGCCTCGAACGAGCGCTTGAGGGCGCGCAGGACTGGCTGGAGGTTCGACGGATCGGCCTCCGCGAACGACTCCAGCGTCCCCCGCCCGGCCAGCACCGACACACCCTCGGGGCCCTCGGCGATGGCGTCCCCGATCTCCGCCTCGCCGGCGAGCACGTCGTGCAGCCGTGGTTCGTGGTCGATACCCAGCAGTTCGCTCAGATTCGTCATTCCCAGATCGGCGTCCACGACGACCGTCCGACGCCCCGCGTCCTGCAGTGCGATCGCCGTGTTTACAGCCGTGGTCGTCTTGCCCACACCACCCTTGCCGCCCGCGACCGTGTACACGTCCCCAGCCATGTGTCACTCACGAGCCCCCACGAACCCATATAAATATCGCGGGTTTTGGAGGGTGTTTTAAATAAACCGGGCGGAACGCGTTCGCTACGCCCGGTCGAGTCCAGCGGGGTGCCGAGCGGAGCGATCCGCAACACTCAATCCGTCGCCCTCGGGAACCTCTGGCAATGACCGATCCGGTCGCGCTGGTGGGGGAGTCACTCGCTCCGGCGACGCGGGAGGCCTTCGAGGACCGCGTCGACGAGCAGGCGGCGTTTCTCAGGGACGCACTGACAGGGGGCGAGCTCGACACCGACGGGTTCGCACTTGGGCTGGAACTGGAGGTGTACGCCGCCGACGACGACGGCCGGCTCACGACCATTCCCGAGGGTGTCTTCGAGCAGTGCAACAAGGAGCTGGGCCTCCACAACGCGGAGTTGAACACCGATCCGGACCCGTTCACGACCGACGGGATCGAGGCCCAGGCCCGCGCGCTCGAAACCCAGTGGGAACGGGCACGGGCCGCCGCCGACGAGCACGGCTGTGACCTCGTGCTCGACGCGATGTGGACGACGCCGCCGGCGGAGGGCAGCGTCGACTACCTCGGTGACACCGACGACCACGACGGGACCGAACTGCCGTCGAACATGCGGCCCGTGCCGCGCTACTGGGCGATCGACCGCCACTGCCTGGATCTGGCCGGCGGAGCCATCGAGTTCGACGTCCCCGGCGCGACCGTCGAGTTCCCGACGATCCTGTTCGAGTCGCTGGCCACGTCGATCCAGCCTCACGTCCAGATCCCCGACGCCTCGCAGTTCCCGCGGTACCACGACCTCGGGATCCGGACGCTCGGTCCAGTTCTGGCACTTTCGACCAACTCCCCGTTCCTCCCGGGCGATCTGTACGACGAGGACGTCGACCCCGAGCGTCTGCTGGACGAGACCCACCACGAACTGCGGATCGCGGCCTTCGAGCAGTCGGTCAACCACACCGACCCGCCGAAGTGTCGCGTGCCCGACGACCTCGAAAGTCCAGCGGACGCCGTCGATCACGTCGTCGAGGACCCGCTGCTCGCGCCCTTCCTCGCGGAGTGGGTCGAGGGAGCCGAGGAGGGGTTCACCGGCGAGATCTGGGAGTTCGACCACAAGCGCGGGACCTTCTGGCGGTGGCTTCGGGGCGTCATCGGCGGCGATCACGTCGACGGGATCGGTGGCCGACGCTCCATCCGCATCGAGTACCGCCCGATCCCGACCCAGCCATCGATCCGCGACATCGTCGGCTTCCAGTGTCTCGTGGGCGGCCTCCTGCGGGGACTGGTCACCGCGGACCACCCCCTCGGTGACCTCGACCACGATACGGCCGAACGGAGCTTCTACGAGGCCGTCGAGAACGGGCTGGACGCCGATCTGGCCTGGATCACCGAAGACGGCGAGCGCACGAACGATAGCGAGACGATCTTTTCGGAGGTCTTCGAGTACGCACGCCGCGGCCTCGAAGAACAGGGCGTCGACGACGCCACCGCCGACCGCTACCTCGACCCGCTCGAAGCCCGCTGGGAGACGCGAACGACGCCCAGCCAGTGGAAGATCGACCGCGCCCGCGCGGAACTGGACGCGGGCGCGAGCCTCGAAGACGCGCTCGCGACCGTGCAGTCGGAGTACGCCCGCCTGTCCAGGAAACACGAGACGTTCGCCGACTGGCTCTGAGCGGCAGTCTGATTACTTCTCCCGCGCGCCCGTCCCCGCTCGCTCCACGCCCGAGAGGTCGATTCGGCCGCCGGGCATTTCGATTCCTTCGAAGGTATCATCCGCGAGCAACAGCGAGCCATCGAGGTCGGCGTAGTCGACCAGTGGCGTGAGGTGGGCCGCGGCCGCGATGGAGGCGTTCGTCTCGGTCATACAGCCGAGCATCACGTCCAGTCCGCACGCGCGGGCGGCGTGACACATCTCGACCACGGGCCAGAGCCCGCCGCTTTTCGTGAGTTTCAGGACCGCGATGTCGGCGGCCGCTGCGACGCGGGGCACGTCTTCGGGGACCACACAGCTCTCGTCGGCGGCGACCGGGAGCGGCCCCTCCGCGCTGACGCGGGCCAGTCCGTCGAGGTCGTCGGCGGGAACGGGTTGCTCGACGAACTCGACGTCGTGGTCGGCGAGAAATCGGCTCGTCTCGACGGCTTCCTCGGCGTCCCACGCGCCGTTGGCGTCCACCCGGATCGTCGCGTCGGGGACACGGTCGCGCACGGCCCGGACGATCTCCCGGTCCCGGTCGGTCCCGAGTTTGAGTTTCAGGATCTCGTAGGTCTCGGCCGCGCTGGCCGCACGCTGGGCCATCCGGTCGGTGTCGTCGATCCCAACCGTGAACGAGGAGGTGACCGACCGACCGGGGTCGAGTCCGAAGAGGCGGTAGAGTGGCAGATCGACCCGCTTGGCTGCCAGGTCCGCGAGCGCGACGTCGACCGCCGCGCGGGCTCCGGGGAGCGAGGCGGGGCCGCCGGCGATGTCGGCTGCGACCTGGGCAAGTCGGGTCGCGATGCGCTGGCGATTCGACGGGTCGCAGTCCGCGACCGCCGAGAGCAGGTCGGGCAGCGCCTCGGTGATCTCCTCGCGGGACGGGCTGAAGTAGTCCGCGGGGGCTGCGCCGCCGACCCCCTGATTCCCCGCGTCGTCCTCGATCCGGACGACGAGGTTCGCCGAGACCGTCGTGGTACCCCGCGAGATGCCGAATGGTGTGTCGAGTTCGATGTCGTGCCACTCGAAGTCGGTGGTGAGGGTCATGGTAGTGGTCAGAGCAGGGCGTCCAGCAGTTCGTCCGCACCGAATCGGACGGGGTCGGTCGCTGGCGCGTCGATGGCCGTCGCGTACTCGATGACCGCCTGGTTGGCCTCGGCGTCGTCCAGCCCGCGGGTGTTCAGCGATCCCGCGGCCACGGTGGTCTCGGCGACGGGCGCAGCGAGGTCCTCGTAGAGGCCGGCGACTTCGGGGACCGGCGGTATCTCGAAGGACTCGTAGCCGTGGATCCGTTCGCGGCCGGCCTCGTGACAGAGGACGAGTCCGTCGGGCATCGCGCCGTGGAGGATCCCGCAGGTCACGGCGGAGTAGGCCGGGTGGGTGATCGAGCCCTGCCCTTCGACGACCAGCAGGTCGTGATCGTCGCCGCGCTCGCTGACCATCCGCTCGATCGCCCCGGCGACGAAGTCGCTCGCGACGCGGTCGACGACGATCCCCCAGTCCTCGATCAGGACGCCGGTCTGACCCGTCGGGATCAGGGCGGCGTCGATCCCGCGCTGGCGAGCGGCTTCGACGAGTTCGACGCTCGTCGTCATCTTCCCCGTCGAGCAGTCCGTGCCAACGGTCGCGACCACGTCGGCGTCGACTTCGCGGGCCCGTCCCTCGGCGACCGTGAGGTCTTCGGGTGGCCGGCGCAGGTCACGGAGGTCGACGCCGTGGTCGTCCGCGAGGGCAGCGAACTCCTCGTCGGCGGCGAGGTAGTAGTGCAGGCCAGAGAGCACGTCACAGCCGCGTTCGATGGCGCCGCGCACGTCCGGCCGCCAGGACTCGTCGAAGCCACCGCCGATGGGGGCGATCCCGATCACCAGCGCGTCGACGGGGTCGGGAACGTCGTCGATCCCTGCGACGATCGGGGCGTCCTGTACGGCCGGGAGGTGATCGGCGACGCGCTCGCCCGCGCGGTCGCGGTCGAGGACGGCTGTGACGTCGTAGTCGGCGTACCGGAGGACGCCGACGGCGGTCTTGGCGCGGTCGGGGAACCGCTCGTGAGCGAGAACGGCGACGTTCATATCGGGTCCGTGGACCGGCGAGGGGATAACGACCCTGTATCTTTTTGTATCGATATGTCATCACAGTTGGTATGCGCCGAGTCGCAATCGCTCTCTTGGTGGGGGGAACGCTCGCGCTGGCCGTGTTGGCGACGCCAGCGGCGGGAGCACAGACAGAAACGAACACGAACCAGACCGTCGTCGGGGCCGAAATCGACGGCTGGAGTGCGACGGGAATCGACTTCGAGGGGGATCGGGCCAACGAGACGATCCGACAGGAGGTGGCTGCGAACCTCAGTCTCGAACCGGACCAGGTCCGGTTGTTACCCGAGAACAGCACGATCGAGGTGTACGGTGACGACCTCTCGGCGGCCGGCGTCGCGGACGGTCTCGCCGCCGCCGGGTTCTCGCCGAACGTGGTGCGGAAAGGTGTGACCGACCGGACCCGCAACGCCGTCGTCGACGTTCTGCGGGCCAGACTCGCCGCGACGGGAGTCGGCGGCGAGGTCGAGACGATCAACGCCGATGGCACGCAGTACGTCACCGTCGTGGGCGCGGACCGCGCGGCAGTGACCCAGCAGATCCGGAACCGCGGGCGCGTCGAAGTGTTCGCCCACTACCCGGTCACGGAGGGAAGTGAAACCACCTACCGCCAGACGAAGATCCTCGAAAACGAGGACTTCATCCGGGTCGGGGAAGCGGCAGCAAGTCGCCCCTTCACGGACCGGCCGACCGTCGAGGTGTTCCTCGAGGTCGAGTCGGCCCGTGAGGCCGCCGGTATCGTGAAGGAAGCCGGCTTCACAGACGAAGGCGTCACGGGCTGTCCGGACGACGCAGCCCAGAATCCCGACGCGGCCGAAGGGCACTGTATTTTCACCTACTTCAACGGCGACATCGTCTCCTCGCGATCGCTGGGCGGGGGCCTGGCCTGGGCGATCAACTTCCAGGAGTACGAGGAGGACCCCTCCGTCTTCCTCATCACCGAGACCGTGAGCGAAGCCGAGCAGCTATCGATGACGCTCCGGACCGGCGCGTACCCCGTGCCGCTGTCGATGACCGACCTCCCCGAATCTGTCCGGACGACCGCGCTAGAGCGCGCCGCCAATTCGTCGGGCGACGAACTCCCCGAGAATCCGAACCAGATTCCGGTCGCCACGCCCGACGACTCGACGCCGGACGACACACCCGAATCGACGACGCCGACGACCGACGAACCGACCGACAGCACGACGGAGGCGACGGCCGACACGCCGACCGACGAACCGGCCGACAACACGACCGCTGCTACGACCACCGATTCCGACGGTGTCGTGGCGGTCACCGACGCGACTGGACCGGGCTTTTCCCCGATTTCGGCCCTGCTCGCGCTCGTCCTCGGTACCACCGTACTGCTGGCCGCCCGGCGCAGTTAACGCCGGACCGGTCGAACGGTACCCGGCGACACCGTAGTTTTTTGTGTTAGTACAGGATCAGGTTCGAGTATGCGCCGCCCGACAGCAGCCCTCCTGGTGGCGAGTGCGTTCACGCTCGCACTCCTCGCCGCCCCAGCGGCCGGAGCACAGACGGAAGCGAACGGCAACGAGACGGTCGTCGGTGCCGAAATCGGTACCAACGTTTCCGACGGGACGGCCGAAACCGTGGTCGCCGTCCTCGAAGCGCGACTGGACGAGGCAGCGATCGACGGTCACGTCGAGACGGTGACGGCGAACGAGACGTGGTACGTCGCCGTCGTCACGGATGCGGACCGAGACACGGTCGTTCCGCTTCTCCGTGACCGCGGCCGGATCGAGATCGTCGCCCGCTACCCCGTTCAGGGGAACGGATCGACAGTCTACCGCGAGGAGACGCTCCTGACGAACGACGACTTCACGAACGTCGGGCCGGCGCGCGCGGGGAGCGGGGGTGTCCGACAGCCCCAGGTTCCCGCTACGATCGAGGAAGGCGCGGCCCGGAACTACTCCCAGCGACTCCAGGAGACCGGGTTCACCGAGGACGGGATCGGAAGCTGTCCGCCCGACGCCGACCGGGATCCCCACAATGCGAGCGGGTACTGCCTGTTCACCGTCGACGACGGGGAGGTCCGGTACGCGGCGTCGATGGGATCGGACCTCGCCCAGACGATGAACGAAGGGGAGTTCGCCGCCGATCCCTCGTTCGTCATGACGGCCGAGAACATGAGCGTCGCCGAACGCCTGTCCAGGGTCCTCCGGACGGGTGCGCTCCCCGTCGCGCTGACGGTCACCGACCTCCCCGAATCGGTCGAGCAGACAGCGCTGTCGGCCGCTGAGAACGCCACCGCCGCCCCGAACGGGACGAACGACGGATCGACGGACGAGAGGGGCGACGATACGCCCGATGAATCGACGCGAGCGGCCGGAACGACGGCGGAGTCGACGACGACCGGACCGACGACTGCGGCGACCACGGAGAGCAACGCGCTCGGTCCCGGGTTCACGCCGGTCGTCGCGCTCGTCGCCATCGTCCTCGCGAGCGCCACACTGGTCGGGGCGCGGCTCAGATAGTCCGCAGTCGGACCGTCCAGAAGTCCCGGAAGGCGTCCTCGAGTGCCGGTTCGGGGTTACCGGTGGCGTCGACGGTCGCGGTCACGTCCGCAACCTCGGAGAACCCCGACAAAACTGTGCGTTCGCCGACGACGTACAGCGGGTCGGTCGTCCGCTCGTCGAGCGCCTCCAGACAGCGGTCGACGTGAGAGTCGATCTGTTCGTCGCGCAGGCGCTCGAACCGGGCTTGCGAGAATCCGCCCTTGGAGTGTTGGCTCTTCAGTTCGGAGTCGAACCCGTGGAAGGCGGTCCGCTCGCGGCCGTCGTACTCGCCCATGGCGAACAGATCCGACCGGACCAGCGCGAGGGTGAACCCCCCGGTGGGCTCGAACCACGACCGGTCGATCCGGAAGCCCTCGCCCCACTCGGCGAACGGGTCCGGGGGTGCGGGCACGGAGAGGGCAGCACTCACGAGTCCCGCGTCGTCGGTCACAGCGAGGCAGGGTGCGGCCTCGGCGACCAGCGTGGCCCGCTCGCCGAAGGCGTCCCGCACCGCGCCGGGCGTCTCGTCGTCGACGTAGGACGTGAGCGCGCCCTCGGGACCGGTCTCGACGGATTCGAGACGGTCCAGGACGGCGTCCAGTCGCTCGCCCCGGAGCCGTTCGCGGCGGCGGTAGTCCAGCGACCCCTCCTCGCCTTCGAGGCGCTCGACTGTCCCCTCGAGATCGGCGATCCGGTCTTCGAGGCGGTTGGCCCGCTCTTCGGCCTCCTGCCGGTCGCTGGCGGCGTCCGCGCGGCGTTCCTGTTCGGCTTCGAGCTGTCGTTCGAGGTGGCGCTTCTCCTCTTCGAGTTCCTCGATTCGGTCTTTGAGGTCGGCCCGCCCCAGCAGCTCGTCGAGCATCACCGGACAGGGCAGTGGAGGGGGCTTAAATTGCGGGGCCGCCCGGGACGTCGTCGCGGTCGTCGACGGCGACTGTCCCGGCAGCCATCGCCAGGAGTTGCTCGGCCCGGTCGGCCTTGGCCAGCAGGACCTCCCGCAGCGTCGGAGGATTGCTGACGCGCGTGTCGTCGAGCACCGACTGAGGCACGGCGAGTGTATCCTGTGGGACGCCCTCCGCGCCCGTCACGGGGAAGTGTCGCTCGTCCACTTTCATCACCAGCGGTCGGTCGAGCCGCTCGACGCCCTCGCCGTCGGCGTAGAGCTGCTCGTTGACCTGCTCGTGTTGTTCACGACTGATGGCTGCGGTCTCACCCTCGCCCGGCGTCACGTAGAGCCGGCCGAGGTAGTACCCGCTCGAAAACCGTTCGAACATGCTATACGGTGCCACATATCACACCAGCGTAGAAAAACCTTGCCCGGCACCCTTATATCGTCGCGCTTTCATCGAGTTCCGGTCGTCGCGGGAAGTACCTGTGGCGACGGTCGGGGCGGGTCCGACGGCGCCGTCAGCCCCGATCGATAGCGGATGACTGTGATTCCGAATCGTCGACGGAGCGTGGCGCGTGAACGCTATTGGACTATCTGGATCGGTGAGCGGTGGCGGGTGAACAGTGAGAACGGATCTGCGCTTTTTTGTGCGATAGCGGCGTACGTTCACACAGAATGAAAACTCGTGGGACGCTGCTGGCCGTGGTCCTCGTCGCGGCCGCCGTCGGACTCGTCGCGGTGCCAGTGCTGGGAGCCGTCGACGGCACCACCCCGGCGAGCGACGGAATGTCGGCGGTTCAGGCGAACGACAGCAACGAGACGGCGACCAGTGAGGTGAGCCTCGGAGCGCAAATCTCCTCGTTCATGCAGTCGAATAGCGCGGAAACCGAGAGCTCCGTCGAGGCGGGGATGTGGGCCGCCGAGTACAACCGGTCGGCCGGCGACGAGCGACCGGCCGTCGTCGAGTCCCGGATCGACCGGCTGGAGCGCCGGAGCGAACGGTTGCGCGAGCGGATGAGTCGCCTCCAGTCGAAGTACGAGAACGATACGATCCCGGCGGTGGCCTACAGAGCACAGGCGAGTCGACTTACCGCGGAACTGAACGGGCTCGACGAGGCGATCAACGAGACCAGCGACCGTGCCCGCGCCGTGGGCGTGAACACCTCCCGACTCGACTCACTCCGGGACCGGACGCAGAACATGAGCGGACAGGAAGTCGCCGCGGTCGCGCGGGAACTCGGGGTCGGACCGCCGGACCACGCCGGCCCACCCGGGGAACGGGGACCAGGTAACGCCGGCCCCCCGGGTGACGTAGGTCCGTCGACGAACGTAACGAATGACGACCGACGGGGCCCGCCGGGCGACAGGAGGCCGGGGGGACCCGGTCAGGGTGAGACAGGTCCGTCGGAGAACGTGACGAACGACCAGCGGCAGGGCCCGCTACCCGACGCGGACGACCCGCCCGGTCCCCGCGGTCCAGCCGCCCCCAACAACCCGTCCGACCCCAGCGATCCAGCGGACACCGATAACAGCACTGACGCGGACGACTCGGACGACGGCCTGAGCGGCGGACCATCAGGCTCCAGCGGTGGCGGATCGGGTGACGGACCGCCCGGCCGCTGAACCGACCGTGGCCAGTTAGCCTTATCACTGGTCATCGCTTACGTCCGGTAAATGGATTCGGCCGAGCTACTCGATCTCCTGGGAAACGAGAACCGCAGACGGATCCTGCGACTGCTCGCCCGAAAGCCCTGTTACGTGACCGAGATCAGCGAGTACCTCGGCGTGAGTCCGAAAGCCGTCATCGACCACCTCCGAAAGCTCGAGGAGGCGAACCTCGTCGAGAGCCGTACCGACGACCAGCGCCGGAAGTACTACTTCATCTCCCAGAACCTCCGGCTGGAGGTCAGCGTCTCGCCGTACGGCTTCGGCGCGAAAAGCGCCTATCCGGCGAGCCAGAGCCTGGACGTGACCGCCAGCTGTCGCCACCTGAAGATCGACGTGAGCACGCGCGACCCCGCCGACCTGAGCGACATCGCGTCGGAGCTCACGCGGCTCGATCAACTCGAAAACGAGCTGTCGATGGCCCAGCGGTGGGTCCAGGGTCGGCTCGCGGCCGTCATGGAGCAACTGGGCGAGCGACTGGACGTGGAGGACACGCGACTCTACGCCGACGTATTGAGTGCGCTGGCGGAGGGGGCGGCCACCACCGACGAGATCGCCGCGGCCGTCGACGCGCCCCAGCCGGTCGTCCGGGAGGCGCTGAACGAACTCGAAGCGAGCGGTATCCTGGCTCGCGACGGCGAGGAGTGGCAGCTCACCGATTAGATTTCGCGGGTCAAGCCGGCGCGGAGATCCCGGCCGAAGTAATGCCCCAGAAGCGCCGCGATCACACCGAACCCGACTCCGAC
Source organism: Halorientalis sp. IM1011 (assembly GCF_001989615.1). Classification (NCBI taxonomy): domain Archaea; kingdom Methanobacteriati; phylum Methanobacteriota; class Halobacteria; order Halobacteriales; family Haloarculaceae; genus Halorientalis; species Halorientalis sp. IM1011. The sequence goes on along the minus strand of NZ_CP019067.1, from coordinate 2,468,035 downwards.
GGCGACGAGCGGGACGCCGGGTCCGACCGCCGTCAGGACCAGATTTCCGAGCAGCCAGCTGATCCCGGACGCGAGCGCGCCGGCCGCCCCGGTCTCGACGTACCGTCGCCGGTCGTCGAGGAGACCGGCACCGAACGCCACCGCCGCGATGCCGAGCAACCCGGCGATCGAACCGAAGGGGAGGACCAGACCCGCCCCCAGCATGCCGGCGACACTGGTGACGACCAGAAGCAGAAACGCCCGGATCGAGAACAGTCCCTCGACGGGCGCGGTCAGGCGCGTCGCGGCGGCACCGAACGGCGCACGAACGGCGGCGCGGAGCCGGTCCGTGATTCCCCGTCCGCCTGTCTCGGACGGCGCGGACGACTCGGAACCCGTCTCGACCGCTGAGTCGTCGAGGAGCGTCTCGTCTGCCAGCGACTCCTCGACGTCGTCGGCCGTGCGGGTCCGCTGATCGGAACGTTCGGCCATACGAAACGATCCGGGCGTGGCGACGTGAGTCTTTTCCCGCGCGGACGGTCGGAAGGATGGTTTCAAGTCCGGGCACGCGGTACGCCCGAGTATGAACCCAGGGGACAGGGTCCGCGTCGAGCGCGCGGACCAGACGTACGAGGGCGTATTGTTGCCCTCGACGACGGAGGAGAACCTCGTCGTCAAACTCGAGAGCGGGTACAACGTGGGCATCGACCGCGGCGACGCGTCGGTCGACGTGCTCGAAGCCGACACCTACGACGTCGAGAGCGCACAGGACGCCGCGGGGGAGTCGGCCATCGAGTTCGACGACGACCTGCCGACCATCTCGTTGATTTCGACCGGCGGCACCATCGCCTCGACGGTCGACTACCGGACGGGCGCGGTGACCGCCCAGTTCGACGCCGAGGACGTGTTGCGGGCCGTGCCGGACCTGGCCGGCCGCGCCAACTACCGGGGCCGGGTCGTCGCGAACATCCTCAGCGAGAACATGACGCCCGACGTGTGGCAGGATCTGGCCCACGCCGTGAGAGAGGAGATCGAGGCCGGCGCGGACGGCGTCGTCGTCATGCACGGCACCGACACGATGCAGTTCACCGCCGCCGCGCTCGCGTTCATGCTCGACACGCCCGTCCCCATCGTCTTTACGGGTAGCCAGCGTTCGGCGGATCGGCCCTCCTCGGACAACGTGATGAACGCCGTCTGTGCAGTCGAGGCGGCCAAATCCGACTGTTCGGAGGTGCTCGTCTGTATGCACGCCGACGAGGCCGACGAGCGGTGCGCGCTCCATCGGGGCACCCGCGTCCGGAAGAACCACACCTCCCGCCGGGACGCCTTCGAGACCGTCGGCGCGAAGCCGCTGGGCGAGGTCGATTATGACAGCGAAGAAGTCCAGTTCCGCCGGGAGTACGCCGAGCGCGGCGAGACCGACCTCGCACTCCGCGAGGACCTCGAAACCGACGTGAGCCTCGTGAAGTTCACGCCCGGCACCGATCCCGCGATGCTCGACGCCGCGGCCGACCGTTCGGAGGGCGTCGTCATCGAGGGCACGGGACTGGGCCACGTCAACACCGACTGGATCGAGACCGTCGAGGATCTGACCGACGCTGGCACGACGGTCGTGATGACCAGCCAGTGTCTGGAAGGGCGGGTCTGTGACCGGGTGTACGACACCGGCCGGGACCTGCTGGACGCCGGCGTGATCGAGGGCGAGGACCTCCTGCCCGGCACCGCGAAGGTGAAACTGATGTGGGTGCTGGCGAACGCCGACGACCCGACGCGGGCCATGCGCGAGCCGCTGGCCGGCGAGATCCAGAGCCAGTCACGGCCCTGGACCTGAGATGCCCGACCTCCGCGTCCGGCAGGCCCGCGCCGACGATCACGACGCGGTCGTCGACTTTACCGACGACCCCTGGCCGGACCGCGAGGTGAGCGACTACATTCCGCGCGTGTTCCCCGAGTGGGTCGCGAGCGACGGCCCCGAGCAACGGACGTTCGTGGCGACGGTCGACGGCGATCCCATGGGTGTCTGCCAGGGCGTCTGCCTCTCGGACCACGAGGCCTGGGCGCAGGGGATGCGTGTCGCACCCGACGCACGCGGGCTGGGGCTCGCGCACCGACTGACCGAGGCCGTCTTCGACTGGGCGGCCGAGCGCGGTGCGACCGTCTGTCGCAACCTCGTCTTTTCGTGGAACGTCCAGGGACTCGGGACCTCCCGCGGTATCGGCTTCGAGCCCGTCACCGAGTTCCGGTGGGTCCACCCCGAACCCGATGCCGACGCCGAAGTTGCGAGTGATACGACCCATACCGTCACCGGCCACGCGGACGCGGCCTGGAGTTACTGGCAGCGCAGCGACGCATGCCGGACGCTCCGCGGGCTGGCACTGGCACCCGACGAATCGTGGGCCGTCCGGGAACTGACGCGTGCGGACCTCCGGCGGTTCGCGGACGAAGGAGCGGTATTCGCGGTGCAGAGCGGGAGCGACGGGACAGTAGGAACGGCCTACCGCGCCCGCGACTACGAACCCGGAGACGGCGACGAGCGGGTCGCGGAGTACGGCGTCGCCGCGTGGACTGACGTGCCGGCCGCTCGCGTGCTGTTCGCAGCGATCGCCCGGGACGCCGCCGCGGTCGGCGCGGACAGGACTCGGGTGCTGCTCCCCGAAACGCCGCGGGCGGTCAGCGACGCCGCCTACGCCGGGGTCGAACTCGGCGAGGAACCCGATTTCGTACTGGAAGCCGATCTGACGGACCGATAGCTGTCAGCGTGACACAAACTATTCAAGTGCGCTGGCGGATCCGGTAGTATGAACGACACGTCTCCTCTGGGTGTGGCGCTCGGCGGGATCGTCCTGCTGGCGGTGCTGTCGCTCGTCGCGGTCGGTGGCGCTGCGGGCGCGACGGCCGGCACGACCTGTCCCGCTGGCCCGCCGCACGACGACGCCACCGGGAACGGGTCGGTCGCCGTGGACATGTTCGCGGCAGAGAGCGACACGTTCGGCGAGTTGGCCACCCTCGGCGGGATCCGGGCGGCGATGGACGACGATCGGGTCGTCAGACCCCGAAGCGACGGTGGGGACCATCCGATGGTCGCGAACGACCGCGTCCGCATCTTTCGGTTGCGGTTCGCTGGCGAGGCGACCCGGGTCCTCCACGGCATCGAGGGACCCAGCGAGCGGGCGATCGACCGGCACGTCGACCGCCGGCTCACCTCGGCGGAGAACGTCAGCTTCGACGTCAGAACCGGGACCTGCAGTCCCGAGGTCGATCTGTCCGCATCGTACGACGCGGGTGCGGTCGAGTACGTGGTCGACGCCCGAAACCGCTCGATCTACGTCGTCCTCGACGCAAAGCGGGCGGTCTTCGAGTACGCCGGCTTCAGGTACAGAGGGGGTGTCGTCGAACTCCGGGTCGGCGACGGTGAGGACAGGATCGAAGACTCGACCTACTACACGATCGGTGACGAGATGGCCAGTATCGACGGCGAGGAGCCGTTCCACCTGAACGGAACGGACAACGCCACCGTCTCGGGTCGGACGAGTGGCTTCCCCGGAACGAACGTCACCGTCGAACTGAACGTGAGCGGTGAGCCGACGCCCAGACGGCGGACTGTCACTGTCGGCCCCGACTGGCGGTTCGCGGCGACCTTCGACCTCTCGTCGGTTCCGGCGAACACGCGGGTCGTCGCCGACCTGCCCGGGTACGAGTACTCGGAGGCGGTCGGCGTCGTCGAACCGTCACCGGCGTTCGTCGGGGAAGTCTGGGGACACCTCGACGATTCGGCGGTGGTCGTCAAGGCGCTGGACCTCTCGCGGAGCGGGCATCTCGTGGTCCGTGAGTACAACGCGTCCGACCCGCTGGGCGGGCGGGTGCTGGGACACACGCGGGTCGATTCGGACGACGACCACGCGTCGATACCCGTGTCCGAGCTGGATTTCAGGACCCGGCGGCTCGTCGTCGTGCCCGTCCGTGATTACGGGAACGAGACCTACGACCCGGAGACGGACCGGCCCTTCCGCGTCGACGGCGTGCCTGTGAGGCGGGTGGCGCGGGTCGAGAACCCGCACGTCGGCCAGCGCCGCGTGACGCCGACTCCGACGACCACGACCGAGTCGAGTTCAACAGAGCGTTCGACGTCCGAGCCACCGCAGTCCCGAACGGACCGGACAGCCCGGGCCACCACTACGGGAACCGGTCCGGGCTTCGGCACGGGACTGGCCGTTCTGGCCGTCGTCGCTGTCGCCTTCGCGGTCCGCCTCACCCGCCGCTGACCGGCGGGAACAGCGCGAGTTCGTCGCCCGCCTCTAATTCGGTGTCCCGGCCCTCGGCGGAGACGAAGGGGTTGTCCCCGTTGTGGAGGACGCGGATGTGGTCGCGCAACTCGCCGTCGTCGTTCAGCACTTCTTCGGCGAGTTCGGGATGGGCCTCTAACAGTGCGTCCAGTGCCTCGCCGAAGGTCGCGCCCGGCTGGACGTCGACCTCGACTTCCGACTGGCCGACGACCTCTTTGAGATTGGCGAACAACTTCCACTCCATACCCGGAGGACCGGACGCGGCGGCAAAAGCCGTTCTGCTTCAGTCGTCTTCCACACACCCGTTCGTGTCCCCTGTCAGTCGTCGGCGGCGTCGACCGCGCCAGCCGTCGAGGTGGTCGCGTCGACGCCCGACGCGGCGGCTTCGAGTCTGCGGAGGCGTTCGGGTTTGGCGACGGCGTAGACCGCATCGTCGGCCCCGAGAACGTGGCTGCGGTCGGGGAGCGCCTCGACACCGCCGGAGTCGAGGCGGACGGCGATCACGGTCACGTCGAGGGAGCCGACGGGCTGGCCCGCCAGCGGGCTGTCGGCCTCGATTCCGACGACGCTCATGGTCTCGTCGGCGGCCCGGAGGAGCGAGGCGAACTCCCTGTCGGTCCGAGACTCGACGGGGAGGGTGAGCAGCCGGTACTCGGTGTCGGTGTCGAGCCGTGGCGTGTCGGCTGCGTCGACGGCCAGCGTCACGATATCGTCGGCTACGCCCCGGATCTCGGCGGTCGTCACCCGCTCGAAGGGGTCGGGTCGCCACACCTGCACCACGTCGCCGGAACTGGCTGCGAGGGCGGGATCCGCCCGGACGGCGACGGCGGCCGTCTCGGGGGGGAGCGTCGGGCCGATGCCCGCGACCCGCGCACCCACGGCGAGGTACTCGACGGTCCCGTCGGCGGCGAGGTCGACGTCGACGTGCCCGACGCCGAAATCACCCTTGATCCGCGTGCGCAGGCGGTCTTCCAGTTCCGCGACGGTCAGCCGTTTGGGAAAGAGGAAGGTCCGGCCGGCCAGTTGGTCTTTGGTCTCGTCGGCGACGGGATCGTAGCCGACGATGTCGTCGATCTCCTCGGGGAGGTCGACCGCGATCACGCGGCCGACGGCCTCGACGACGCGGCTGACCTCGCCCTCGACGCTCCTGGCCCCGGTGGCGGCGAAGAGGTCGTTGCCGAAGCGGTCGCCCACGTCGACGGCCCCGGCCGCGGTGAGTCCCGCGACGAGAAAGGCGGCGACGTTGAACAGGGCGGTTTCGGGCGAGAGCGCGTCGTTCGTTCCCGCGATGACCTGTCCGAGCGCCGTCGTCGCGTTCAGGGAGACCGAGACGCCGCTGAGGCCGACCAGCACCGGGAGGCCGCGCTGGATGCGCTCGTTGGCGTACCACCGGTACAGCAGGGCGACGGTGCCAGAGAGCGCGCCGGCCAGCACTGCCAGTCCGACGAGGCTGGCGATCGCGACGACCGGTCCGTCGAACAGCGCGACGGCCTGGGCCATCAAGCGACCACCCCCGCGAACGCGTCGAGTTCGTCGGGCGACCCGACCGCGAACACCTCGTCGCCGCCCGCGAGCGCGGTGGTCCCCTGTGGAGCCAGTTGCCAGCCCGTCGGTTTCCTGACCCCGAGGATCGCCACGCCGTAGGTCTCCCGGGCGTTGACAGTTCCGAGGTCCACGCCGTCGAGGTCGCTGTCGGCGGCGACGGTGAACCGGCGGAACCGCTTGCCGCTGCGCCGGAGCAGTGAGATGAGTTCGTACTCGAGTCGGGTCCCCCGGGCTTCGACGACGACCCGCGCCCGGTCGGCCCGGAGCAGCGGCTCCGCGTCCGTTCGGGTAACCGCGGCCGTGAGCCGCCCTTCGCCACCCGTCGTCGTCGGTGCCCGGACGGCCCGCGGTGTCGACCCCTCGTCGGCCTCGGCGTCACCGTCGGGATCCGGGTCGGGCGTCGTCGGCACGGTCAGTCGCCTGTCGGACGCTGGATCCGCCGTCTTCGCACTCACGACCGTCCCGCGAACCTGCGCGTCGGTCGTGATGAGGGTCACTTCGTCACCCCGGGCAAGCCCGGTCGGAATCAGCGCGTCCACGGAGACGGCGCGTTTGCCCGCGGGGACGCGCTTCGAGAGGCCCGAGAACGGCGGTGCGGCGGCGACCGACGCGCGGCCGCGTTCGTCGATGGTCACCGCCACGTCCCCCAGATCGAACTCCGTCCGGAGGCGTTCGGCGACGCGTTCTTCGAGTTCGGAGACGCGCAGATCAGCGGGAAAGGTGTACTCCGCCTCGCGGATCTCGGCCCGGAGGTCGTCGGACAGCGGCGGGTACCCCTCCATGTCCGAGACGTCGCCGACGACCCGGATCCGGACCTGGCCGCCGCCGACGCGGTCGGCGAGGTCCCGCGAGAGCGTGCGCTCGCGGAGTTTCGACAGGGAGAGCCGCCGGGGTGCGTCCGCACCGAGCTGGTCGCCTTTCGCGTGGGCGTACAACGAGAGGGCGGTCACGACGAGGATCGCGGTCACGAGCGTCGGGGCGTTGGTCGCCTCGGTGACCGTCGGATCGGCCAGCGCGAGCAGTCCGCCGCTGACGCCGGCCAGCGCGACCGCCAGCACGACGACACCGAACCCGGGGATCGAGACGCCGGTGAAGTACTTGAAGCCGAAGCCGAGTGTCCACGCGACCAGCGCGGGGATGATACCGGTGAGAAAGCCGAGATAGATACCGAGCAGCACCTCGACCGGAAGCGAAGCCATGGGGTCGCTGGGACCGCCTCGTACTAACCAGTACCGCCGGGGACGACTGCCCGGTTCGGCGGTTTTATCCGGTCTCCCGCCCGACGGGGGAGCATGGCGTCGAGGCGCGTGTTGCTCGGGACGCGTGTGACGGTGTTGCTGGTGACGGTCGTCGCGCTCCTGTCCGTAGCGACGGGTATCCTGTACATCGGCGTGTCAGATCCCGTCTCGGGGCCGCTCGACGCGTACGTTCCACCGGGCGTCGATCAGGCCGTGGGCTTTACCGGCGCACTCACCGGCTTTCTGATGCTGGCCAACGTCTTCGGGCTCCGGCGTGGACTCCGAGTCGCCTGGTACACCACCGTCTTCCTGCTCCCGGTGACTGCGATTCAGGGACTGGCACAGTCGAGCCCGTACTCCTATCCGTTGATCGTTCTCTCCGTGCTCTCGCTACCGTTCGTCTTGCTCAACTACCACCGGTTCGACCGGACGATCGACCTCTCGACGACGCAACTCGCGGCGACGGCCGCACTCGTTGGCACGATGGTTTACGGAACTGCAGGCACCTACCGACTCCGCGGGGACTTCGCGAACGTCGACACCATCCTCGACGCGGTCTACTACACCATCGTCACCGCCAGCACGGTCGGCTACGGCGATGCGATCCCCGAGACACAGAAGGCCCGCCTCTTCTCCATCTCCGTGTTGATCCTCGGCGTGGCGAGTTTCACGCTCGCGCTGGGGTCGCTGCTCGGCCCGGCCATCGAAGCGCGGTTCGCCCACGCACTCGGTACCATGACGGAACGACAGCTCGAACTGCTCGAGGACCACGTGATCGTCCTCGGCTACGGCGACCTGACGGAACCGATCATCGAAGAACTCTCCGGCTCGACGCCGTTCGTCGTCATCACGCCGGATCAGGACGCGGCCGCACAGCTCAACGCCCGCGACATCGCAGTGCTGTCGGCCGATCCCAGCGACGAGGAACCGCTCCACCGCGCGAGCATCGAGGACGCCCGGGCGGTCGTCGCCGCGACGAACAACGACGCCAACGACGCGCTATCGATTCTCACCGCGAAGTCGCTCAACGCCGACGTGCGGGTGGTCGCGGGAGCGACCGACCGCGAGAACATCGAGAAGCTCAGGCGTGCGGGCGCGGACACGGTCATCAGCCCCATGGTCATCGGCGGCCACCTGCTCGTCGAGTCGGCGCTCGGCGACGACGACGTGGAGTCGCTGGCCGGCCAGTTGAGCGGCGACGTGGACGCTGACGACTGACCTCACCGGTTGCGGTCGACGATGGCCACGTCACAGTCCAGATCGCGAATCCGCTCGAACGTGGGCGGAGAGACCAGCCGCGAGGCGCGGCTCCGATCCATGCTCGCCCCCATGAACACCAGTTCGTAGTTCGGAGCGGTTTCGTCGAGGAAGTCCTCGATGGACATGCGTGAGATCCGGGTCTCGAAGGAACCGTCGAACGGCGCAACCAGATCCGCCAGCATGTTCTCGGCCCGTCGGCGGTCGCCGTCACCGTGCAGACAGTGGGCGACGCCGACGTGGCCGCTCCGGCCCGTCAGCCGGAGCGCGAAGTCGATCATGGCGTGGGCCACGTCCCCGGCACGACGGACCGGGACGAGCACGCGGTTCCAGCGGGTCCGGCCGTCACAGGAGCGATGGACGAGTACGTCCACGTCCCCCCGAAAGAGCAACCGGACGAACGGCGAGAGACCGCCGTGGCGCTGTTCGTACGGCGTCGCGATCAGGTCGCAGTTAGTCGCGTGTGCGGTCGAGAGCACCGTCGCCGCGGGCGACCCGCCGGCCGAGGCGACGACCACCTCACAGGGAACGCCCACCTTCGTCTCGATTCGTGCGGCCTGCCGTTCCAGGCGGTCGGCGGCGTTCGAGGCGACGCGGTTCTCGGCCATCTCGTCGAGCGTCTCCGCGTCGAGGTCACCCCCGTCGTCGGGCAGGCCGCCGTCGCTCGCGTCGCTCGCGGGACCGCCGTCCGTTCTGACCTGCGAGGTTCCCTCCAGCAGTTCCCGTTCCGCGGCGGCTACCGCCTCGTCGTCGACCACGTCCAGCAGGACGACCTTCCCCGCCTCGTGAGCGGCGGCGAGGTTCGCCGCCAGCATCGCGGTCGCGTCGGCGTCGTCGGTCCGCATCGGCACCAGCACGTGATCGTCGCCTTTCGTCGACTGGTAGAGGTAGCGGGCCCGCTCCTCGTAGAACGTCTCCCGCCATAGCAGGAAGACGCCGGCGACCAGCGTCGAGGAGGCTAGCACGCTCCCGACGTAGGCCAGCCGCGGCGTGAGCGTCACCGAGAGTCCTGCCAGTACGTCGAGCGTGATCGAGTTGGCGCTACTGACGTCGATGACGTGAATCAGCAGGGCACTGGAGTAGGCGGAGGCTTCTTCGACGGAGAGCAACCAGGTCACCAGTCCCGTCAGGAAAATCGAAAACGCCGCGGCACCAGGGTCGACGGTCGACCGGCCTGGAGGCGCCCAGAGAACTGTCGAGAGCACGTACGCGAGCCAGCCACAGAACGCGCCGACGGTGAGCCCGCCGACGAACCGCGTCGGCGACGCGTACTCGCTCTCCGGTCTGGCGAAGAGCATGTACGTCCCCGAGGCCAGCGGCGGAAAGAGCAGGAAGGGAAGCACCGAGACGGCGTTCGAGATCCAGGTGACGGCGGCGATAAGTAGCGGAACGAACACGAGCACCGACAGATGAACCAGGTTTCGGGTGTTCTCGAGCCAGCGCCGGATCGTCCACAGTTCGCGGCGCTCGAACCGGGCCAGTCGCGCCCGCGCCGCCCCGACCCGCTCACGCAACCGGTCGCGCATACCGTATCTTCAAAATCAGGGTACAAAAACCGCGCGCCGACGCCCGCGGCTACAGTGTCGTCGCGGCGTCGAGCGCGATTCGGATGGCACGCTCGACGTTGTTTTTGGCCTTCTCGGGGAGTTCGTCGGCGTCGGTCTCCCCTTTCTGTGTCCCCTCGACCAGGTTGCCGTCGACGGTACAGATCGCGCCGGCGGCCATCCCTTTCCGGCGGGCCAGCGAGAAGATCGCCGCCGCCTCCATCTCGACGGCGAGCAACCCGGCGGCCTCCCAGGCTCGGACGTACTCGTCCGTCTCCGCGTAGAAGGCGTCGTCCGTGGCCACCGGCCCCACGTGTACGTCTTCACCATTGGCTTCGGCCCCATCGACGAGCGCCGAGAGGACGTCGTAGTCCGGCACGGCAGGGATGGTGTCCTCCTCGTAACGCTCGGTGGTCCCCTCGTCTTTGGCCGCGCCCGTCGCGACGACCATGTCGCCGATCTCGATGTCGGACTGGAGCGCGCCGGTGGTTCCGACGCGGATCACGGTCTCGACGCCGACGGCGTGGAGTTCCTCGACGGCGATGGCCGCCGACGGACAGCCGATCCCGGTCGAACAGATCGTGAGGTCCCGCCCCTCGTAGGTGGCGTTGACGACCTTGTACTCGCGGTTCTGTGCGACGGTCGTGGCCTCGTCGCAGGCGTCGGCGATGCGATCGACGCGGCCGGGGTCACCCGGGAGGAGGGCCACGTCCGCCAGCGCGCCGTCTTCGACCAGCAGGTGTGGTTGTTTGGCCATACGCGCCGTTCGAGCAGCGCCCACAAAACGGCAGGGGAATCGGCGTCAGGACTTCGAGTCGTCCCGGCCCAGTAACCGTCCTACCGGCCCGACGAACTGCGCGAGCGACATGTCCGTCGACTCGAAGAACTTCTTCGCCCGGTAGGCCCCGCGGGCGGGGAACCCGATCAGGAAGAAGACGAGGGCCGTCAGCGACAGGGAGATCATCGACACCGGAAGCAACGACTGGGGCTGAACGATTCCCTCGATGACGACGAGCCCGAACAGGAAGATGCCGGCCAGAATGGAGTGCCGGCCGAGACTGCCGATGAAGGCCCAGCGCGGGCTCTCGGTCTCCAGCGGTTCGGCGTCCGCGTCCGAACTGGCCGCGGTCCCTGCGGGCGCGCCCGACGGTTGCGCGGGTGCAGCAGGTGACGGTTCGGGTTCCACGTCCAGTTCGGGGTCGGGAACGCCGTCTTCCGTTTCGACGTCGGCCGGTTCGGGTGTCACGCGCCACCAGACGCGGCCGACGCCGACGTCCTTCGAGGCGAGTTCGTCCCGGTCCACGAGGTCCTCCAGCCGGTTCAGCGTGGCCCGCTTCCCGATCGGAAGTTCCTCCGCGACCTCCGAGGTCGTCAGGACCGGATCGTCGGTCGCCTCGAAGACGCCCAGAATGTTCTCGTCCCGGGCCTTCTGGGCGGGTGCCCGCGGATACTCCTCGGAACCGGAGTCTGAGGGCATGGGCGTCCATATTTCCCCCATACGCATTAATCTTGGGGAGTCTAGAGGACGGCTTCATACCCGGTTAACCCGAATTTCGTGCTTACGAAGTAAGGTTCACGAGCAGTAACCTTTATACTCTCGGGTGAACATGGATGTGATGAGGGCGCGGGGAAGTGGAAGTACGCCGCTCCAGGCAGACACCACGCGTCCGAACCCTCACCGGACGGACCTCACCCAACACCACGGGGCTGACCGGTACCAACCCTCACTCTCGTTCCCTTTCGGAAACCTCACCGCATAGCACCGCTCACACCATTCCAGCGGCCGCGAACAGCAGGAGGTTGTGCGTGCCCGGCCCGAGACCGACGGCCGCGACCACGCCGAGCGCCGCGTTGCCCTGTGCGGGGTCTTCCTCGACGAAGTCGGCGAACAACACCAGGATGGCGGCCGCGATCAGGAGTTTCACGAGCACGAACAGCCACCCTTTACCGATCACCGACGCCGTCGGCAGCGAGCCGGCGAACTCCATGATCGCCGCGGGGATCGGACTCCGTTCGCCGCTCCCGAGCAGGTCGACGCCGACGGCCGTCGAGACGCCGTCCAGCGCGTGCCCGAACACGGTGACCGCCCCCAGCGTGCCGGTCCGGGCGGTGACGGTGGGCCGGGTTCGGTCGAGGAGCGCGTAGGTGGCGACCGCGACGACGACAGACGCGAGAAGCGCCGCGAGCGGAACCACCGGTTCGAAGGTTCCCTGGACCGTGGCCGTTCGCCAGACCAGCGCGGCCCCGGCGAGCGTCGCGAAACCGCCGGTCGCCGCGAGCGTCGGGGGGACCGCCCGCTCGGCGACGGCGAGTCCAGCCCATATCGCACCGGCGACGAGGAAAGTCGTCACGTAGACCGTCGGGGCACCGAAAAGCGGCGCGATGACGGGCGGCAACGGCTGTGCGCCCGGTATCAGTTGTAGCTGGTAGAGGACGTGAACGGCCGCGCCGGCGGTCATCCACGGCGTGAAGGCGACGACCAGTCGTTGCGTGACGGGCGGGCGCCGGATGGAAAGCACCGCGCCCACGGCGATACCGGCGACCGCCAGGCCGAACAGATACGGGAGGGCGGGGACGACAAGTCCCTCGGGGAGTACCTGGAGTAACATGTCGGTGGGGGGTCGCGCGGCGGCCGAAAGCCTTCCGGTCGGCCACGTCGGTTTTTACCGTCGGGCCGAGACGGAATCGTATGGACGTTCCCGGGCGGATCGACCACACGGTGTTGGGACCGGCGACGACGGGCGACGACGTGCTGACCGTCCTCGACGAGGCCATCGAGTACGGGACGAACGCCTGCATCCCGCCGTGTTACGTCGACATGGCGGCGAGTTACGCACCCGAGACGACGATCGCGACCGTCGTCGGGTTCCCCCACGGCCAGCACGCGCCGGCGAGCAAAGTCGAGGAGGCCGAACGCGTCTGGGAGGACGGCGCGGACGAACTCGACCTCGTGGCCAACGCCGGCCGACTGCGAGGCGACGAGGACGAGGAGTACCGAGAAGAGATCGCCGAGGTCGTCGCGGCCACGCCCCTGCCCGTGAAGGTCATCGTCGAAGCCCCTATTCTGACCGACCAGGAGAAACGGCGAGCGGCCGAACTCGCAGCCGAGGCCGACGCGGACATGCTCAAGACCGCGACCGGATTCGCCGACGGCGGCGCGACGGTCGCGGACGTGGAACTGTTGGCCGAGTTTTTACCTGTGAAGGCCAGCGGCGGGATCGGGTCCTGGGAGCGTGCCGAGGCGATGTTCGAAGCCGGAGCCGAACGGATCGGGGCCAGCAGCGGCGTAGCCATCGTCGAGGAGTGGCGAGCGGCCACCGAGTAGGATCCGTCGCGCTTTTGCTCGGCGAGCCCCGAGCGTGGAGTAGCGAATGGCCCGCTATCACATCGAGACGTACGGGTGCACCTCCAACAGAGGTGAGACCCAGCAGATCGAGCAGGCGCTCCGCGAGGGGGGCCACCACCCCGTCGACGGCCCCGAAGCCGCGGACGTGGCGATCCTCAACACCTGCACAGTCTTAGAGAAGACGGAGCAGAACATGCTCCGGCGGGCCAAAGAACTCGACGCCGAGACGCCCGGCGACCTCGTCGTGACAGGCTGTATGGCACTGGCACAGGGCGATATGTTCCGCGAGGAAGACGTCGACGCAGAGATCCTCCACTGGGACGAGGTGCCCGATCACGTCCTGAACGGCGAGTGTCCGACCGTCACCGACGGGACTGACCCGGTCCTGAACGGCGTCGTCGGCATCCTCCCCATCGCCCGGGGCTGTATGAGCGACTGCTCCTATTGCATCACCAAGCAGGCGACCGGTCGGATCGACAGCCCGTCGGTCGAGGAGAACGTCGAGAAGGCACGCGCGCTCGTCCACGCGGGCGCGAAGGAACTCCGGATCACCGGCCAGGACACCGGCGTCTACGGCTGGGACATCAATCAGGGCGAGAGCCTGCTCCCCGAACTGCTGGATCGGATCTGTGACATCGACGGCGAATTCCGCGTCCGCGTCGGGATGGCCAACCCGAAGGGCGTCCACGGCGTCCGAGAGGAGTTGGCCCGGGTGTTCGCCGAGAACGACGAGCTCTACAACTTCCTGCACGCGCCCGTCCAGTCCGGCAGCGACGACGTGCTCGCGGACATGCGCCGTCAGCACGCCGTCGGCGAGTACGTCGAGGTCGTCGAGACCTTCGACGAGCATCTGGACTACTGGACGCTCTCGACGGACTTCATCGCGGGCTTCCCCACCGAGGAACCCGAAGACCACGAGCAGAGTCTGGCGCTCATGCGCGAGACACGGCCCGAGAAGATCAACGTCACCCGGTTCTCGAAGCGGCCGGGGACCGACGCCGCCGACATGAAGGGACTGGGCGGCCAGACCAAGAAGGACCGCTCGAAGGAGCTGACGGACCTGAAGATGGAGCTGGTCGGAGAGGCCCACGAGGAGATGGTCGGCACCGAACGCTCGGTCTTGCTCACCGAGGACGGGACCGACGAATCGCTGGTGGGTTACGACGAGGCCCACCGGCAGGTCGTGATCGCCGACGCAGAGGAGCGCGGGCTGGACGTCGGCGACACCGTCGACGTGGAGATTACGAGCCACAACACGGTGTACGCGTTCGGCGAACCGGTCTAGTTCACTACTGTCGGACAGATGTTGATACCTGCCGGTCGTCAGTTCCGGCAGCAACGCTGTGGCTAGCGTCGTCCTCGACACGCGTCGGATGTGAAATGTTCTGTCCGACAGTATCACTCACGGTCGAGACTGCCGGGATCACTGACCAGCCGGTCGACTTCCTCGTCGGGTTTCCACTCGCCGGCCTCCTTCGGGTCGACGTGGACGAACACGTCGTCGACCTCGGGGAGGCGCTGGATCGACTCGATCACCGCGGTCTCGATGTCGTGAGCTTCCAGCAGCGTCCGGTCGCCCTCGACTTCGATGTGGAGGCTCACGTCGATCTCCGGGCCGACGTAGTGGGCGATTACGTCGTGTGCGCCCTGGACCTCGGGGTGGGAGAGCGCCCGTCGGACGATCTCGGCCCGCAGGTCCTCGGGCGGGGCCGCACCGACGAGGTAGTCGAGGTTGTCCCGGACGACCTCGATCCCGGTGTAGAGGATGCCGACCCCGACCAGTGCGGCCGCGATGGGGTCCAGCAGTGGGAAGCCCAGGGCCGCGCCGACGACGCCGCCCAGCGCCGCCAGCGCGGTGAGGATGTCGTTGCGATTGTCGAGCGCGGTCGCGACGAGGGCGGGCGAGCGGTGGTCCTCGCCAGCGGTCAGGCAGTAGCGATAGAGGAGGTACTTCGCGACGGCTGCCACGGCCAGGACGGCGACGGCGGCCGGACTCGCCGTGGCCGGGCCCGGCCCCGCGAGGACGGCGGTGATCGCCTGCCAGATGACGGCGCCGCCGGCCGCGAAGATCCCGAGCGCGACGAACAGCCCCACGAACGGCTCGATGCGTTCGTGGCCGTGTGGGTGTTCGAAGTCCGGCGGCTGAGTGGTGAGGTAGAGTCCGGCGACGATCACGACGCTGTAGGCCGTGTCGGCGAGGCTGTTGACCGCCTCGGACCCAACGGCGAGGCTGCCGGTGAGATACCAGACCCCGCCCTTGGCCAGCGCGAGCAGGAGGTTGACCCCCAGCACCACGAGGCCGACCCGCCGTAGCGCCGTCGAGCGTGCCATCGTCCGGGTTTGGACACCCGGGTAGAAAAGTCGCCCTGTCGACTCTAGAACTGGACCGCCCGGTCCTCGCCCGTCACCGTCGCGCCCTCTTGCTCGGCGAAGGCCTCGTGGAGTCGGTCGTAGGTGTCCTCGACCGCCTGTACGATGACCTTCGTGTCCGAGACGACCGGCATGAAGTTGGTGTCACCCTCCCAGCGCGGGACGACGTGGGTGTGCAGGTGGTCGTCGATCGAACCCCCGGCCGCGCCGCCCCCGAGGTTGAGGCCGGCGTTGTAGCCCTCCGGGTGCATGGCCATCTCCATGGCGTCGATGGTCCGCTGTTTGAGCCGGGCGTGGTCGGTGAGTTCCGGGTCGTCGAGGGCGCGATAGTCTCCGGTGTGGCTGTGGGGGATCACCATCGCGTGTCCTGGGTTGTACGGGTAGTTGTTCAGCAGGACGAAGGCGTGGTCGCTCCGGGCCACGACTCTGTTCGCCCGGTCTGCATCGTCCTCGGCGAACGCACAGAACACACAGCCGTCGATCTCCTCGTTCTTGTCGGACCGTTCGATCCAGTCGATCCGCCAGGGGGCGAACACCTGCTCCATGCCGGCCCTGCGGCCGCCCGCGGCTTAACCGCCACGGAGACCACCGCACCGCTTCGGAACCGAACCTCAGCCGCCCCGTACCATCATATATAAATCATTCGGCCGTTTTCCGGATTAATACACGGACGGACGTCTGAGACGTGTCCGTGAACGATTTTGTCGGTTCTCAGTCCGTCTCGTGGAAAATCGCAAGAGGGCAATCGAAAATCACGTGAACGAAGCCGAACGGATTGGGGTTTTTATGCTTTCTTCGGCGAAAGACTGTGATACGATGTCAGCGACAGACGACGGCGGAGACGGGATGAGAGAGCAGTGTGAGGAGTGCAGTCGCGAGACACCCCACGAGGTGTCGGTGGAGATCCTCACGGAGAGCGCCACCCCGGAGAACGCCGAGTACTCGCGCGAGCCCTATCGCGTCAGCGAGTGTCGCGTCTGTGGCGCACGCACGGTGTTGCGGATGAACAACGCCTAGTTCCGTCCCGAACCCCGCTTAGAGTCGCGTCGTGACCTCGCAGCCGTCCTCGGTGACGATGAGGGTGTGTTCTTTCTGGCTGACCAGCCGACCGTCCTCCTCCTTCAGGACGGGGTAGCCGTGGAGGATATCCTGCTGTTTCAGCCGACGAAGCGCCATCTCGGCCCGGCGTCCGTCGAGCCAGCGGGTGGCGAACGGGAGCGTCTTGAACTCCTCGGTGATCTGGTTCAGGGCCTCTCGGGCCGCACGATTTCGGACCGACCCCTCGGATTCGAGCGCGAAGATCTCCTCCTCGGTGCCCTCCCGGACCTTGCCGCCGCCGTCGGTGGCGAACGGTTCGATGGCGACCACGTCGCCGGCTTCCAGTTCGATCCCCTGGTCGACCTCGCGGTTGGGGATGTTCGGAGGCGTGTGCTGTTCCCAGTGACCAAGTCCGTGGCCGGTGAGGTTCACGACGGGGTTGTAGCCGTAGCCGTCGATGGTCTCCTCGATGACCGCGCCGATCTCGCCGGTCTCGACGCCGGCTTCGACGGTATCGAGGGCGGCGTCCAGCGCGGCTTCGGAGGCTTCGGCCAGTTCCGGATTGCCCGAGAGGTCGACCGTGACGGCGGTGTCGGCCAGCCAGCCGTCGACGTGAACCCCGATGTCGAGGTTGATCATGTCCTCGCCGAACGTGCTCGAATCGTCGACGCTCGGCGTGGCGTGGGCGGCTTCCTCGTCGACGCTGATGTTCACGGGAAAAGCGGGTTCGCCGCCGAGTTCGCGGATGCGGTCCTCGGCCCACTCGGCGACTTCGAGGTGGCTCGCGCCGACTTCGACCCGGTCGGCGGCCTCGTTCCGTACGTTCGCGAGGATCTCGCCCGCCTCCCGGTGTTTCTCGTACTTCTCTGCGTCCAGGTCCACGTCGGTCATACCCGACCGTTCGGCGAAGGGTGGCAAAGGAGTTGCGCTCCGGCCGATCCACCCGCGGCTGGACCGGTCGCGACGGTGCCGTCCCCGTCGTCCCGGGCGACCGTCCGGCAAGCCGCTGCTTACCCGTTCCCGAGACGCCGGCTAGGCGCAAGCCATCGTCGAGGTGGAGTGGATCGAACGGTGGCCGGTCCGCAACCGATCGGCAATCAGCAACCGCTTATCCGACACAGCCGGCCGCTACGTCTCGAAACGGTCTAGGTGGCTTATTTTCAGAGTCGGGAAACCGAACGGTGGATGAGAGACAAGCATCTCGTGGCAGTGACAGCGACACTACTGATCGTGGTTGCGGCCGGGTTCGCCCTGACGGCGGGCGGCGAGCGGGCGAACCCCCAGTCCGAGACCGCGAGCGCGACCGCGGACGCGAGCGCGGGCGTGACGTTCCACGACGTCACCGTCGAACGACTCCAGTTGCAGAACACCACCGTCGAGAACGCGACCGTCGATCGGTTGACGGTCGACCAGTTGTCGAGTTCGAACCGGACGATATCGAACGGCACGTTCGTCGACGCGGAGCTCACGTCGCTCCAGCTGCCGGGCGTCACGGCCGAGGAACTCTCCGGCGAGCCGGCCCCCGCGACCCCTGGAGGGGAAAACGAGACCGGGATGGACACCGGAACGCAGACTGACACCGAATCCCCCGGCGCCACCACGCCCGAGGCGGAGACACCTGGCGAGTTAGCCCAGGCACAGCCGACGCCGGAGACGGAGACGCCCGACGCGGAAACCGACACGGCGACGGGCACGGAGATGCCCGGCGCGGGAACCGAGACCGAAACGGGGACGGAGACGGGTGAACCGGCCGGTCAGGACGGCGAGAGCAGCCAGATCGGTAGCGTCCGCATCGCGACGCTCTCCGTCGAGGCGGTCGAGGTCGAGTCGCTCTCCTTCGAGGAAGGTGACGCGGCCGCGGACACTGGTATGACCACGCCCGCGGGCGAAGCAACGCCCGCCGAAACGACGACCGAAGCCGAGACGCCGGGCGAGGCCGGTACCGAGACCGAGACGCCACTCGCACCCGCCACCGAGACGCCGGGCGAAGCCGGAAGCCCCACGGAGTCGCCGGATCAGGCCGGTTCCCCGACGGAAACCGAGTCACCGGTGTTCGACCTCGGAAATCAGCCGGACAGTCCCCAGGAAACTCCGAACGGTCCACAGGAGACTCCGGACACCACCCAGGACACCCCGGACACGCCCCAGGAGACGCCTGGCGGCGAGGCAGGAGCCGGTGACGGCGAGTCGGTCGTGGTCGGGACCATGAACGTGAGCACGCTCACGGTCGAAGAGATGGTCGTCACGACCGCGCTGTCGAACATGAGCGGGCCGGCCCAGGAGGGAGCAGCACAGGAGACCCCCACCGAGGCGGGCGCGACGCCGGCCGGTGAGCCCGGCACGACGCCGACCGAGCAGACGCCGGACACGGGCGAGATGGGTGCCGACACCACGGTCTCGCAACTCGACGTGGACTCGGCCAGTGCGGAGCGCGTCTCGGCCCGGATGACCGGCGAGTACGGACAGTTCTACGTCGCGGCCGTCGACACCCCCGAGGAGGTCGAAGCCGGTGAGGAGTACACCGTCACCGTGACCGTCGTGAACGCGGACGACGAGCGCGGGTCGGAGTACGTCGGCTACCGGCTCGGGATGGCCGTGCCCACGCGGGAACTGGTCGTCCTCGATCCGGGCGAACGCGAGGAGGTCACGATCAACGCCACCGCCGAGGACCTCACGGAGGGGTCACAGGTCGTGACCATCGAGACCCAGCGATCGACCATGGAGAGCACGCTGACGGTCACGAACGACACCGAAGCGACGGCCACCGAGGCGACCCCGGGCACCCCTGGCGAGGAACCGACCACCGAGACGCCGCTGGAACCCGGGACCGAGACCCCCGGCGGTGACGAGACGCCGACCGAAGCCGAGACGCCCGGAGCGGGCGAGACGCCGACCGCGCCTGGAACTCCCGGCGACGAAACCACGACGCCCGGCGGGCCGCTCTAGGGACGCTGGCAGCGACGGTCCAGCCCGGGACCGCCCTTTTCGACGGGCGGACAGTTCCAGGCCTATCAGTTGATAAATACCACGGTCGTTGTCTATAGTTTCTCAGGAAGCGGTAGGCCTTTTAGCCCGACGTGTGATGTTCCGAGATATGCCCTACGAGAAGGTCGACGTGCCCGCAGACGGGGACAAGATCGAGGTGGTAGATCCGGACACCGACGAGCTGGACGTTCCGGAGAACCCGATCATCCCCATCATTTACGGGGACGGAATCGGTGTCGACGTCGGTCCGGCCGCACAGAAGGTGCTCGAAGCGGCGGCCGATGCGACCGGCCGCTCGATCAGCTGGATGCGAGTGTACGCCGGTGAGACCGCACGCGAGCAGTACGACGAGAACCTGCCCGAAGACACCCTGCAGGCGTTCCGGGAGTTCAACGTCGGGATCAAGGGGCCGCTCACGACGCCGGTCGGCGCGGGCTTTCGCTCGCTGAACGTCGCGCTCCGGAAGCGGCTCGACCTGTACACGAACGTCCGGCCGACCTACCACATCGAGGGTGTCCCCTCGCCCGTCACCCGCCCGGACCAGATGGACATGGTCACCTTCCGGGAGAACACCGAGGACGTCTACGCCGGTATCGAGTGGGAAGCCGGCACCGAGGAGGCCGAGAAAGTTCGGGAGTTCGTCGAAGAGGAGATGGGTTACGACGACACCATCCACGAGGGCCCTGTCGGCATCGGCATCAAGCCCATCACCGAGTACGGGACGAAGCGACTCGTCCGGAAGGCCATCGACTACGCCCTGGAGAACGATCGGGACTCGGTCACGCTGGTCCACAAGGGGAACATCATGAAGTTCACCGAGGGCGCGTTCCGTGACTGGGGCTACGAGGTCGCAGAGGAGGAGTACGGCAGCGAGGTCATCACCGAGGACACGCTCTGGGAGGAACGGGACGGCGAAGCGCCCGACGACGCCATCGTCGTCAACGACCGCATCGCCGACAACATGCTCCAGCAGATCCTCACCCGTACGGAGCAGTACGACGTGCTGGCGATGCCCAACCTCAACGGCGACTACCTCTCCGATGCCTGTGGCGCCCAGATCGGCGGCCTCGGCATCGCGCCCGGCGCGAACTTCGGTGACGGCCGCTGTCTCGCCGAACCCGTCCACGGCTCCGCGCCGAAGTACGCCGGCCAGGACAAGGTCAACCCGACCGCGATGATCCTCTCCGGGAAGCTCATGCTCGAGTACATGGGCTGGGACGACGCCGGCGAACTCATCCGCGACGCCGTCGAGGAGACGATCAAGTCCAAACACGTCACCTACGACATCGAACGCCAGATCCAGGGCGGCGAGAAACTCGCCTGCAGCGAGTACGCCGAGCGCGTCGCCGACAACATCCACGACCTGGCCTGAACGGCCCGACGACCCTATTTTTCGGGCAGGTACCGCGACAGCGCAGCCACGGCCGCGTCCTCGTCGTCGATCTTCTCGCGCGGGATGGCGTACGCCTGTGGGAACCAGCTCGCGTCGCGGACGATCAGTTCGTCGTCGGTCAGCTCGTAGCTCTCGAAGTCGCTCCAGGGCCGGATCGACATACCCTGTTTCAGTCCCGCGTCGAGGACGACCAGTTCCGAGCGGTGCCACACGGACAGCGCCGGTGCCAGTCCACCGGCGGCGACGACCAGCATGGTCGCCTCGATGTCACCGCCGGAGACCACCGACCAGAAGAACCACAGCAGCGCGACCCCGCCGGCCACCAGCCCGATCAGGGACATCGAGTCGTCGGCGGTCGGATCGGGCAGGACCACGCGCACGTCGCTCTCGGCCTCGACGCGGGCGGCGTACCGACGTTCCGCGGCGTGGAGCATCGTCACCGCGCCGAGGAAGGTGACACCGACACCGACCATCCCGGGTCCGAACACGTCCCGGCCGGGACCGAGGAGGCCGTAGTGGACGGTCACGACGGCGGCCGTCAGGACGACCGGGACGACGACCACCGGGATCTGGGCGCGCAGGGACTGGAACCGCTCGACGCGGGCAGGGGTCGACAGGGGCGTGGTAATAGCTGTGACAGCCAGAAAGAGCGCGGCCGCGATGCCGCCGGCGACGACCGGGGCTGGTGTGAGGGCGACCAGTACGAGAGCCGTCCCGACCGTGCCGGCGACGAAGCCACTGGCCCCGAGGGCGAACAGGGAGGGCTGACGCATATCCACCGGTTCCGACGAGGCCGGGGAATATTTTGTGCTCCGTGTCGCCACCCGGAACGGTTTTGGTCGATCCGCCGACAGGTGGGGTAATGTATCGACACTGCGTGCTGGCGCTGGTCCTCGTCCTCGCCGGGTGTTCCGGCCTGGCGGGCGATCCGACGGCGACGCCCGACCCCACGGGTGACGACGAGTCGAACGACGGCGGCGACGCGGTCGACGGTCCGACCGTTCCGGGCGTGGCAGCCGACGGGAGCGTCAACGAATCGGCCCTGCTGAACGCACACTTCGAGACGCTCGACGGGAACGCGAGTCGACAGCACTACCTGACGCGCTCGAACGGGACGGTCGACTCGAACACCACGACCGTCCGCAACGAGTCGCACCTGCTGGACCGGAGTCGCGGCTCCTTCCCGTCGACCACCTACCAGTCGACCGACCGGACGTGGTCGGTCGAACACGAGCGCTGGGGTGAGGAGCGCTACACCTTCAGCTACGACCGGACGGGAGTCGTGTCCTCGGCCGGCAGTATCGATTTCGGCGTGGCCGTCTACATCGGGTCCGGGCAGTTCGAACGCGACGGGACGACCACGTACCGCGGCGATCGAGTGGTTCGGCTGGAAGCCGACGACGCGAAATCGTCGGGGATGGCCGGTGCCTACGATCGCTACGACGTGACCCTGCTGGTCGACGAGCGCGGGCTGATCCGCCGGGCGACCGGGACGGTGACCGCTGGCGACGAACCACCCACGTCGTTCGATATCACGTCGACGACCGACGTCGAGCGGGTGCCGCGGCCGTCGTGGGCCGAGAATGTACTCCGGGGTCGGACCGCGATGGCGGCCAACGACACCGCTGTCGAACTTCAGGTTACCGGCGGGCCGACGCTCCCCGCGAACACGACCGTCGAGTTCTCGATCGAACTGCGGGAACACACGGTTCGGACCGACCGGCCGATCGAACCGGGCGACACCGTCTACCTCTCGTTGAAGCCCGGCGAGTACGAACCCACGGCGACGCTGACCCGGTCGCCGCCGGATCCCGACACGCGACTGTCCATCGGTGACGAGGTCTCGCAGGCGACTATCAGGCTCGAGGATCCGCCGGGGCTGGACGCACCGATGGAGGCCTTCTTCAGGGCCGGGCCCGATCCGTTCGAGAGCGTGGGCGAAGGTGGAGAGACCGAGCGGGCCGACTGACTGCGCCCGGGGCGGTGGATTCTTCCCGGAACGGGACCCAGTGACGACCATGTACGCGGTGGTCGGGTGTAGCGAGTGCGACGCGCTCCGGGTCGTCGAGGGCCGTCCAGAGCGGTCGGAGTGTCCGCGGTGTGGGACGAGCCGGAAGTTCGAGAAGCTCAAGCAGTTCGTCACGACCGAGGACCCGGACCACGCCCGCGAGGTCCGGGCGGCGATGCTGGCCAAACGCCAGGGCCGCGAGGACGCCTTCGCCGACCTCGATTCCTTCGCCGAGATGGAGCGGTATCTGGACGAGGCCGGGGTCGACGACGAGGAGTACCTCGAAGGATCGGGCGTCGACACCGACGAGGTCGGGGCCGCGGCCGCCCGAGCCGAGCAGGGTGCCGGAGGCGGGCGGAGTCGCAAGGAGACGGTACTGGCCGCACTGCGGGAGCAGGACGAACCGACAGCGGCGAGCGTGGTCGACTACGCAACCGAGCGCGGCGTGCCGGCGGCGTACGTCCGGGACGCCCTCGAAAAACTCGTCCGCCGGGGCGAGGTGACCGAGAGCGGCGGCACCTACCGGCTCCTGTGAGCCGCGCCGAGCGCGACTGACAGCGAAGAGAGCTGTCCGTCCGCCGACTGTGGATTTTAATATGCGAGACGTTGGCACACCGCTATGGTCGAGGAGCGTCCCGAGTCAGCCGAGGTTCTTCTTCTCGCGGCGGGGGCCGCGATCGCCGTCGGGGCGATCGTCGTCGTGCTCGCGGGGAGCGCCGGCCACCCCTCGGTCGGTCCGATCGGTCTCCACCGGATCGGACAGGCGCTGTTCGTCGCTGGGTTCGCGCTCGGCGGGGGGTACCACTACGTCCTCGGGCACGGTCTGCAGGCCGCCGGCTTCGGCTGTCTGGCGGTGGCCTGGGGACTGCTGTTCGTCGACTGGCTGCTGGAGCCGTTGCTTTCCGGCGCGTACATCCCGCTGCTCGTCGCGGTGCTCGCGCTGGGCGCCGCGCTGGTCGTCCTCGGCATCTTCGGGGACGCCCAGCGCCTCAGGGAGATCGTCCCGACCGAACGCGTCACCGGGCGATAACTGGCGGCCGAGTTCCCCGCCGGTAGCGTGTGGCGGAGTGCCGAAAGTGACCTACCGACCCAGTTCCTCGTGAGCCGAGGAGAGGTGGCGAGAGGCGAGCGCGGCGAGCAGTGAGAGTTCGCCGGCCAGTGCGGCGGTCGCGATCACCTCCGCGAGCGCGTCGGCGTTGCTCCCCGCCGGATCTCCGCCGCCTGTGACGCCGACCACGTCGAGGGCTTCGGCCTGCGTGGCGAGGCCGGTCCCGCCGCCGACGGTGCCGACCTCCAGCGAGGCGATAGTCAGGCTGGCGTACAGTCCCTCGTCGCGCTCCTCGACGGTCGTGATGGCGTTCGATCCCTCGACCACCTGGGCGATGTCCTGGCCCAGCGCGAGGAAGGCCGCGGCGACGGTGTTTGCGGCGTGGGCGTTGAATCCCAGGCTCCCTGCCTTGGCGCTGCCGACGAGGTTCTTGCGGGTGTTGGCCTCGGCGATGGCGTCGGCGGTCGTCTTGAACCGCTCCTCGACGAGGTCGTGGGGGATGAACACGTCGGCGGCGACGGTGCGACCGCGGCCCTCCACGGCGTTGATCGCCGCGGGTTTCTTGTCGGTACAGAGGTTGCCCGACAGCGCGACGAGCGACGCGGGCGTCTCCGCCTCGACCACGCCGCAGGCCTCCTCGGTGGCGATAGTGGCCATGTTCATCCCCATGGCGTCTTTGGTGTCGTAGGTGAATCGCAGGAAGACGCTATCCCCGACGACGTAGGGTGTCACGTCGGTCAACTCGCCGTGGCTGGTAGTGGACTCGGCGGCTTCGGCCAGTCGGTCGGTGTTCTCCCGGACCCACGCGGCGACGGTCGCGGCCTCGCCCACGTCCTCGACGGTGAACACGGGTGCGCGGGTCATCCCGTTCTTGAGGACGCGTGCGGTCGCGCCACCGGCCGCCCGGATGGCCGAACAGCCGCGGTTGACGCTGGCGATCAGCGCGCCCTCGGTGGTGGCCAGCGGGAGGTAGCGCTCGCCCTCGACCGCGCCCCCGTCGATCTCGACGGGGCCGACGACGCCGACGGGGACCTGCGTCCCACCGATCATGTTCTCGATGTTCGGTTCGGCGGTCTCGGCGTCGAAGGCGTACTCACCGACGGTGTCGAGGTCGGTGTCGGTCTCTCCCGCGACGAATTCCCGGCGGGCCGCGGCGGCCGTCTCGGGGTCGGCGTGGTCGTCAAGTTCGTGAAGTCGCAGTTCGCCCTCGCGGAGGCGACGGGCGAGGTCGGACGGATCGGTCATACCCGACGGTGTGGGGGGTACGTCCTAAGCGTTTCCGAAGGCGGGACCAGCGGAGCCGTCTCGACGGCACACGGGGCGAACGGATCGGCTCTGGGCCCGTCACCCGACGAGCGGGCCGACCGGAGGATCGAGGTAGCGGCGGTCCGGGGCCCGATAGATGTGTGATCGGAAACGCTTAACTCGCCGCCGCCCCGACAGATAGTATGACTTACGATACCGTCGTTTTCGACAACGACGGTGTCCTCGTCGGTCGGACCCATTTCGAGGTTCTCCGGGAGGCCACTGCCGAGACGTTCGCGAAGTTCGACGTGACCGATCCGGACCCCGACCACGTCGAGGACATGACCATCGGCGCGACCCCGTCACAGGTCGCGTCCGTCTGTGACACGTATAATCTCGACCCCGACACGTTCTGGCGCACCCGCGACCGGACGATGTCCGAGGCCCAGCAGGAGGAGGCCCGGGCGGGTCGGAAGACGCCCTACGGTGACGTGTCGACGATCTCCGACCTCGACATCAACCGGGGGATCGTCAGCTCGAACCAGCAGGCCACGGTCGATTTCCTGCTCGATCACTTCGACATGGACGGGCTGTTCGACGCCGCGTACGGCCGCGAGGCGACCATCGAGAGCCTCGACCTCCGCAAACCGAACGCCCACTATCTGGAGCGGGCCCTCGCCGACCTCGACGCCGACTCGGCGCTGTACGTCGGCGACAACGAGTCCGACATCCGGGCCGCCGAGAACGCCGGCATCGACTCGGCGTTCATCCGCCGGCCCCACAGGACGGACTGGGAACTCAACGTCTGGCCCACCTGGGACATCGACTCGCTGGACGACCTCCACCGGATCTGTAGCGCCTGAACTGAGTCTGGTATCCGCGTCGTCGCTCGTTCGTTCGTAACCACAGGTTCTACTCCTCCTTTTCGTCCGCAGCCCGGAACGGTCAGCCCAGCGGAAAGCGGAGACTCGGAGACGCCGAATCGGCGCGTTCGATCAGTCACATCCGAACCACCGGCAATATCTGCGCGGAATGCCACCGGTTTCGCACATTGAAGGCATAATCTTTTCAATACAGGGCACCGTAGACTGGTCAACACCAATCGGTGGTTCACGTGCCGAAAATGGAAACAGCGGAGTTCGAGACGGACCTGAGTCTCTTCAAGTACGACAACTTAGAACAGCTCCCGCCGGCCTACCGGGACCTCGACGAGGGCGAGCGCACGGACCGCATCGAGGCCGCGCTGGCGGAGCTGGGCGACGACGTGGTCATCCTGGGGCACAACTACCAGCGCCGGGAGATCGTCGAGCACGCCGACTTCGTGGGCGACTCCTACCAGCTCTCGAAGGAGGCTGCCGAGGCCGACGCCGACTACGTGATCTTCGGCGGCGTGACGTTCATGGCCGAGAGCGCGGACATCATCACCGACGACGATCAGTCCGTGATCCTCCCGAGCATGGAGGCGTCCTGTCCGATGGCCGGCATGGCCGAGGCCCTGCAGGTCGACGCCGCGTGGGCGGAGATCACCGCCGCGACCGACGACGAGATCGTTCCGATCACGTACATGAACAGCTACGCGGACCTGAAGGCCTTCTGCGCCGAGCAGGGCGGACTGGTCTGTACCTCCTCGAACGCCCACAAGGCATTCGAGTACGCCTTCGAGAAGGGCGAGAAGGTCCTGTTCCTGCCCGACAAGCACCTCGGGGAGAACACGGCCCACCGGCTCGACATGGCAGACGAGATCGTCGAGTGGGACCCGTGGGACCCCGAGGGCAAAGACGCCGAGGCGGCTGCCGAGAACGATATCATCCTCTGGGACGGCTACTGCCAGGTCCACGAGCGGTTCCGCGCGAGCCACATCGAGGAGTTGCGCGAGGAGCGCCCGGACGCCAACGTGGTCGTTCACCCCGAGTGTCGCCGGGAGGTCGTCGAGGCCGCCGACGTGGTCGGCTCCACCTCCACGATCTGTGAGACCGTCGCGAACGCAGAAGCCGGCGACACCTGGGCCATCGGCACGGAGATCCACCTCGCCAACCACCTCGACCGCTGGCACCCCGAAGTGGAGGTCCTGCCCCTCTGTGGCGACGCCTGCATGGACTGCAACGCCATGCGCCAGATCGACCCGAACTACCTGACGTGGGTGCTGGAGGAACTACTCGAGGGTCGCGAGCGCAACGTCATCGAGGTCGCGCCCGAGGAGAAGGAGCTCGCACAGGTCGCCCTCGACCGGATGCTGGAGATCTGAACTCCACCGATGACAGACCACAACGAAACAGACGTGCTCGTCGTGGGCTCCGGGATTGCAGGTCTCGCGAGCGCGCTCGCCGCCGCCCGCGAAGGCGCGGACGTGACCGTCGCGACGAAGGCTACCCGCCCCGAGGGTGCCTCCTCGTGGTGGGCACAGGGCGGCATCGCAATCGCGCGGGACGACCCCGAGCAGTTCAAGCGGGACATCCTCGACGCATCCAGCGGCACGGCCGATCCCGAGGCCGTGGACGTGCTGGTCGAGAACGCCAACGCCGCCGTCGGGGACGTGCTGCTGGAGACGCTCGATGTCGAGTTCGACACGACGGGGATGGACGCGGACGGCGACGGCGAGGACGACTTCGATTTCGGCCGCGAGGCCGCCCACTCCAAGAACCGCATCCTGCACGTCGACGCCTCGACGGGCAAACACGTCCACGTCCCCTTCCTGAACTATCTGGACGCCCACGACGACGTGACGATCCGGGACGACACCGCCGCGCTCGAACTGATCCGCCACGAGGGCCGGGTCCACGGCGCGGTGCTGGAGTCCGACGGGGACTTCGAGCCCACGTACGCGGGCGCGGTCGTCCTCGCCACCGGCGGCATCGGCGACCTCTACCCGCGCACGACCAACCCCGCCGGCTCGACCGGCGACGGCATCGCCATGGCCGCGCTTGCCGGAGCCGAGGTCACGGACATGGAGTACGTCCAGTTCCATCCGACAGTGTGCGTCGGCGGTGACGAACCCTTCCTGATCAGCGAAGCCGTCCGCGGCGAAGGTGCGGTCCTCCGGAACGGCGACGTCCCCGAGTCGGCAGACTCGGGGGCTCGGGAGACGGAGTCTCCCGGTGGCGAGCGGTTCATGCCCGACTATCACTCGGACGCCGAACTCGCGCCCCGTGACGTGGTGGCCCGTGCGGTCAAGACCGAACGCGACGAGACGGGCGAGGTCACGCTCGACGTGAGTCCGCTCGATTTCGCCGGGGAGTTCCCCGACCTCGTCGAGAAGTGCGAGGACCACGGCGTCGACTGGGAAGACGGCATCCCGGTCGCGCCTGCCGAGCACTTCCTCTGTGGCGGGATCGACGTCGACGACCTCGGGCGATCCAGCCTCGACCGACTCTACGCGGTCGGGGAGTGTGCCCGCACGGGCGTCCACGGCGCGAACCGGCTGGCCTCCACCTCGCTCCTGGAGGGGCTGGTCTGGGGCCTGCGCGCAGGCGAGGACGCGGCCGGCAACGAGATCGACGTGATCGAAGCGCCCGAACTGCTGGAACGCGATCCCGAGTTGCCCGAGCGGTTCGCCGAGGAGAAGTTCCACCGCCTCCGGCGCGTGATGGACGAGTACGTCGGGCTGGAGCGCGATTCCGACGACCTCGGCAGGGCGATGTCGGTCCTGCGGCGACTGAAAGGCGAGGTCGACGCCTACACCCGGACCCGGACCTCGCGGTCGCTGTACGAACTCCGGTCGGCCAGCGTCACGGCCCTGCTGATCGCCCGGCAGGCCGCCGAGAACGGCGAGTCGGTCGGCTGTCACCACCTCGTCGACACAGCGGCCGCGGACGGCGACGAACCGGCGGAACCGCGGGCCGACGACTGATGATTCCAGATTCGACAATCGAGGGCTGGCTCCGGGAGGATCTGGGCCACCACGACGTGACCAACGAGGTCCCAGGGGAGACAACGGGGCGACTCGTCGCGAAGGATTCGGGTGTCGTCGCCGGGCTCGACGCCGCCTGCGCCGTCTTCGACTACCTCGACGTGACCGCCGAGCGTGCCGCGGAGGCCGGCGACCGCGTCGAGCGCGGCGAAGCGGTACTGCGCGTGTCGGGTTCCGCACGCGAGGTCCTGCGGGGTGAGCGCGTCGCGGTGAACATCGCGGGCCACGCCTCGGGCATCGCGACGAAGACCCGACGGGCGGTGGCGGCGGCCCAGGAGGTCAGCGACGACGTGCGGATCGCGGCCACCCGCAAGACGACGCCCGGCCTCCGCGGGATCGAGAAGCGCGCGGTCGTCGCGGGCGGCGGCGACACCCACCGGCTCGACCTCTCGCACATGGTGATGGTCAAGGACAACCACGTCGCCGAGATGGGACTCGAAGGCGCAGTCTCGCACTTCCGCGAGCGGGCCTCCTTCGCGACGAAGATCGAAGTCGAGGTCGAAAATCCGGAAGACGCGCCGCGGGCGGCCGATGCCGGCGCGGACATCGTGCTGCTGGACAACATGAGCCCCGACCAGACCGCGGAGGCGGTCGACCTGCTCGCCGAGCGTGCCGACGACACGCTGACGGAAGCCTCCGGGGGGATCACGGTCGCGGACGTACCGGACTACGCGGGGACGGGCGTCGACGTGATCTCGATGGGAAGCCTCACGCACTCGGCGGACACGCTGGATTACTCGTTCCGGACGGGCTAATCGAGGTCGGCGGCGAGCATGATCTCGTCGACTGGGTCGCCGTCGATCTCGAAGTGATCGTTCCGGACGGCCTCGATGCGCCAGCCGTTCTCCTGCAGGAAGGAGACCGCGAGTTCGTTGGTCTCGGGGAGAGAGTTGTACACGCGCCGACAGCCGTTGGCGCGGGCCCACTCCATCCCGCGCTGGAGGAGGTGGCTCCCGATGCTGTACCGCCGGTACTCGACGAGGACGCCGACGGTGACCTCGGCGGTGTGGGAGAGCTTCGCCATGCGGGGGATCTCGACCTGACACCAGCCGACGACCTCGTCCTCGACGGTAGCGACGAAGAAGACACGCGTCTCGCCGGCGTTGTGTCTGAGCAGTGCGTCGTCGTACTCGATCAGTTCGGCGACGCTCTCGGCGACCAGATGCACCTGCTTGTCGGCGACCTCACGGACGACCCCGAGCAGCCCCGTCGCGTCGGCCTGACAGGCCGGCCTGATCGCGTAGTTCAGCCCAGCAGTCTCGTGTTCCTCACTCTCGCCGCAGTCGAGGCGGATCCGGAGTTTTCCCTCGGTGGTCTCGCGGACGTACCCGTCCCGTTTCAGGATGGAGACGTGATGGCGGAACGTCTCGGGGTCGATACCGACGTGTTCGGCGACCTCGCTCGTGTCGACGACCCCGTGCCGTTCGACGTAGCGGTAGATCGCCATCCGGTCGTCGTCGTCGAGATCGAAGGAGCCGAACGGACTCATTGCCCGCCACGTTCGCACTCCGTGCCTAAACAGTTTGCTGCCGTCTGACAGGATCGGCAACTAGCCGGGAACGATCTGTGGCTATCCCGCAAACAACCTCTCAGGCCTCGGCCGCGTAGTACGACCGAGGTGAACGGATGGACACCAGATTGCTCGCGGGTGCGGTGACACTCGGACTGGGCGTGCTCGTCGTCGGGATCGCGCTGCTCGATCTGATCGAGACCGTTCCGGAGCTGACGCTCCCGGTCGGCGTCCTCGCGCTGGCGGTCGGCACGCTACTCGTCGGGACCTCCGGAACGGTCAAGCACCGGGCGGCCTGACCGACCGGCTTCCGGCCGGTTAAGTGGCCCCGCCGTCTCGGGAGGCGTATGACCGCCGACGAGACGAGTGGCGGGAGTTTCGGCGTCGCAGTGGTCCGGTTCGCCCTGGCCGTCACGGCCGGCGGGAGCCTCGGCGTCGTCGGCTATCTCGTCTTTCCCGGGCCGCTCCCGGGCCTGCTCGCGGGACTGGCGACCGCCGTGGGATTTTTCCTGCTGGCACCGCTCTTGCTCGCCCCGGACGCCGTCCCGCGCGACGCGAGCGACCGGCGGGTCGGCGGAGTCGATCCGATTCCGGCCGGCGCGGCCCTCGCCGGGAGCGCCCCGATCGTCTTCGTGGGGATGTTCGTCTCCGGCTCGGTCGCGCTGGCCGCATCGCTGGCGCTTCTGACTGCGGTGGCGGGCTACCGGCTCTTCGCCGCGGCCGTGCCCGACGGTGAGAGTGCCGACTGAAAGACGAACCGGAGCCTGTGGCTCACGGGAGTTCGTACCGATCGAACGATCGCGTGGCTCGCCGAAACGCCAGCAAGGAGACTGTTGCGGCGAGAGTCAGCGTCACGAGGAGTGAGGCGATGCGGACGGATACGGCCGGGACGCCGAACAGACTCGGTCCCGGCCCCGTGAGCGTCACGAGGGCAGCCACCAGCGGTGGGGCAGACAGGAGGGCCAGAAGTCCAACCACTGCGCCGAGCCTGCCGAATGCTGCGCGTCCCATTTCGGAGTACACGGCGGTGTTCGTGAGTGGAACGGGGACCAGCCGAAACTCGTAGTAGGAGGCGCGGAGCGAGACGGCGGTCCCGACTGTGACTCCACAGACACAGAGGACGACGCCGGTGAGCGCGACGAGCGACGTTTCCACGGCACCCACCGGACCAGCCAGCCCGAGACAGACGATTCCCGCGATGGTGAGCGGGCCACCGACGGCAGCGCCCGCGAGGACGGTCCCCGCAACGAACTGTCGGCCGGACGTTGCCGTCAGCGTCGCAGGGAGGGATGGGTACTCGGCAGCGAGTGCGACCGACCCGAACCCAAGTCCAGTGGCGGCAGCGCCGAGGAACGCAGTCGCGGTCAGTGACAGCACCGGGACGTGGCCAGCCGCCAGAATCGGCAGGAACACGGCCGGAGTGAGAACGAGCAGGTACCCCGTGGAGAGTGCCCCCCGCGGAACGCGCCGCTCCTGCACCCACCGTTTCCGGGCAACCGTCAGAACCGGGCGCGAGACGCGGCCAGCGGTCAGCCGCTCCGGGATTCCGGCATCGAAAAACGAGTGCGAGCGATGCGAGCGATCGGAGACCACCCGGTCGCCCGTCCAGGTCCGCTCGGCCAGCGGAACAGCCGTGTGAAGGGCTATCGGGACGCCGCCACCTGCGAAGACGAGCGCACCGACACTCCGGAGCGATACCGGACCCCCACCGGGCAGACCGAGTGTGCCAAGATCGACGAACCAGGCGGCCGGAAAGAGCCGGAGCCACTCGACGACCCCTGCCGTCGACACCGGTCCCCGAATTCCAGCGACCCACACCAGAGTGGCGACGCCGAACGCCACCACGGGGAGAAACGTCGTGAATCGTCGGAGTCGTGGCGACCGCATGGCAAGGAACCGGGCGGCCAGACCGCTCCAGCATCCGGCCGCGACCGCGAGTGCGACGTATCCGGTGACCGCAACCGGGACCGCGACGGCACTCACCGGTGACTTCGTACCCACTGCGAGACCGGCCGCGACACCCAGTGAGAGTGTCCCCGTTGCCATCACGATCCGATGCCCAGCGGCGAACACGACACCGAAGACAACCGCACGCACCGGAACGGTACACAGGAGGAGATCGATCTCCTCGCGCTTGGCGACGCCGGCAGTTCGACGCCCCACGACGTACCACAGGAGCAGGAACGCCCCACTCGCCACAGCCTGCAGGTGGTCGATCGGGAGTGAGGAAGTCCCGGCCACCAGCGCCCGGCCGAAGTCGAACGCGAGCGCCGCGCTCCCGACCACCGCACCGACGAGTGTGACTGCGAGGGCAGCGCGGGTTCGTGACGACTGTCCACGGTGGCGGCGTCGTCGGGTCCGTTCGACGCGTGCGATCCGGCGAGCGTGTCGGAGCCAGGGTGGAGTCACGGTGTCTCTCTCACACCGGCTGGTGACGCGTTACCGACATGAATGCCGAGCCGGATTTTCTGAGCCAGAAAGTGTAGCGACGGAACCCATCGAGAAGCCCCGGGACAAACGGCGATGGTCAGGCGTCGAACCGCAACAGCGACTCGCCGGTCATCGCGTCCGGCTGCTCGATACCAGCGAGCGACAGCAGCGTCGGTGCCACGTCCGCGAGCGTCCCGCCGTCTCTGGCGGTCCGGCCCCCGTCCCCGCCCTCGGAGGCGAGGTAGACGAAGGGAACGGGATTGAGCGTGTGAGCGGTGTGTGGGTCCGCTTCGGTCCCCATGTCGTCGGCGTTGCCGTGATCGGCGGTGACCAGCGCGTCCCCGCCCGCGGCGTGGATCGCGTCGACGAGCCGACCGACCTGTTCGTCGACCGCCTCGACGGCCGCAACGGCGGCGTCGAAGTCACCGGTGTGGCCCACCATGTCCGGGTTCGCGTAGTTGAGGACCATGGCGTCGGGGTCTTCCCGCTCGATCCGGTCGATCGCGGTGTCGGTCACCTCCGGGGCGCTCATCTCCGGCTGCTGGTCGTAGGTGGACACGTCGGGACTCGGGACGATTTCGCGGATCTCACCGGGGAACTCCACCTCGCGGCCGCCGTTGAGGAAGTAGGTGACGTGCGCGTACTTCTCGGTCTCGGCGATCCGCAACTGGGTGTGGCCGGTGTCCGCGAGGACTTCGCCGAGCACGTCCTCTGGCTGGCGGGGCGGGTAGGCCACGGGGAGGTCGAAGGTCTCGTCGTACTCGGTCATCGTGACGAGCCGTGTCTCCGGCGGGTCGGTCGAGAACTCCCACTCGGGGTCGATGTCGGCGAGCATCCGCGTGAGCTGGCGGGCGCGATCCGAGCGGAAGTTGAAGAAGACGATTGAATCCCCGTCCTCTAGGGCGGGGCGGCCCTCGATCAGCGTCGGTTCGACGAACTCGTCTGTGGTGTCACGGTCGTAGGACTGGGTGACGGCGTCGACCGCCGTCTCGGCCGTATAGTCGGCCTCGCGCTCGACGATGGCGTCGTAGGCCTTCCGGGTGCGATCCCAGTTCTCGTCGCGATCCATCGCGTAGTAGCGGCCGGTGACGGTCGCGACGTGACCGGTTCCCCGTTCCTCGGCGTGGGCGGCGAGGGAGTCGAGGAACGCCTCGCCGCCCGTGGGCGCGGTGTCCCGACCGTCGGTGAAGGCGTGGGTGACAGTCTCGGCGTCGCGCTCGGCGGCGATGTCGATCAGCGCGTGGAGGTGTGACTGGGCCGAGTGGACGCCGCCGTCGCTGACCAGTCCCATGAAGTGGACGCGACCGTCGTGCTCGTCTGCGTACTCGAAGGCGGAGACGAGTGCCTCGTTCTCCCGGAGGTCGCCGTCGAGGATGTCGTCGGTGATCCGGGTCGTCTCCTGTTTGACGACGCGGCCGGCCCCGATCGAGAGGTGGCCGACCTCGCTGTTGCCCATCTGTCCCTCCGGCAGTCCGACCCGGCGGCCGTGCGTCTCCAGCGTGGTCGACGCGCCCTGCTCGCGAAAGCGGTCGACGTTGGGCGTGTCGGCGGCTCGTACCGCGTCACGGGCCGTCTCGTCGGGATTGAGACCCCAGCCGTCGAGGATGACCAGACCCACCTGCATACGCGGAGCGTCGCCGTCGCGTGGTAAAACGGCGTCGAATGGCCGGCACGCGCGGGACGTGGACCGGTGGCGGCGACCGGTCGCCGACGGCGGCAGTAGCCTCGGGGACCACCGACGTTATGTAACAGGACAGCCAGTGCTAAGGCATGTCGACGACCATCGTGGACGAGGCCTTCGCCGAGAAGTTGGTGACGACCGCACGGACGGCCGCTGGCGACAGCCTCCGCTCGCTGACGTACTTCACGCGCTCGAACTTCGAGCAACTGTACCTCCGCGAGGACCTCGAACGCGACGCCGACCTCGACAGCTTCATCGGCCACGAGTGGCGCGGCTTCAAGAACACCACCGACGCCTATCGCGGGACGGAACTCGGCGAGTACCGCTACACCATCCGCGTCTTCGAGAACGGCTTCCTCCTGCGCGTCACCAGCGACCGCGACGGCGTGTTCCTCACCACCGACGGCGCGACCATCCGCGATTTCAACTCCTACGTCACCGCGATCAAGGAAGTGCTGGACGAGAAGACCGGCCGCGAGGAGTAAGGGTACCCGTCTCGGCTCCCGGACACTTTTGATTCCCCCCGTCGTTCCACCCGGTAATGACCCTGGACCCGGTGCATTTCGACGGGATCGCGCAACTCGCCGGCCGCATCGAGAGCGGCGTCGACGCCAGCGACCACCGGGACCTCGCCAGCACGGTCTGGAGCGACTTCCTCGATCCCCTCTATCAGGAGGGGACGCCCATCCTCGAACCGCTCGACGAGCAGCGCTGCCGACTCGTCGACATCGAGGACGCCGCGCTGATGGAGTCACCCTTCCCCACCCAGCACGGCCTCGATTCCGGGACGATCAACCCCACGACGTTCAAGAACGGCCTCGTCATCGACGTGGCACAGGCCGCCATGGCCGCCGTCCCCTCCGATCTGGACCTGCACCGCGGGCGCACCATCGTCAGTACCGTCCACTCCAACGACGGCACCGTCGACGTGACCGAGGACGACTGGACGCTGTTCGACGACTGCTACGGCCGCGGGCGCATTTTACAGGCCCCTCGCGTCGACCGCTTCGAGCAGACCGTCGTCCACGCGCTGGCGCTCTACCTCGCCGAGAGTAAACACGCCACGCTCAACGCCGACGTGGTCTCGGACCTGCTGATCCTCGACGGCCCGATCTACCCCACCGGCCTGCTGAAGTGGACGAATCAGGACCCCACCCTCGCCGAGTTGCTCGTCGAGGACGAGCGCCCGCGCGACGTGGTGCAACACTACGTCGACCTCGTCGAGCGGTTCGTCGGCCGGGACGTGCCCCTCGTGGGCTTCGTCAAGAGCACGGCCTCGAAGGCGATCACCCGCACCGTGCGCCGAAAGACGGCCGCCCCGTGGGTCGACGACGCCGCGTTCTTCGAGCAGGTCCTCTCCCGGACCGACGACGACGGCGAGATCGACGACGACGCCCTGACCTTCACCAACTGGTTCCGCTCGCGGGCCGGCGCGGACCGTCCCCTCTCCGTCGAGAGCGACCTCGATCTCGACCTGACGAAGGAACTCGACCCCGAGGCCTACGAGGTCACCTTCTTCGTGATCTACGACCCCCGTGAGGAACTGATCTACCGGGTCGAGGCCCCCTACGCGTTCACGAAGGATCCGGACCTGCGCGAGGACCTGACCATGCAGATCGTCTCCGACGTGGCCGCACGCACCGGCCCGCCGCTGGCCGTCGAGAAAGCCGACGAACTGGCACGGATCAGCCGGCAGGAAAAGAGCGCGCTCCAGCGCCAGTTAGAGGAGACGTTCGACAGCGACCGCCAGCGCGAGTACGACGACGTGCGCTGGCAGGGCGTGGAGTTCTAGTGGGCCTCGTCGGACGAGACTCCCTGCCCGCCACCGACGAGCCGGACGGCTACCGGCCCCCGAGCATAGATGTTCAGGGGGTGGTGCACCGGCGATTACTGTAGTTCTATTATCCATCTCAAAAATTATATTCATTAAATGTATTCTAGTTAATAACTATTTCCAACCGACATAACGTGGCAGTTGCAATGGCAGACAACGACGAGACGACCCGTTTGGACGTGATCGAGAGTGCGGACGAGCGACGAGGGTTCCTGCAGACGTTGGCCCTGAGTGTCGGATCGGTCGTGGGCCTGAGTGGATCCGCGTCGGCGACGGAACCGGAATCGGTCGAGAACACGACGGTCGAGCCGCTCGATTTCGACCACCGAGAGGCCCGTGAGAGTCTCGAAGCGGCGTTCTCGGGATCCATGTTGAAGGGGTTGAGTGACGACGGACTGCTCGAGGAGGAGTCGGTGTCCGCGATTCCCTTCGATCAGCTGGCCGATCGGTCCCAGCCCGGTGGTATCGAGAAACTCCGAGTCAACGGCGAGCTGGAGCAGTACAACTTCCACATCCCGGTGGGGGACGATCGCCTGGAGATCATGTTGCCGCTCTCCGACGACGTACCATCGGCGTATCTGCATCGAGCGGACGGCCCGGAAATCGTCTACGCCCCGGACAACTACTATCAGGGTGAACCGCTCGAACCGGCGGGGACGCCGCGAGCGGATTCCTCCGAGTGTGACGAACCCCTCTGGCGGTCGTGTGCGACCTGTTGGTGCTGTGGGGTCGTCGGCCAACGGAACGAGGTGAAGAAACCCTGTCCCAACTGCTGGCTCACGGACTGTCACTGGGTGAAGCATAGCTGCTGCTAGTCCCCGCGCACCACGTTTTCGAATGCCGACAGCACCAGAGATACGAACATGATAGAATCCACGATTTCCCGACCTCGCAGGCCGGAATATACCGGAACGAACAGATGCACCGCCTGTACCATTGTGAACACAGGCATTTCGGTTCTGATAGCGCTCCTGATGTCACTTTTCGTCACACCTCTGGTCGCACTGCTGGTGCTCGTGGTGTCGGGTCTCTCGATCTACCTTCGAGGATACCTCGTGCCCGGGACACCGGCGCTGACAAAGCGGTTCTTGCCGGCGAGCGTGCTGAACTGGTTCGGAAAGACCCCGGTTTCCGAGAGCGCGATCACGGAAAGCGCTCAGTTTCTCCGGGACGGCGGACTGGTTCGCTACTGTCCAACGACGGACGACGTTCGATTGGTCGAGGGCGTACGAACGGAGTGGCACGAGCGAATGGACGCGATCACGGTCGAGTTGATCCACGAGCGGTTCGGCAAGCTTCTCGAGGCCGAAGACATCGAAATCCAGAAACGCGGTGAGGGAGTCCACGTTGTCGCAGACGAGATAGTCGCCGTGAAACGACGGACGACAGTGGCGCTTCGGGTCGACGCGGCTGCGATCCCACTTCTTCGGGATCGGTGTCCGGACTGGGAGACACTATCGATCGACGAGAAAGACGAACTCCTCCGGACGCTTCGAGTGTTCCTCGAGACGTGCCCGTCCTGTGGCGAGGAACTCGCGCACGATACCGACGAAGTCGAGAGTTGTTGCAGCACACAGGAAGTGTACACACTGTCGTGTGAGGGATGTGACAGGCGGCTCTCCGAGGTGCCGTCGAATTCCTGACTCCGGCCGCCTCGCGGGGGCGATCATCGACCAAGCCGGGCCGATGTCGTCCACGACGGTTCCTTCACCGGGTCAGTCGGGTTCGTCCACGTCCGACAGAAAAACCAACATGAGCAGGACAGAAAGAGCCGTCACCCCGACGACCACGGTCCTGTACACGGACACCGGAATACCCACGACAGCCAGTGCGTCGGTAAAGTGCTCCCCGAGTAATACCGACATGAGAAAACAGGAGAACGCCACCGAACCGATATCGCTCCAGGTTCGCCAGTGGGTCAGTCGTCGGTGAGCCGCCATCTTGTTACTTTATATGCATTATCGAGTTATATTATTTTCGAGATGCTATTCCGGAGTGGGGGCCACAGCGGACGTGTCGCTGGTTCGTCGGGATCAACGCTGCAGGGATCAGTGGGCCTCGGCCCCGGTCTTCGTGACCTCGATGTCGACGTCCTCGGGGTCGACGCCGACGCGCGCGAACTGGGTGCGGACGTGTTCCTCGGCGGCCTCGATGGCGCGCTCGCGGGTCTCGAAGCCGTGGGGCATCGGCGACTCGAAGGCGACGTTGACCGTCCGGCCCGCGATGGTGGTTTCCTGGCCGCCGCTCTCGACCTCGTAGAAGGAGTCACAGACCCAGACGTAGGGAGCGTCCTCGTCGGGCGCGCCCTTGAACGACGGCGGGGACTCGCCGCGCTCGTACAGCGTGCCGGTCAGGTCGGTTTCCCCGGCAGAACCTCGAACGAGTAACATACTCGCAAGTACGCGACCAGCGGGGAAAAAGCCCGCGTCGGCGGTTATCGACGCGAGCCACGGTCCCGAGTCGCGGGGGAAACGCGTTTGACCCACCGGTCCGATTGACCGGGTATGTCAGATCTGGGCGACTTTACCGACTTCGACGGCGACGGGGGCGAGGGGTCCGCGGACGGCGACGACGGGTCGGTCGCCGAGGCGGCGACCAGCGACGAGTCGGGGACGACGGAACCGGCGGCCGACGATTCGGGATCGAGCGACGACGAGACACCCGAGTTCGAGACGGTGGACGTCTCGCCCGCAGGGCAAGACCGCGGGATCGGCGTCCTCTCGGCCTCGGAGGGGCTGACGATCAGCGAGGACGCCGACGATACCATGCTCCGGGCCTACGTCACCGTCGAGAACCGCTCGACCGTCCGGATCGGGAAGTACCTGCTCGTCCCCTACCCCGACGGCGAGCGCCTGTTCTGCCGGATCACCGCGCTGGAGTACGCCCAGGAGTTCCGCACCGACGACGCCACCGAGATCCACGCCCGCCGCGCGATGCGCTCCCGGGAGATCGACGAACAGGACTTCAAGTTCATGGCGTCGCTAGAGCCCGTGGCCGTTCTCTTCGAGGAGGGAGGGGCGCGAAGCGCCCAGAGTCAGTCGAGCGGCGACGAGTCGCGAGACGACGGCGAGCTCAAACGGCGGATGACCGACCGCGTACCCAAACCCGAGACGGTCGTGCGGCCCGCCACGGACAAGTCCGAGATCAAGACCGGGCTGAAGATGCCCGAGGACGGCGTCTTCCTCGGCCACCTCGCCGTGGGCGGCGAGCGGGTCAAGACCGCCGCCGAACCGCCGACGATCGACTACCGGCTGAAAGACGACTACGAGGCCGGCGACCCCCTCGTGTTCCGCCACACCCTCGTCGCCGGCGGGACGGGGTCGGGGAAGACCCACGGCTCGAAGAACATCCTCCGGCAGTACCTCGCCGAGGAGCGGACCTACCCCGTCGGCGACGGCGAGGACCGCGAGGTCCAGACCGCCGTCGTCCAGTTCGACCCGCAGGACGAGTACGCCCAGATGCACGACGACAACCCCGACCTGGACGACGACGACCGCCGCCGACTGGAGCGGGAGGGCGTCGCCTACGGCGGTCACGACGACACGATCGCGCTGGTCCCCAAGGTCGGCGGGGCGAGTTACGCCGCCGACCACCACCGCGCCGAGCAGGTGGAGTTCACCATCCCCTTCTCGATGGTGCGGGACAACCCCTGGCTGGTCGCGGGGAGCGGTCTCAACGACAACCAGTACGGCGGCCTGACCCACCTGCTGAACCGCTTTTTCGACAACTACGGGTCCGAGGGAACCTACCAGCAGTTCGTCTCCTTCCTCGACGACCCGGCGCTGAAGGAGGAACTCGACGAGAGCGGGCGCGTCCACGAGGCGACCTTCGACGCCATCCGCCGCCGCGTCCGCGGGTTCGGCGACGTGTTCGACCGGGACGCCCGCCCGATTACCGAGCAGATTCACGAACTCGTCCGCCCTGGCGGCCTCACCGTCGTTCCGACGTACCACATCAACGACACCCGCACCGCGGAGACGATCGTGCTGGCGGTATCGAGTCTGCTGGTCGACCAGAAGCTCTCGAACGACCCGGAGTACGACCGCATCAAGGAGACACCTCTGGTCGTCGGGATGGACGAGGCCCACAACTTCCTGACCGACGCCGACAGCGTGCAGGCCGGCAAGGTCATCTCGAAGTTCACCGAGGCCGCCAAACAGGGCCGGAAGGAGCGGCTCGGACTCTTTCTCATCACGCAGGACCCACAGGACATCGCCGAACCCGTGTTCAAGCAGATCAACACGACCGTCGTCCTCAACCTCGGCGACGAGGACGCCATCTCGGCGGTGAACATCCCCGCGAATCTGGAGGCCAAGGTGCCCTACATGGAGAAAGGCCAGATGGTCGTCTACTCGCCGGACAACTCCGAACCAGTCGAGTTGATCGGCCTCCCCGTGTGCGTGACCAAACACGGACGGGACTGAGCGAAGCGACCCGGCCGCTACACCTTTGTCGCGTGGCATGTTATCCCCCTGCATGGGAAAGCGAATACTGGTTCCCGTCGACGGGTCCACGCAGTCCCGGGAGGCCTGGGAGTTCGCCGCGCGGGAACACCCCGAGGCGGAGTTCGTCCTGTTGCACGTCATCGATCCGACGGAGGCAGGATACAGCGCCGGGGCGTCGTTCCCCGCTGCCTCCGAGGAGTGGTACCAGCACGCCAAGGACGACGCCGAGGAGTTGCTCACCGAACTGGAAGCACA
Organism: Halorientalis sp. IM1011; assembly: GCF_001989615.1. Taxonomy (NCBI): domain Archaea; kingdom Methanobacteriati; phylum Methanobacteriota; class Halobacteria; order Halobacteriales; family Haloarculaceae; genus Halorientalis; species Halorientalis sp. IM1011. Next base: position 2,426,694 of record NZ_CP019067.1, on the reverse strand, counting down.
GAGTGGGACGAGTGCCGTCGTCGGGACGGATACCGTGGTCGGCAAACCGTCCCGCGCCATCGTCGAGTACGCCGAGGAGCACGACATCGATCGGATCGTGATGGGCAGTCACGGTCGCTCCGGCGTCTCCCGCATCCTGCTCGGCAGCGTCGCCGAGAACGTCGTCCGAAACGCCACGATCCCCGTGACGGTCGCGCGGTGACCGCGGTCGACAGAAGACACTTATCTGGACTGGGCCATCCGAACCCATGCGACGCCGTGCCCTCCTCGCTGCGGTCGGGACCAGTTGTGTCGCGGTCGGTGGCTGTCTCGGCGACGGCAGCGATACCGACGGCAAACCCGATCCGACCGGGACGGTCGACCCACGGGGAGACATTCCCCTCGTGATCCACAACCAGCGCGACGCGACCAGCACGGTGACGGTGACCGTCACCGCCAAGAGTACGACGGTCTTCGAAAAGACCGCCGAGTTGGACGTGGGCGAGTCGACCACGCTCGATCCCGGCCTCGACGAGACGGGGGAAGGCTACGAACTGATCGCCGAGACCGACGGTGGCAGGCGGGACACCCTTCCGTTCACTGTCGACGACTTCGCCCTCCGGAACAGGTTGAAGCTCCTCGTGTGGATTCTCGAAGATCGGGTGGATACGGGAATACAGGAGTAGCGGTGCTGCTGGCGAACGAGCACACCAGCCGCACGCTCGCGTGCCGAAGGCTCGCGAGCGCGCGGACCGGCGCGCCCGACGAGCGGCGCGAGGCCGACCGAAGGGAGGCCTCGAAATGCGCGAACGGGGAGGAACGACCCGTGAGCGGGAGGACGGCGCGATTTTTGGCCGAGATTTTTGCCGCGGAGTCGCTCGTAGAGCGACGGAGCGTGCAAAAAGGTCGTCTCAGAAAATGTTGGCCTGCTGGTACACCGAGATGCCTTCGTCGGTAATTTCGTAGGGTTTGGTCTCCCGGGAGTGGTTGGCGTTGCGGATCTTCTGGATCTCGACGGCCATGCGGGTCTCGCGGGTCTCCTGGCGGACGTACCGGAGGTGAACGACGGCGTCGGTGAGGTACTCGATGATGCCGTGGCGGGAGGCGTACTCGTGGGACTCGCTGGCCTCGGAGGTGAGCATGGTGGTGACGCCGGCCTTCTTCAGCGAGCGAGTGAAGTCGAACACCTGGGTCCGGCGTTTGGCCTGGTCGTTGTACATCATCTCCAGCAGCGACACGGAGTCGAGCACCAGCCTGTCGGCGCCGAAGTCCTCGATGAGTTCGGGGAGTTCGGCCTGGATGTTCTGGAGGCTGTTGGCCATCTCGACGGGGTCCAGGTCGATGATGGCGAGGTCGTCCTCCTCTTCGTGGCGCTCGAAGTTCCAGTCGTGTTCGTCCGCGGTGGCCATGATGGCGTCGTGGCTCTGTTCGAGCGTGATGAACACGGCTTTCTCGGTGTCCTCCTTTTCCAGGCCGTGGTGGAGAAACTGGAGGCCGAAGGTCGTCTTGCCGGTCCCTGCCGACCCGATGGTGACGATGAGGTGTCGGCGGGGAATCCCACCCTGGATCATGTTGTCCAGTCCCTCGATTCCCAGGTCCAGTCGGGGGAGGTCGGACTCGAAGTCCTCGTCGTCGAACTCGCTGCTGCCACCGCCGCCACCGCCGCCGGCGGACCCGAACGCGGAGGCGAAGTCGTCGTCGAACAGTTCGCCGTCGCCGCCGGCCTCGCCCCCGCCGCCGAAGGGGCTGTCGTCGTCGCTTCCGCCGCCGAACGGGGTCTCATCGCTCGCGCCGTCGGTCTCGGCGAAGGCGGCGTCGTCACCACCGAACGGGGTCGCTCCCTCGTCGGCGCTGCCGTCGCCGAAGCCGCCGCTGTCGTCGCCGCCCTCGAACGGGCTATCGCTCCCGCCGTCGAACGGCGAGCCGTCACCGCCGTCGTCGCTCCTGGCGGATTCGTCCGCGTCGAACGGCGACCCCTCGCCGTCAGCATCGTCGCTCCCGTCGTCGGTGAAATCGGTGTCGTCGCTGTCGGTGTCGTCGTCACCGTCACCGACGGCGCTCTCGAACCAGTCGTCGTCCTCGCTCATGGGCGATGCACCGACGGCCGGGTGGCCATACCCGACTCTGGGTACGCTGCGTGATTAATGTTGCCCGACGCTCACGTCCCGAAACGCCCGTCCGGACGGGTCGGGTCCGCCCGGTTTATGGTGACCCGTTGCCAACCCCGAGACGGATGAACGTCGGCATCGTCGCCCAGCGAGACAATCCCCGCGCCGCCGCGCTGGCCAACGAGCTCCGGACGCACCTCGACGACGAGGACGTGCCGACTGTCGTCGACGAGACGACAGCGAGACGGCTCGACAGCGAGGGAGTGACCGGGGTCGAGGGCGTTCCAGTCGACGAGATGGAGCGCCGCGACCTGGTGGTCAGCATCGGCGGCGACGGCACCTTCCTCTTCGCCGCCCGCGGCGCGGGGACGACGCCGATCATGGGCGTCAACCTCGGCGAAGTCGGCTTCCTGAACGCAGTTTCACCCGACGAAGCCGTCGAGGTCGTCGGAGACGTGGTCCGGCGGATCCGCGAGGACGGCGCGGCCGACACCCGGTCGATGCACCGACTGCGGGCCCGCGGCGACGGCTGGACGATCCCGCCGGCGATCAACGAGGTCGCCGTCCTCGGCGAGCAGCGCGGGCACGGACAGGGGATCGACTTCGAGGTGACGGTCGACGGGGCGACCTACACCGAGGGCCACGCCGACGGCGTGTTGATCGCGACGCCGACGGGAAGTACCGCGTACAATCTCAGCGAGGACGGGCCGCTCGTCCACCCGGACGTGTCCGGGCTGATCGTCACGGAGATGGCCGGCGAGTCGGAGATGCCGCCGCTGGTGGTCGACGACGACAGCGAGATCGAAGTGACAATCGAGAACGGAGGGCGAGCGATCGTGGTCGGGGACGGGCGGACGAACGAGACGGTGACGCCGCCGGCGACGGTGTCACTCGAACGGGCAGAGAAACCGGTCAGAGTGGCGGGGCCGCCGCTGGATTTCTTCGCGGGCCTGGAAAAACTCGACTGATCAGCGTTTGGCGGTCATGTACACCATCGGGGCCAGCACGAGCAGGGCGAGACCCAGGAACTTCCAGTAGGTGGCTTCGAGCATGCTCTGGGGTGTCAGCAGGAACAGGAGCCCGAAGCCCAGGAACTGCATGGCGTAGACACGCTGGGATTTCAGCGGCAGGGCTGCCAGGGCAGACAGGATAAAGATCAGCAACAGTGCCTGCCCGACGTTGTACTGGAGCAGGAAGTTGTCGATTACCTGCAGCGGTAGCGCGAGCATTCTTGGCTAGGACTGACCCTGTAGCGGCCTAAAAACTTCCGTTACGAGCCCACAGTTACGTGGGTCCGGTCAGGTCCAGTGGGCGGACCCAGACGTACCAGATCAGCAGGATGGCCCCGGCGTAGCCCAGCGCCCACGCCAGACTGCCGAGCCTGTCGTAGCCGGCCGCCGCGAGCGCGTAGTTGGCCAGTCCGGGGATGACGACGCCGCCGGTCAGTACCAGTGCGAACGTGGCCTTCTCGGACAGCCCTGTCCCGCCGTCGGTCTCGTGGCCGTTCATGTCCCGGTCGAGGGACTCTACTGGCGTGAAAGGTTCGGTCTCGGGCCGCCGGTGTCAGCGTGCGTGCAAAATTATAACCCGTCGCTCCCAAACAGACGTGGTATGGGCAACGATTCGGCGTCGGCGACGATACTCGTCGTCGACGACGAGACGGAAGTCGCCGACGTATACGCGCTCAAACTGGAGCGCGAGTACGACGTCCGGGTCGCCTACGGCGGGCAGGAAGCACTCGAGAAGGTCGACGAGGACGTGGACGTGGTGTTGCTCGACCGCCGGATGCCCGACCTGTCGGGCGACGACGTTCTCGCGGAACTTCGGGACCGCGGGCTCGACTGCCGGGTCATCATGATCACCGCCGTCGACCCCGACTTCGATATCATCGAGATGCCCTTCGACGACTACCTCTGCAAACCCGTCGAGAGCGGCGACCTTGTTGGGGCCGTCGAGCAACAGCTCGCGGCCGGCGAATACGACGACCGACTCACCGAGTACTACGAGGTCACCTCCAAGCTGGCGCTGCTCGAAGCCGAGAAGACACCCCGTGAACTCGAGGGGAACGAGGACGTCGAAGCGTTACGTGAACGGGCCGAACGGCTCGAAGCCGAGATGAGCGACTCGCTATCGGACTTCGAGGATTTCGAGATGGCGTTTCGCGAGATCGGCCGCCAGCCCGGTCGATAGGATTCAGAAGACGCCGTGATGCCGCCTGAGGAACGGCATCGCGGCAAAGCTGGCACGTGGTGCTTGCGGGACGGCTGTTGAGGGAGACGTGGGCGCGTCCCCCGCCGGTAGGAATCGGAAGCGATGAACCACCCACCCACCGGCACACGTTAATATACAGTAGTTACAGATTAAATTTTACCCGGAAATTCGTGGTTTTTTAAATGTACGGCGCTTACGTCAGGCGTCGTCGCCCCGCCGGCAGACGAGCACGGACCGGTCGGCGTCAAGCAGGACGCTCTGGGTGACGCTCCCGAACAGGACCTTCCCGGTCGGGGAGCGCTTGCGGCCCCCGATACAGATGAGGTCCACGTCCTCGTCGGCAGCGACTTCGAGGATGGAGTCCGCCGGACTGCCCGAGCGCTCGTCCAGAGTCACCTCGTAGCCGGCGTCTTCGAGGTGGGACTCGACGCGCCGGGCCGACTGCAGCTGTGTGATGGACGCACCCGAGGGGTTGTCGGTGAACGAGTGCAAAACGGTAACGTGAACGTCCTCGGAGCCGCCCGGCAGGTCCTCGACCGCCCGGGCCTGTCTGAGCGCACGGTCGGCATCGGTGTCGATCGGCATCAGTATCTCGTACATATCACCTTCCTCGGACAGGAGCCTGTTAAATCGCGGTGTAAAGTATCAGATTTTGAGAACTGGCGGGACCGGTCGAGTATCAGTCTCTGAACTACACCGTGACGGTTCCGGTTACCCACTACAACCAGGTATCGAGATGTAACTATATATCGCTGGAGGTTCACCGACCGTGTATGAGCGACGACGATCCGATCGAGATCTGGTGTGCCGGCGAGGAGTGGTGTGCCGTGACCGCGACGGCATCGCTGATCGGCAAGAAGTGGCATCCAGTCATCGTGGACCGACTGTTGAACGAGGGGCCGCTGGGGTTCAACGCGCTGAAGGACGCGGTCGACGGCGTGTCGAGCAAGGTGCTGTCGGACAGTCTGGAGGACCTGGAGGAACGCGGAATCGTCACGCGCACGGTGGTCAGCGAGAAACCGTTTCGCGTCGAGTACGCCCTGACCGAGCGCGGTACGGACCTCGCGCCGGTCATCGAGGCGATGCGCGAGTGGGGTCGTGACCACCTCGTCCCCGCGCCGGACGACGGTTCACCTGCCTGATTACTCCTCGGCCTCTTCGGCGACCAGTCCCCCGTCGCCGTCGGATTCGAGCGGTTCGGTCGTGGTCCCGTGTTGCTCCAGCGTGTCGAGACGGTCGGTCACGGTGACGACGTCGTCACCGTCAGTACAGGGGGCGACGTAGGTGAGTTCGCCACCGTGGTACTCCGCGAGCGTGAACATCGGCAGGACGAGGGCGGCGTAACTCTCCTCGGTCATCCGTGAGTCGACCCGGCGAGTCTCGAAGAACGAACTGATCGAGCGATCGGTGTCCGTTGCCCACTCGCGGAACATCTCGACGCGGTTCAGCACGTTTTGCCCAGCGTCGGTGCGTGCCGCGGCCGTCGAGAGGCTGACCTGCCGTCCCCAGACGTGAACGTTGAACTCGTCGATCAGCCCGGTGTCCGCGAGTCGTTCGAGCCGTTCGATCACCGCCTCCTGCCGGCCGTTCCCGGCACGGGGTGTGAGTGATCGGACGTGGAGATCGACGGTGACCCGCTCCGCAGTAATATCGGTGGTCATTGTACCCGGGTATCCGTACTGATCAATTTACTGAATGATAAAGATTTGGGCGGGAAAAATAAACGACCGACAGGGGCGGTACCACCGGGTTGCACAGCCGAGGAATCGCCGGCGAGCGAGTACGAGCCCCCGCCTAACTGTCGACGGCCCCTGGCCATTCCCGACCACTCATCGCACCCGACAGTATCGGCAGTTGAAACCTCACGGTTACCCGTGGGCCACCGGTTTACCGTGAGGTGTGGTAACATTTAACAGTGAGTGCCGTCTACGTTCACACAGAGGTGGTCACGATGGCACGAGCACCAGTCGACGACGCGGACGCCGAACGGGACGCGCCAGTAGCCGCCGGCCAGTTCGTAGAACTGGACGCCGCCGAGGGCGTCATCATCTACGACCGGGAGAATCACAGCGCCTGGGTCCAGTCCGACAGTGCGGTCATGGTCACGGACCGGCGGTAAGGTGCCCCGCGGGAGTCGACGGTGGACCGGCCAGTCACTCGCGCTCGTCTCGCACCTTTTTGCTCGCGGCGGACGACGGTGTGTCCATGCCGGAACTCGCCACGTTCGGAGAGACGATGTTGCGTCTGTCACCGCCCGGCGACGAACCGGTCGAGACGGCCCGGACCTTCGAGGTCCACGCCGCCGGTGCCGAGAGCAACGTCGCCGTCGCGGCCCAGCGGCTCGGCGTCGCGTCGACGTGGCTCTCGAAACTCCCGGACTCACCTCCCGGCCGCCGCGTCCGCTCCGCGCTCCGCCAGCACGGCGTCGAGCCCGCGGTCGTCCTGTCCGAGGAGGGCCGGCAGGGGACCTACTACCTGGAGAGCGCCGACCAGCCCCGCGGCCGGACGGTGATCTACGACCGCGAGGGCGCGGCCGTCCGGACCGCGACGGCCGCGGAACTCCCGACCGACCGGATCGAGCGTGCGGATGCTTTCCACACGACCGGGATCACGCCCGCGCTCTCGGAGACGCTCGCGACGACCACCGCCGACCTGCTGGAAATCGCCCGCGAGGCCGACACGACGACCGTCTTCGACCTGAACTACCGCTCGAAGCTCTGGGAGCCCGACCGGGCGCGGGAGACGATCACCGATCTGCTCGACCTGGTCGACGTGTTCGTCGTCGCCGACCGGGACGCCGAGACGGTGCTGGGGCTTGCGGGATCGCCGACGGAGACGGCCGAACGTCTCGCCGCCGACCGGGACTTCGAGACGGTCGTAGTGACCCGCGGCGACGAGGGTGCGGTCGCGGTTCACGACGGCGAGACCCACGAACAACCGGCAATCTCCGCCGGTGACGCCCACCCGGTCGGCACCGGCGACGCCTTCGTCGGCGGGTTTCTGGCGAGCCGACTCCAGAGTGGGTCCGTCCCAGAGGCGCTGACCTACGGCGCGGCGACGGCGGCGCTGAAGCGGACGATTCCCGGCGACGCGGCAGTGGTCACGCCCGAGGCCGTCGAGCACACGATCGAGGGCGGGACCGAGGGGATCGAGCGCTGAGAGCGAGCGCCGACCGGCCCGCGCGCAACCAACCGGAACGGACCCCGACACCCGGCCGCGAGTGAACCCTTTACGCGGGGGTCGGCTAGGGACCCCGACATGGCCACGACACGATACGCGCCGACGGATCACGTGCTCCGGGAGGGGGAGAGCGACGGCGAAACGCTCGACGTCCGCGACCTCGCCGAGGGCGGGGTGTTCGCCCACGTCCGGGCGGCGGGGCCGGGCGAAGCGAGGGAAGCGGCCGCGATAGCGGGGAGCGCCGAGCGGCCCATGCGGGAGACGACGCTGGTCGAGCGCGCCGAGTGGCTCGACCGGATCGCGGACGAACTGGCGGCCCGCCGGGAGGAACTCGCGACCGTGATCGTCCGCGAGGCGGGCAAGCCGATCACGAGCGCGCGGGGCGAGGTCGAGGCGGCAATCGAGCGGTTCCGGCGCGCGGTCGAGGAGGTCCACGACCTGCAGGGCGAGTACCTCGAAGGGACGACCACGGGCCACGAGGGCTGGGAGGCCATCGTCAAGCCCCAACCCGTCGGGACCGTCCTCTGTCTCACGCCGTACAACTACCCCCTGTCGACGACGGCACTGCAGGTCGCGCCGGCGCTGGCCGCGGGCAACCCAGTCATCCTCAAACCCGCCACCCAGACGCCGGTGAGCGCGGCGCTGCTGGCCGAGGCGGTCGACGCCGTCGACCTGCCACGGGGCGCGTTCAACTACGTCCCCGGCCGGGCCAGCGAGATCGGCGACGCACTCGCCGGCGACGACCGGATCGACGCGATCGCCATGACCGGCTCGTCGGCGGCCGGAAACCACGTCGCCGACGAGAGCGGCATGGTCACGCTCCACATGGAACTGGGCGGGAACGCGCCGGCTCTGATCTTTCCCGACGCCGACCTCGACGACGCGGTCGGCCAGTGTGCGCGCGGCTCCTTCAAGTACGCCGGCCAGCGCTGCTCGGCGGTCTCCCGGGTGCTCGCGCACGAGTCCGTCCACGACGAGGTGGTCGACCGCCTCGACGCCGAGATGGACACCTGGATCGCGGGCGATCTCTTCGACGAGGAGACGACGTTCGGCCCGCTCATCACCGAACAGCAGGCCGACCACGTGGAGGAACTGGTCGACGACGCGGTGGAGAGAGGTGCAGAACTGGTCCGCGGGGGTCGCAGATCCTCCGGCCCGGAGGATCTGCGAGCACACCAGAACTCCCCGAGTTCTGGGGACGGCGACAGAGACGGGCAGTTCTTCGAGCCGACGTTGCTGGCCGACGTACCCCACGACGCCCGCCTGATCGAGGAAGAGCAGTTCGGCCCCGTTGCGGTGGTGACGACGTTCGCGGACGAACGGGAGGCCCTCGACATCGCGAACGCGGGCGATCTCGGGCTGGACGCGGCGGTGTTCACGTCCGACCACGACCGCGCCATGCGGCTGGCCGATCGGATCGAGGCCGGCGCGGTCCGGATCAACGGCACCCCCTCACACGGTCTCGGGGACATCCCCTTCGGTGGCGTCAAGGACTCGGGCATCGGCCGCGAGGGGATCGGCTACACCATCGACGCGTTCACGACGACGAAGACGATCGTCCTGTGAGCGACCCGTGAGAAACGACCGTCCCCCGCAGAATCTATCCCCCTGCGGTGAGAACCGCGGACGAGAACCCGTGGGCAGCGACCACATCGAACCCATGCGCAACGCGAAGATCGTCTGCACGATCGGCCCGGCCTCGGACTCGCGAGAGCGACTGCGCGAGTTGGTCGAGGCGGGGATGGACGTGGCGCGGCTGAACGCCAGCCACGGCACCCCCGAGGACCGCCGCGAAGTGATCGACCGCATCCGCGACGTGAGCGGCGACCTCGGCGCACCCGTGCCGGTCATGTACGACCTCGCAGGCCCGGAGATCCGGACGGCCTCCACCGACGAACCGGTCCACGTCGAGACCGGCTCGACCGTCCGGTTTTCGGTCGGCGAGACCGCCACCCCCGAGGAGATCGGCCTCTCGGATTCGATCGCGGCCGCCCAGCCCGGCGACCGCGTCCTGCTCGACGACGGACGTATCGAGACGGTCGTCGAGGAGAGCGACGGAGAAGTTGTCGTCGCACGCGTCGAGGACGGCGGCGACCTCGCCGGGAACAAGGGCGTCAACGTCCCCGGCGTCGACCTCGGACTCCCCGTGGTCACCGAGCAGGACCGGCGGGACATCGAAGTCGCCGTCGAGCAGGACGTGGAGTTCGTCGCGGCCAGTTTCGTCCGGAGCGGCGAAGACGTCTACGAGGTGGCCGAAGCCATCGACGACGCGGGCGGTGATATTCCGGTGGTCGCCAAGATCGAGCGTGCCGACGCGGTCGCGAACATCGACGCCATCGCCGACGAGGCCGCGGGCGTGATGGTCGCCCGGGGCGACCTCGGCGTCGAGTGCCCGATGGAGGAGGTCCCGCTCATCCAGAAGCGAGTCATCCGCCGGTGTCACCGCGCGGGCGTCCCGGTCATCACCGCGACGGAGATGCTCGACTCGATGGTCCACGAGCGCCGGCCGACCCGCGCGGAGGCCTCGGACGTGGCCAACGCCGTACTCGACGGGACCGACGCCGTGATGCTCTCGGGCGAGACCGCCATCGGTGACCACCCCGCCACCGTGGTCGAAACGATGGACCGGATCATCCGGGACGTGGAGGGCAGCGGGGAGTACGACGAGTCCCGCGAGCAGCGCGTGCCGCCCGCGGGCGAGAGCCGGACCGACGCGCTGGCCCGGTCCGCGCGCTTCCTGGCACGTGACGTAGGAGCCAGCGCCATCGTCGCGGCCTCCGAGTCGGGCTACACCGCCCGGAAGGCCGCCAAGTACCGCCCGGACGTGCCCATCGTCGCCGCCACGCCGAGCGAGCGCGTTCGCCGCCAGCTCTCGCTGTCGTGGGGGATTCGCCCCGAGTTCGCCAGCTACACCGAGGACGGGGCGAACGCGGTGATCCAGACCGCAGTGCAGTCGGCCATCGACGCAGGTGTGGTCGAACCAGGGGAGACGGTGGTCGTCCTCGCGGGGATGATGACCGAACTCGAGGGACTGGACACCGCCAACACGCTCAAGGTCCACGTCGCTGCCGAGACGCTCGTCTCGGGCCGCCCGGTCGTCGACGGCGTGATGTCGGGGCCCGTCTACCACGTCGAGGACGGCGACCTCGCCGGAATGCCCGAGGGAGCGATCCTCGCCGTCCCGGACGACTTCGACGGCGAGTTCGAGGGCGACCTCTCGGCCATCGGCGGCATCGTCACTGCCCACGAGGGTGTCACTGGCTACGCCGCCATCGTCGCCCGCGAGCTGGGCGTCCCGACCATCGCGGACGCGGATCTCGGCGACGTGGCCGCCGGGACCGACGTGACGCTCGACGGCGAGCGCGGTGTGGTCTACGCCGACCGGATCACGGACCGATCGGAGTGACGCCGTGACTGCGTCGTAGTTGCGGGATGGGATGGGGAGCGCGGCGAGCGAACGGTCTTAAGTGCGCGCCGGGCCACGGTTCAGGCGAGAATGTACGCGGGAGTCGACCTCGGGGCGACGAACCTCCGGGCCGTCGTGACGGACGTGGAGGGGCGGATCCTCGGCCGCGATCGGCGGCCGACGCCCCAGAACGAGGGTGGCATCGCCGTCACGGAGGCCGTCCTCGACTCGCTGCGGTCGGCCTGCGAGGCCGCGGGCACGACGACCACGCGGCTCAACGCCGTCGGGATCGGCTCCATCGGCCCGCTCGATACGGCCGCCGGAGCCGTCGAGAACCCCGTGAACGTCGAGGGCGCGGACCGCATCCCGCTAGTCGGCCCGGTGGAGAACCTCGTCGACAGCGAGGCAGTCTACCTCCACAACGACGCCAACGCCGGCGTCCTCGCCGAGCGGTTCTACGCCGACTGCGCACCCGACGACATGGTCTACCTGACCATCTCCTCGGGGATCGGGGCCGGGGTCTGCGTCGACGGCCATCTGCTGTCGGGCTGGGACGGCAACGCCGGCGAAATCGGCCACGTCGCGCTGGACTCGGAGGGGCCAGTGACCTGTGGCTGTGGCGGCACCGGTCACTGGGAAGCGTTCTGCTCCGGCGAGAACATCCCCGAATACGCCCGGATCCTCCACGAGCGCGGGGACGTGGCGACCGAGCTGTCGCTCGATGAGCCGGATTTCGACGCGGCGGCGGTGTTCGAGGCAGCGGAGGAGGATCCGCTGGCCGACCGGGTGCTGGATCGGCTGGCTCACTGGAACAGCCACGGGATCGCGACCATCGTCCACGCCTACGCCCCGATCACGATTTCCGTGGGTGGTGCGGTCGCGCTGAACAACCCCGAACTGGTGCTTGATCCCGTCCGCGAGCGCCTGCCCGACCTGGTGGTCTCGAACGTGCCGGAGATCCGGCTGACCGAGTACGGGGACGACATCGTGGTGAAAGGGGCTGTCGCGAGTGCGATGACCGGCGGCACTGGTGATCGGGGGCGAATTCGCAGATGAGCCCCTGCGGCAGTGCCGGCGCAGGTGGCACTGGTGATCGGGGGCGAATTCGCAGATGAGCCCCTGCGGCAGTGTCGGCGCAGGCGGCACTGGTGATCGGGGGCGAATCCGGCGGTAACTGATCGGTCGTCCCGTCAGTCCGCGTCGTCGCGGGCCCAGTCCATCGACCGGTCGACGGCGTCGTGCCAGCGGTCGAACTTCGCGTCGGCGTCGTCCGGATCCATCTCCGGCGTGAACCGGGCGTCGACGTGCCAGTTGGCCCGGAGTTCGTCGAGTGAGTCCCAGTAGCCGACCGCGAGGCCGGCGGCGTAGGCCGCGCCGAGGGCCGTCGTCTCGTCGACCTCCGGGCGGACGATGTCGACCCCGACGATGTCGGACTGGAGCTGACAGAGGAAGTTGTTCTTGACCGCACCGCCGTCGACTTTCAGACTCTCCACCGCGACGCCGGCGTCGGCTTCCATCGCCTCGGCCACGTCCCGGGTCTGGTAGGCGATGGCCTCCAGGGTCGCGCGGACGATGTGTTCGCGGCGTGTGCCCCGGGTCATGCCGACGATGGTCCCGCGGGCGCGGCCGTCCCAGTGTGGCGCGCCGAGGCCGGTGAACGCGGGGACGACGTAGACGCCGTCGGTCCCCTCGACCGAACGGGCGAGTTCCGCGGTCTCGGCGGGGCTGTCGATGAGGTCCACGTCTTCGAGCCACTCGATGGCCGCCCCGGTGACGAAGATCGACCCCTCCAGCGCGTACTGGACGGGTTCGCCCGAGCGCTGGAAGCCGACGGTCGTCAGCAGGCCGTGATCGCTCTCGACCGCCTCGGTGCCGGTGTTGAGCAGGAAGAAGGAGCCGGTGCCGTAGGTGTTCTTGGCGTCGCCCGCGTCGAAGCAGGTCTGGCCGAAGAGGGCGGCCTGCTGGTCGCCGAGCGCGCCCGCGACCGGAATCTCGGCGTCGAGGAAGCCGTCGGGGTCGGTGTGGCCGTAGCAGTCCTCGTCCGAGGAGGGACGGACCTCCGGCAGGACGGCGGCGGGGACGGAGAACTCCGCGAGCAGGTCGTCGTCCCACGCGAGGTCGTGGATGTTGTACAGCATGGTCCGCGAGGCGTTGGTCACGTCGGTGACGTGGGTCCCGGTCAGGTTGTAGATCAGCCAGCTATCGACGGTGCCGAAACACAGCTCGCCGGCCTCGGCGCGGTCGCGCACGTCCTCGGGCCGGGTGCGCTCCATCTTGATCGGATCGGCGTTTTCCAGCAGCCACTCGACCTTCGTCGCCGAGAAGTAGGGGTCGGGTTGCAGGCCCGTCTTCTCGCGAATCCACTCGGCCGTGCCGTCGGCCGCCAGTTCCTCGACGCGGTCGGTGGTCCGCCGGTCCTGCCAGACGATGGCGTTGTAGACGGGGTCGCCGGTCTCGGCGTCCCAGAGGACGGTCGTCTCGCGCTGGTTCGTGATGCCGAGCGCCGCCAGTTGCGACGCGTCGATGGTCGCGTCGTCGAGCGCCCGGTCGATCACGGACTGCACGTTCTCCCAGATCTCGACGGGGTCGTGTTCGACCCAGCCGGGTTCGGGGTAGATCTGTTCGTGCGTCTCGTAAGCGCTCCCGACGACCTGCCCCCCGTGATCGAAGACCATGAACCGGGTCCCGGTCGTCCCCTGGTCGATCGCCCCGACGTAGGTGTCTCCCATGGTCGCTCGCCGCCATGTACAGCCACCCTCGCCTTGAAGGTACGCCTCGGCCGCGCCGCCGACGGTGCACATTTGTGTCCGGGGCCCTATCCCGCGATAGATGCCGGACGCACCGACGGTGCTGGTGATCGGCGGCGGGTCGACGGGCTGTGGCATCGCGCGGGACCTGGCGATGCGCGGACTCGACGTGACGCTCGTCGAGCAGGGGAACCTGACTCACGGGACGACCGGCCGGATGCACGGCCTGCTCCACAGCGGCGCGCGCTACGCCGTCTCCGACCGGGACAGCGCCCGGGAGTGCATCGCCGAGACCCGCGTCCTCGAAGACATCGCGAGCCACTGCGTCGAGGAGACCGGTGGCCTGTTCGTCAAGCGTCCCGAAGACAGCGAGGCGTACTTCGAGCGGAAACTCCAGGGATGTGAGGCGTGTGGCATCCCCGCCGAAGTCCTCTCCGGGCGGGAGGCCCGCCAGCGCGAACCCTACCTCGCCGAGGACGTGGACAAGGCCATCGCGGTGCCCGACGGGGCAGTCGACCCCTTCAGACTCTGCGTGGCCAACGCCGCGAGCGCCGAGAACCACGGTGCGCGGATCGAGACCCACGCCGAAGTGACCGACCTGCTCGTCGAGTCCGGCGAGGTCGTCGGGGCGGAGATCGAACACGGGAGCGGACCGGGGACGCGGAGCCACCGCAGCCCCGGCGCGACCGAGCGGATCGAGGCCGACCACGTGATCAACGCGACGGGTGCCTGGGCGGGCGGAATCGGCGAGATGGCCGGCGTCGACGTGGACGTTCGCCCCTCGAAAGGCGTGATGACGGTGATGAACGTCCGGCAGGTCGACACCGTCATAAATCGGTGCAAGCCGAAGGGCAACGCCGACATCGTCGTGCCCCACGAGACCACCTGCATCCTCGGGACGACCGACGAAGAGGTCGAGGACCCCGAGGACTACCCCGAAGAACAGTGGGAGGTCGACCTCGTGATCGAGGAACTGTCGAAACTCCTCCCCGTTCTGCAGGAGGCCCGAACCATCAGATCCTACTGGGGGGTGCGGCCGCTGTACGAACCGCCGGGCTCGGGAACTGCGGACTCCGAGGATATCACCCGCGATTTCTTCCTGCTCGACCACGCCGACCGGGACGGCCTGCCCGGACTCACCACCATCGTCGGCGGGAAGTTCACCACCTACCGGATGATGGCCGAGGACGTCAGCGATCACGTCTGTGATCGACTGGGTGTCTCGGCGACCTGCCGGACCGCCGAGGTGCCCCTGCCGGGAAGTCGCGACGAGCGCGTCCTCGACGACGCGATGGACGCGTTCGGGCTCAGTTCGCCAGTCGCTCGTCGGAGCAAACAGCGGCTCGGCGACCGCGCGTCCGACGTGCTCGACACCGACGAGCCCAATCCCGTGGTCTGTTCCTGCGAGGGCGTCACCCGTGCGGAACTTCGGGACGCCATCGGCCAGTCGGGGACGGACCTCAACGCGGTCCGCATCCGGACGCGCGCGTCGATGGGCAACTGTCAGGGCGGCTTCTGTGCCCACGCGATGGCAGACGAACTCCATCCCGAGTACGACCCCGAGCAGGCCACCGCGGCGCTGGACGAACTGTACCAGGAGCGCTGGAAGGGCCAGCGCCACGCGCTGTGGGGCGAACAGCTCTCACAGGCAATGTTGACCTACGCACTGCACGCGGCAACGATGAACCGGGATCGGGCGGCGCGGAGTGCCGCCGGGAGTCGGACGGAGGCCGACGACCGCACCGTCGACTTCGAGGCCTTCGACGGAGGTGCTCCTGGTGGCGATTGAGCAGGACGTGCTGGTGATCGGCGGCGGACTGGCCGGGGCGACCGCCGCGATCTCCGCGGCCCGGACCGGCGCAGACGTGCGCCTCGTTTCGTCCAAACAGCCGACGCTACGCCACGCCAGCGGCCTGATCGACGTACTGGGTTACACCCCCGACGGCGAGGGGCCGCTGGCCGACCCCTTCGCGGCGCTGTCCGACCTCCCCGAGGGTCACCCCTACGAGCGGGTCGGCCGAGACGCGGTCGAGGCGGGACTGGCACTGTTCGACGAGATTGTGGGTAATACCTACGAAGGCAACCACACCGAACGGAACGCGCTGATCCCGACGCAGGGCGGGCGGGTCAAACCCACGGCGCGGTATCCCGCGAGCGTGTCCGCGGGGCTCGCGAGCGACGAGCGGGACGCCCTGCTGGTGGGGTTCGAGCGGCTGGCCGGGTTCGACGCGTCGCTGTCGGCCGCCCGGCTGAACGCGACGGGCGTGCCCTTCACGGCCCGCGGCGCGGCCGTCGAGTTTCCAGAACTCTCCAGCGCGGACCCGAAGGTGACCCGGTTCGCACAACTGCTCGACCGGGACGAGGGGGTCGATGCGGGGCGCGGCGTCCGCCGGGAAGTCACAGAGCGGGTCACGACCCACATGGACGGCGAAGATCGCGTGGGGTTCCCGGCCGTCCTCGGCGACGACCACCCGGAGGAGGTTCGAGCCGATCTCGAATCACACCTCGGCGCGGCCGTGTTCGAGATCCCGATGGGGCCGCCGAGCCTCCCCGGCCTTCGGCTGGAAGACCGGCTCTACGACGCGCTGGACGAGGCCGGCGTCCGCATCGAGACCGGGAACCCAGTGGTCGGCTACGAGTCGAAGTCGAGGGGCAACGGCGTCGAGACCGTCCTCGTCGACCGCACCGGTTCGACGGTTCCCTACGGGGCCGAGCAGTTCGTGCTGGCGACCGGCGGACTGGTCGGGAAGGGGATCGAGTCGGACCGATCGGGCGTCGAAGAGCCGATCTTCGACTGCCACGTCGCCCATCCATCGGACCGTTACGACTGGTTCGCGGACGACGCGTTCGGCGACCACCGGTTCGCACGGTTCGGCGTCGATCCCGACCGGGAGCTGCGACCCCGGGATGCACATGGAAAGATCGAGTTCGACAACCTCCGGGCGGCGGGTGCCGTGCTGGGCAACTACGACTTTGCGGCGGAGAAGTCCGGCAGCGGCGTCTCGCTGGCGACGGGCTCCCACGCCGGCAGGCTGGCAGGTGAGAACACGTGAGCGACGCAGACTCCCCCGACGACCGAGGCGTACCGGACGGCGAGCGAGGCGACGCGAACGAAGACTTCGAGCCCGTCGAGGTCTTCCCCGAGGGCGACCTCGACCTCCGGAGCGGGGCGGACTCCTGTTATAAGTGCTCGACCTGCGATACGAACTGCCCCGTCGCCGAGGTCGACGACGAGTTCCCCGGGCCGAAGTTCCAGGGGCCCGAGCAGTGGCGACTCAAGCGCAAGGAAGACAGCGAGATCGACCCCTCGATCATGGACTGCTCGAACTGCATGCGCTGTGACGACGCCTGTCCGGCCGACGTGCCCCTCAGCCAGATGCACAACGAGGCTCGCGCCGAGTACGTCGACGGACAGATGAGCAAGTTCTCCGTCGAGTACTGGCGCAACCGCGTCCTGGCGAACTATCGCAAGGGCGCGTGGCTCGGGAGCAAGGTCCCGCGGCTGACCAACGCCCTCGCGAACAACGGCCCGCTGCGCAAACTCGGCGAGAAACTGTTCGGACTCACGGCCGAACGGGAGTTCCCCGAGTTCGCCACGGAGACGTTCAGGGAGTGGTGGGAAGAGCGAGGTGGCGCAGCCACCTCGAAGAAGCGAGCGCGGGAGGCGCGAGCCGATCGTGGCGGGGCGGACGTGCAGAGTGAAGACAAACGCGTCGCGTACTTCCACGGCTGTTACGCCAACTACAACACGCCCGAGGTGGCGAAGGCCATGGTCCGGGTGTTCGAGCACTTCGGCTACGAGGTCGCCGTCCCCGAGCAGGGCTGTTCGGGCACGCCGATGTTCGCCAACGGCATGCTCGACGACGCCCGCCGGGACGCCGAGACCAACGTCAGCAATTTCTCGGACCTGATCGACGAGGGCTACGACGTGATCTGCTCCTGTACCTCCTGCTCGATGTCGCTCCGACAGGAGTACCCCGAGCTATTTACCTTCGAGGGCACCGCCGACGTGGCGGCTCACACCTACGAGGCCCTGGAGTACCTGCGCATCCACGAGGACCTGCGAGGGGCGCTCGACGAGGCGGAGGTCGGTGGCGAGGGCGAGGAACTGGCCTACCACGCGCCGTGTCACGCCCGGAATCAGGGGCTGGACCGGCAGGCCGTCGAGCTGTTCCGCGATCTGGACGGCGTGGGGGTCGAGGACGTGGGCGACTCCTGTTCGGGCATCTCGGGCACCTACGGCTGGAAGGCCGAGAAGTACGACACATCCATGGCGATCGGCGAGGAGATGTTCGCGGAGATGGCCGACGCCGACGGCGAGACGGGGATGACGGAGTGTCCGACCTGCGCGATGCAGATGGAACACGGCACGGGCTACGAGATCCGCCATCCGCTGGAACTGCTGGAAGACGCGCTGGTCGCGGACTGATGGGACGGCGGCGGGCGGGGCCGTCGTCGGGAGTTCTCCGACCGAAATGTAGCCGAACTTTATATCGGAGAGGGAGATATCCAGTCACATGGGTTTGCGTAGCTGGGTCAGCGGGTTGCTCGGCGGCGAGGGGGACGCGACCGACGACGGCGACGACGGAGAGCTCGAACTCGCGGTCGACGTGGAGCGCCGCGCCGGGTCGATCCTGGAACACTACGGCCTCTCCGGGGAGGACGCCCGGCAGGTCGCAGAGATTCTCGCTGCCGAGTTGGGCCGCGAGGAGGGGTACGCCCGGTCGATGATCGCCGACCGTGTCGCCCGGGAACTCGACATGGACGAGGAACGCGCCCGGACCATCGTCGACACGGAAGTGGCGTCGATCCGGAACCTGGCCCGCGTCCGGACGTTCACCGACCAGGCCGGCGGCGACGTGCGGTTCCGCTGGGTCGACTCCGTCGGACAGGACGACTCGCAGGTCTGTGCGGACGTGCGGTCCGAAATCGACGACCGGGGGCCGGTCGACCTCGACGAACTGCGGTCGATCATCCGCGAAGCGGCCAGCGAGCACCCGTCGGGGACGCCCGAGCGAGCCGACGATCTCGTGCCCCACGAACGGTGTCGCCACACCGTCGTGCGGCACATGGAGTGATACCGACGGACGGCGTGTTCCCAAACTACTGTGAGCGGTTATTGTTCGCGTCGCTCGGGATGTGACAGACGTCCGGCCGGCAGTATCGGTCAGGGCTCCGGTTCGCTCTCCAGCGACGGTTCGGTGCCGGCCAGCCCCGTGATCTCGAACTTCGCGCCACCGTCCTCGCTCTCGGTCACGGCGATCTCCCAGCCGTGAGCGTCGGCGGCGGTGTTGACGATCGAGAGGCCGAGTCCGGTCCCCTCCTCGCTGGTGGAGTAGCCCTGCTCCAGCACGACCTCGCGCTCGTCCTCGGGGATACCGGAGCCGTCGTCGGCGACGTAGAAGCCGCGCGGGCCCGACCGCAGCGGCTCGTCCGTCGTCGACTCCTCGCCCACAGTACCGACCGTCACCGTCACCGAGTCGCCGCCGTGTTCGACAGCGTCCTCCTGAGCCTGCGAAGGAGGGCTCGTCGAACCGTGTTCGACAGCGTTCCGGAAGAGGTTCTCGAACAGTCGGAGCAGTCGGGTACGGTCGGCCTCGAAGGTCACGTCGTCACGACGCTCCAGGGTGGCGTCGCGGGTGTCGACGTTCGCCCAGGCCTCGGCGGCGACGGAGTGGAGGGAGACCGACTCGGTCTCGTCGACGGTCTGGCCCTGGCGGGCCAGCGTCAGCACGTCCTCGATGATCGTCTCCATGCGGTCGTGGGCGTTCTCCGCGCGGTCGAGGTAGTCGAACTGTTCGTTCCGGCGGGCCAACTCGATGGCTCCGTCGGCGACGTTCAGCGGGTTCCGGAGGTCGTGGGAGACGATGCCCGCGAAGTCCTCCAGCTGTTCGTTCTGTCGTCTGAGTTCGGCGGTCCGTTCTTCGAGGGCCTGTTTTCGGCGCTCGCGCTCGGTCACGTCGTGGATCAACGAGACGCGGCCGGTCGTCCCCTCGCCGTCGAGTTCGGTGATCGTCACGTCGAAACAGCGCTTCGCACCCGACGGCGTCCGGACCCAGACGCCAGTGAACTCGCCCGCCACGTGGGGATCGAGGAGGCGCGTATCGTCCTCGTCGACGAATATCTCGGGCGGGAGGACCGCCTCGAGCTGGCGACCGACGACGCGTGCGTCGGGGTCGCCCACGATCTTCCGGCCCATCGGGTTGATGTCGACGACGCGGTTGCGGTGGTCGGTCACGAGCATCCCGCCGCCCATCTCCTCGATCATGGCGGTCCGGGCGACCGGCGCGAGGCTCTTTGACTGTGACCCGACCAGTTCGAGGATCGGCCGGAGCGGGAGGAACTCGTAGGATCGGTAGCCGACGAACACCAGCAGCGAGAACGAGCCGAAGACCAGATTCGCCAGCGGGGCGAGCGTGTAGTGCGGCGTCGGGCTCAGACCTGCGGTACTCAGCGCGTGACACCCCGTCAGCAGGAGGCTGTAGGTCAGAAAGAAGAAGGTCCGCTTCCGGTAGACGTTCCGGGAGCCGACGAACTTCCCGAACAGGTAGTAGTCGCCGAGAAAGAGCAGCGCGTACGAGTACGCGACGACACCCCAGAAGACCGGGCCGTATTCGGCCGCCAGCGTCGACTGGCCGGCGTGGCCGAGACGGACGGGGCCGAGTCCGACAGCCCCGACGACGCTCAGGACGCCGACGGCGAAGACGGCGAGCGGGACGATCGCCAGTCCCGCGACGAGTCGCCTCGAGACGCCGGCCGTGTGGCCCGTGTACTGGCGTGCGAACAGAAACAGCGCCGGGCCGATGAACGACATCGCGAACAGCGTCGTCGCGGCACCGGCGGTCAGGGATACCTGCTCGCCGGCGACGACCAGCGCTTGTCCGAACGCCCACAGCGCCAGACTGATCTCGACGAAGATCAGCGGCGTCGCTCCCGACCTCGGGCGCTCGTTCCAGAGGAACGCCGCGACCGCCGTCGAGAGCGCGCCAGAGAGGACGAGCAACCCTGTGAGTACAGGGATGCCGAATGGCATGTGTTCCCAAACCCGTCACGCCAAGTTAAGTGTACGCACGAGGGAATCAGCGCTGATAACCGCACGCCGGATCGACGCCGGCCCCTCACGGCGACGTGTCAGGGGGTCGACCCCGGTGCCTTTTCGCGTGGGGAGCGAACGGTGGGTATGGACCTCACCACCGTTCTCGACGAGTTCACAGAGCGGGACTGGCGGGTCTCGGGCGACGACGCGGGGCCGCTCCGCGTGGCCGTGGTGGGACTGGGCTGGTGGACGCGCGAGGAGGCGATCCCCGCCATCGCCGATTCGGCCCTGTGTGAGACGACCGTCGCGGTCAGCCGCACCCGCGAAAAGGCCCGCGAGGTCGCCGCCGACGCAGGGATCGAACACGGACTCTCGGCCGAGCAGTTCCACGACGGGGCAGCGACCGACGCCTACGACGCCGTCTACGTCGCCACGCCCAACGCGACCCACCTCGAATACGTCGCGTCGGCCGCCGAGTTCGGGAAGGCCGTTCTCTGTGAGAAGCCGATGGAAGCGAACGTCGAGCGGGCCGAACGGATGGTCGCGGCCACCGACGAGGCCGGGATCACCCTCATGGTCGCCTACCGCATGCACACCGAGCCCGCCGTGCGACGGGTCCGGGACCTGCTCCGGGAAGGGCTACTCGGCGACCCCGTCGCTGTCCACGGGCACATGTCCCAGCCCCTCCTCGAGATGATCCCGAACCCCGACCAGTGGCGGCTGGACCCCGAACTCGCGGGCCCGGGAGCCTCGGTCACCGATATCGGCCTCTACCCGCTGAACACCGCCCGCTTCCTGCTGGAGGGCGATCCGGTCGCCGTCCGGGCCTCGATGGACTCCTCGGGAGCGGCTTTCGACGACGTGCCGGACGAGCGGGCCGCGTTCACCCTCGAATTCCCCGAGGGTGTGTTCGCAACCTGCACGGCCAGTCAGGCCGCGGCCCAGTCCAGTCACATCGAGGTGATCGGCACCGAGGGTCGCGCCCGGATCGACCCCGCCTTCTTCCCGAGCGAGCCCCGGCAGGTGACCGTCTCCAGAGGCGAGACGACCGCCGATATCGAGTTCGAGCAGGTCGATCAGATGCGCGAGGAGTTCGATTACTTCGCCGACCGCGTCCTCACGACGGAACAGCCGGAGGGGGACGGTGAACACGGGCTGACCGACATGCGAATCATCGAGGCGATCTACGAGTCGGGCGAGCGCGGTGAGCGCGTCGAACTGTAGCTCGCGCGGTCACGCCGGGTCAAAGAGTTCCTCCCCGTCGACCATGTGCTCGGCCACGGCGTCCATATCGAGCGTGATCCCGAGTCCCGGCTCCTCCGGGACCTCGATCTCCCCGTCCTCGATCACCGGCCCCTCGACCAGATCATCCCACCAGTCCAGTTCGTAGGAGTGGAACTCGACGGCCAGCGCGTTCGGGATCGCGGTTCCTACGTGGGCAGCGGCGACGGTGGCGACGGGCGAGGCGACGTTGTGCATCGCGACTGGGACGTAGTGCTGGTTGGCCACGTCGGCGATCTTCCGGGTCTCGCGCATGCCACCGACCTTCGGCAGGTCCGGGGCGACGATGTCGACGGCCCCGCGTTCGACCAGCCGGCGGAGTTCGGTCACGCGGTACCGGTTCTCCCCGACCGCGATCGGGGTCGTCGTCGACCGGGTGACCCGCTCCTGTACCTCGAGATTCTCGGGCGGGACGGGATCTTCGAGCCACCACACGTCGAACTCCTCGATGGCGTCGGCCAGCCGTTCGGCGGAGTTGCCCGAGAAGGTCCAGTGGCAGTCGAAGGCCACGTCGGCCCGGTCGAGGACGCGCTCGGTGACCTGCTCGACGATCTCGGTCTTGTGGCGGATCTCACCGGGCCGGAGGTGACGGTTGGCGCGATCCTTCTCGAGGCCGCTGGGCACGTCCAGATCGAATTTCAGGGCGTCGTAGCCCAACTCCTCGACGACGCGTTCGGCCTCGTCGGCGCAGGCCTCCGGGTCGGCCTCTTCCTCGGTGTGGCAGTCGCAGTAGACTCGCATCGAATCCCGGTATTTGCCGCCGAGCAACTGGTAGGCCGGGAGTTCGAGGATCTTCCCCGCGAGGTCGTGTAGCGCGACCTCGATTCCCGCGACGGCGGTGACGGTGACGCCCTCGACCGAGCCCTCGCCGGACATCTTCTGGATCAGGTGTTCGTAGAGCCGGTCGATGTCGAGGGGGTTCTCCCCGACGAGGAAGGGTTTCATCCGCGCGATCAGCTCGGGGACGCCCGCGCCCCAGTAGGCCTCGCCGGTGCCGGCGACCCCGGCGTCGGTGTAGACGCGGACGAGCGTCCACGGGAAGTTGCCGTCGACCATCGTCGTCTGGACGTCGGTGATCTCCACGTCGCGGCCGCCGCCGCGTTTCGCCCGGACGCCCATCGTCTCGGCCGAGAGGTCCCGCATGGTGTACTCGGCGTTGGGATCCCGGAGGCTCTCGTAGTCGATTCCCATGGACTCCGTTCCACGCGGGAGTCCTAAAACGCGGGGGCGCTCACTCCTCGTCGTCCTCGACGAGGTCGTCGAGTTGCCGGCGGAGGTCGTGCCGGTCGGAGTCGATGTCCTCGTTGAGTCGCTTGATGAAGACGAAAAAGAGGACGAGGAGGGCGACGACGACCACCAGCACGGCGACGAACCCGCCGAGCACCTGGAGGGTCGGGTTCGACTGGACGCCGGTCGCGACCACGATCACGGCCCCGACCAGCAACAGGACGACGACCGTCGGCGTGTCGATCAGCCGAGCGAGCGACCCCAGCATGCCTCGCACTGGCTCGGGCAACGCCATCAAGCTTTCCGGTCTTACGGGAGGTCGAGGTCGGCGAGGTCCGACTCCAGGGCCGCCCGGTCGTCCTCGTCCATCCGGCGGAGCGGTCGCCGGAGCGGACCCACGTCGAAATCGAGGTCCCGCAGGGAGAGTGCGGTCTTGACGCCGGCCATGTACGGCCCGCGTTTCATCGCCGCCCGTACGTCGTACACCCGGCTCTGGAGGTCGCGGGCGCGGTCCTCGTCGCCCGCTGCGTACGCCTCGTAGAGGTCGACGACGAGTTCGGGGAAGGCGTTGGCGACGGCGCTCACCAGCCCGGAACAACCGATTTCGAGGCCGGGGAACAGAAGCGAGTCCGACCCCACAAGAAAACTCAACTCGGGGTGGCGGTCGACGGCCTGTCCGAGCCAGGGCACGTCCTTGCTGGAATCCTTCAGCCCCGCGATGCCGTCGATTTCGGCGATTCGATCGAGCGCGGACAGCGAGAGCGCGTTGCCCGTGCGGGAGGGGATGTGGTAGACGTAGACCGGCACGTCGACGGCCTCGGCGACCCGCCGGTAGTGGTCGACGGCCGCCGCGTCGTCGAGCGGGTAGTAGTACGGCGTGACGACGATGACGCCGTCCGCACCCGCGTCGGCCGCGTGCTCGGCGTTGGCGACCGTCTCGTGCGTGCTCGGCGCGCCCACCCCGGGGACCACGGGGACGCTCTCGATCTCGTCGACGACGGTCTCGACCACGCGGCGGCGTTCCTCGCCGGTCAACAGCGGGAACTCGCCGTTGGTTCCGAGCGGGAAGACGCCGTGACAGCCAGCGTCGACGACGAAGCGGGCGTGGGCCGCGGTCGCGTCGAGGTCGACCGACTCGTCGGCGTCGAAGGCCGTGACGGTCGGCGGAACGACACCGTACAGAGGGAGCGGATCCGCGCTCCCGGCGGTCGGATCTGCCATCGTCTCCCCCTCCACGCCCGAGCGGGTAAGCCCTTCCCCCGGTTCGTCGAGTATCTTTTTCGAGAGTGAGTTAACTTTTTGTCGGTGGAGCCAGTAGATACGAGTAACCATGTGCGACATCGAAATCAGCCGCTCGCTCGCGGCGCGGGTCGGGGCCCAGGAGGCACACGTCGGCGTCCGGGAGGGGGAGACGGTACACGAGGTAATCGACAGACTCGCGGACCTGTACGGGTCCCAGGTCGCGAGCGGGATGCTCGACGGGAACCGCCTGCGCTCGGACGTGATCGCAGTCCGAAATCCCGACACGAACCACGATCCGGTCACCGCCGACACGGCCCTCCACCCCGGCGACTCCCTGGAGTTCCACCTGACCTCCGAACACGAGAAAGTGAGCGGCTCGGCCTGATTTCACTACTCTTCTATCTGTAGCATCTCGACGTCGAAGTAATCCCGGAAGAAGCCGCCGTCGAAAGTGAGCAGGGTACCGGCGGTTTCGGCGTGTGCGCCGATCAGAAAGTCCGCGGCGACGTGCTGGCGCGCGGTGATCGACGATTCGCAGTCCGGACACTCGAAAGTGGTCTCTCTTCCGCAGGTCGAACATTGTAGCTTCTCACCTCTACGGGACAGGTACGTCTGGAAGCACTCGCCAGCGCGTGCCGCGGTGTCGCGGGTAATGGATTCGACCGCGATGCCGGTATCGTCGAGGAAGTAATCGAGTGCGTCTCGGTCCTCGAACGTGTCGTCGGCGGCGAGCTCGGCGTACACGACGGGATTGATCACGATTTTCCCGGCTTCGTCGGCCGCCACGAGAGCCCTTTTCGCCCGCTGGTTGTGCGCATCGTCGGGATAGAGTAGTGCAAGCAGAGCGCTCGTGTCTACAACGGTCGTCATCGCGTCTCGCGAAGTTCGTCCATGCGTTCGTCCACAGTGTGGTCCGTGTCGGCCACGCCCCGCCACTTCTCGAAGCGTGACTCGTCGACGTCCTTCCTGACGACGTAGCCTTCCTCGGTCTCGACGAAGGTGATCTCATCGCCGGGTCTGATGCCGAGTTCCTCTCGGATCGACTTCGGAATCGTGACCTGACCCTTCTCGGTGACCCGCGTCATAGTCGTACCTAACCGGTATTACCGCTAAAGTATTACGGCTCTCAGGACTCTATCCTCGCTAGCCGATTTAGCGCGTAGATCGTCGCCAGCACGTCGGTCGCGTCGCCGGGATCGAAGACGAGTTCGTCGGTCCCCATCACGTGGTCCAGTACGTCCCGGGAGGCGTGTTCGGGCGCGGCCGCGAGCCCGATGTCGTTCTCCGCGACCCACTCCATCACCCGGAGGTCGCTCTTCGAATCGCCCATCACCACACAGAAGGGCTCGTCGATCCCCAGCACGTCGAAGGCGGCCTCGACCCCGGCGACCTTGTTGAGTTCGAGGCTCCCGATCTCGGCTGCGTCGGCCTCGTAGTATGCCACGTCGATCCGGTCGAACACGGCGGCGACCGCCTCGGGCACGTCCTCGGGGTCGGCGTCGGCCGTTCCGCCCTCACCCTCCAGCACCGTCCGGATCTCGGGATCCTGTGCGGCGTAGTAGGCTCTCGCCCACGCGGCGGCGGTGTCGGAGTTCGCGTCGGCATCGACGGCGTCTGCGGTATCGTCGGCGGCGTCGGCGTCGAGATCGACTTCCCGCAGAACGGCGTCACCGAGCAGATCGAGCATGTAACAGAGCGCGTCGTCGATCACCTCGCGGGCGCGGGGACTCCCGGTCTCGAAGTTTGGCTTCATCGTGACGTTGAACTCGTTGCCCTGGAGGTGACAGCCACGCCGGAGGGCCTCGGGGGCGTCCGAGAGGACACGCGAGCGGACGCCCCCGAAGACGGTCCGGATCTCCGCGTCGAGGTCCTCGTACAGCAGTTGTTTGGTGTCGCCGCCGTGACCGGGCGTGAACACGCCCGTCCCGGCCTCGTAGACGACGCTCACGTCCCCGGAGTGGACGAGTTCGTTGCCCAGCCCCTGGATCAGGAAGCCCTTGACGTTCTCCAGGGTCTGGCCGGTACAGACCACGATGGGGACGCCGGCCTCGTGGAACTCCGTCAGGAGGTGCAACGTATCTCGGGGAATCTCGTTGTCGGTCCGGCCGGCCGAGCGGAGGGTCTCGTCGACGTCCAGCACGAGGGCGTTGACCGCGCGGTCGTACCTGGCCAGCAGATCCAGCGCGGTGAAGGCCTGTTCGCGGGTAGCGGTCGCGGCGATGTCGGCGAAGGTCTCGCCGGTCGCGGGGAAGGCCTCGCGGATCTCGTCTTTCCCCG